>NZ_JBVVOL010000004.1:0-217051 GCF_055810895.1 Formivibrio sp. oc-25 | reverse complement strand
GAAGATGCGCTCAAGAAAGGCATGGAAGCCAAGTCGATCGAGTTCGTGCAGAAGGGGGCCGAGGTGTATCACAAGGCATAATTGTGAATTGCTCCGGTAAAACATCCAGGCGGCACGGGCAAACCGTGCCGTTTTTCATTCGGGAGAATCTGCATGTATCCGTTCTATCTTCTGCTGGCCCTGACCATCGGCTTGGTCGTGCCGTTGCAATCTGCAATCAATAACCAGCTGAAAGCGTTGATCGGCGGCAGCACCACGCTCGCGGCATTGGTTTCCTTTGCAGTGGGCACCTTCGCCCTGGCGCTGGCCGCCTTGCTGACCCAACAAAAATGGAGTGATCTGGCCGGTTTGTCGCAGGTGAACTGGTGGCATCTGACCGGGGGAATGATGGGCGCCCTATTCGTGTTCGGCACCACGCTGCTTGCACCGCGCCTGGGTGTGGTTGTGATGCTGGCACTGATCATCTGCGGCCAAATTCTGGCTTCGCTGCTGTTCGACCGTTTTGGCTGGCTGGGCTTGCCGATGCGCGAGTTGTCCATGCCACGCATGATCGGTGCAGCCATGGTCGTAGCCGGGGTATTGCTGGTCAATTTTGGCGATCGTTTGCGTTGATATAGGTGAACAGGGTTTCAATCGGACCTGCGACAAACCGGATTTCAATCCTGCAGATTGCTTTTGGAACTGCAACCCAAGCACCAGGTCTGACGTGCATACCCCCTGGGAGCCTTCGCCATGAAGCCGTTTTTATGTTCCACGCTATTTCTGGCATTGAGCAGCACTGTTATTTGGGCCGACGAATCGACCAGCATGCGCTGCGATGCCATGGTGGTTGCCACACCTTCGCCGGTGCTGCAGGCACGCAGCGTGGTGAAGGGGCTGAACAATCCGTGGGGACTCGCATTCCTGCCCGACGGCAGGATGCTGGTTACCGAGCGCAGCGGGCAGTTGCGACTGGCCGATAGCAACGGTAGCGTATCCAAACCGTTTGGAGGCGTCCCTGCAGTACACGCCCAAGACCAGGGCGGTTTGCTCGATATCGCGCTTGATCCGGATTTCGCCGCCAACCAGCGCATCTACCTGAGTTATGCCGAATCGGGCTCTGGCAATACCTCCGGTACGGCCGTATTTCGCGCCAGACTCGATCTGGCCAACCTCTCCCTGCACGATGGTACGGTGATTTTCCGGCAATCGCCCAAGACTAGCGGCAACGGCCATTACGGTTCCCGTCTGGTGTTTGGCCGGGATAGCCTGCTGTTTGTTACCTTGGGCGAACGTCAGAAATTCGACCCGGCACAAGATGGCGCCGCGCATCTGGGCAAGGTCGTACGCATCCGCAGTGATGGCAACATTCCACCTGACAATCCCTTCGCCAAAACTTCTGGCGTGCTGCCGCAAATCTGGAGTCTGGGTCACCGCAACCCGCAAGGCGCAGCGCTGCATCCGCAGACCGGGCAATTGTGGGTCAGCGAGCATGGTGCCATGGGTGGCGACGAAATCAACATCGCGCGAGCCGGCAAGAATTATGGCTGGCCGATCATCAGCTACGGTCGACACTACGGCGGTGGCAAGATCGGCGAAGGCAGCAGCAAATCCGGCATTGAGCAACCGGCCTGCTATTGGGATCCGAGCATCGCACCCGGCAATATGACCTTTTATACCGGGCAACGCATCCCGCAATGG
This sequence comes from Formivibrio sp. oc-25, assembly GCF_055810895.1. Taxonomy (NCBI): domain Bacteria; kingdom Pseudomonadati; phylum Pseudomonadota; class Betaproteobacteria; order Neisseriales; family Chitinibacteraceae; genus Formivibrio; species Formivibrio sp. oc-25. The sequence continues at coordinate 215,371 of NZ_JBVVOL010000004.1, read as the reverse complement.
CAGGGCAGCCTGTTTGTAACAGCGCTGAAGGACCAGATGCTGGTACGTCTGACGCTGGACGGCAATCGCATTACTGGCCATGAAAAATTGCTGACCAACATCGGCAAACGCCTGCGCGATGTGCGGGTCGGGCCGGATGGCTGGCTCTACCTGCTGACCGATGAGCGCGACGGGGAGATTTTGCGGGTCAGCGCGGCTGAGAGATAAAGCATCATGTCGGGTTGAAACCCGACCTAATTAAGTTGCAAGCTGGGATGGTCACGCATCGGTTTGTCGAGGTAATACCCCTGAACCTGATCGATGCCGATTTCCACCAGCATGTCGAAGATCTGCTGGTTTTCCACGAACTCGGCAATCGTCACCTTGCCCATGTCGCGCGCCATCGCCACCATGCCGCGCACGAACACCTGACTGTCGTGATCGGTGGGCAGGTCGCGAATGAAAAGTCCATCGATTTTCAGTACATCGGCCTTCAGTTGTTTCAGATAGGCAAACGAGGCAAAACCGGTTCCGAAATCGTCCAGGCAGACGGTGCAGCCGGTTGCGCGCAAGGCATCGATAAAGCGCTGGGCATCGCGCATGTCCGATACCGCCGCGGTTTCGGTCAACTCGACCAGCAGGCGCTCGGGCGCCACGCGATGGGTCGCCAGCAGGCGGCTGATATAGTCCGGCAGATCCGGCTCGTCAAACGAGCGGCCGGAAATATTCAGCGCAATCGATGGAATGTCGCTGCGCCGGCCCAAGAGTTCGATCACGTTTCGCAACACCCAGCGATCGATATCGATGATCTTGCCCGTGGTTTCGGCATGCGAAATGAACTGGCCCGGCATGATCACCCCTGATCCATTGTGCGGGTCCTTCATGCGGATAAGTGCTTCAAGATGAGCCAGGCTGCGATCATGCGTGTGATAGATGCCCTGGAAGTGCAGCTCGAAGCCATCACAGGCCAGCGCTTCGACAATACGATCCTTCCAGGACAGGCGGGTGAGCGTTTCGCGTGAAAGGTCGGAATCCGGCCGATAGACACGCCAGGTGGATTTGCCAGCCGCCTTGGCCTGGTACATGGCCGAATCGGCATGCGCCACCAGTTCCTGGGCATTGGTGGCGTGCAGGGGATAAATGGCCACACCCACGCTGGTGGAAGGATGCAAGACCTGGCCATTGGTCTCGAATTCGATCGCGCCAATCGTGGCCACAATACGCTCGGCCAGCCGGCTGACCTCGAACTCATTGCAATCGGGCACCAGTACGGAAAATTCGTCCCCCCCCAGGCGCGCCAGCACTTCATGGCGGCGCACCTGCTTGCCGACTTCACGTGCAATCGACTGCAGCAGCAAATCCCCCACGCCATGCCCGAATGTATCGTTCACATGCTTGAATTCATCCAGATCGAAGAACAACAGCGCCATGGTGTTCTGGCGCCGGCTGCAATCCGACACCATGCGCTCCAGCTCCTGCTGGAACCGGTGCCGGTTATAAAGACCGGTCAGGGCATCGCGCTCGGCCAGACTGATCATGTGTTCGGCCAGTTGGCGCTGCTGCGTCACGTCTTCATAGATCCACATGTGTCCGTTGACGGCACCCTGCGCATCGGTCACGCCGTAGCAGTACTGATTGATGATGCGACTGTCGCTCATCACGATCTCGCCGTAATCGGAGCGACCTTCCAGCATGGCGGTTTCTTCCATGCGCGGAATGATTGCCTGGGTACGCTCCGGCCGGTTGTCCGCCTGCTGCAACACCTGTCCAACCGGACGTCCGGCCAGCGACAATGCGCGCGAGATTCCCCACAGATCGCAGAAAGCCGGGTTATGGAAGACCACGCGATTTTCACTGTCGACAAACAGCACACCGAATTTCATGGCATTCAACAGCGCAGTCAGACGTGCCCGCTCGGATTCGGCGCGGGTGAGGTAGCTTTGTCCGAGCGCCTGCATCTGGCGCAATTCCACCACAGCCTTGCGCAGGGCCAGGCGATCATCTTTCAATTCCGAGTTGTCGCGCAGGCTGGCACGCAAGCCCAGATAGTTGCCGTGCTTGTCGAACAGTGGTTGCCAGGCAGCAGCGGCCCAGAATGCCGAACCATCGCGGCGCTGGGCGCGAAACTCGAAATCCTGCGTGCTGGTGCGGTGCGTCAGAGCTGTTTCAATCGCTTCGGCCAGACGATCACGGTCTTCCGCCATCGCCAGTACCAGCGGGAAATCAGTCAGCAACATGCACTCATTGACGGAATATCCGGTCAGTCGCGTGATCGAGGCATTGACCCACACCAGTCGTCCTTCCGGATTCAGCCAAAGCTCGGCTCCGTAGGAGTAATCGGCAATGATGTGAAACTTCTCTTCACTGCGCGACAAAGCCTGCACCCGCTCCTTGATCGAGCGCACCATCTCGTTGAAACGCTCGGCAAGACGCGCCACTTCATCCGAACTGGCCGGCACCGGCAGTTCTTCATAGTCCCCGGCCAGCGTACGCTCGGCTGACTCGATCAGGCGATACAGGTGCCGCGTCAACCAGATACCGACGATCAGCATCAGCAATACCGACACGCCCAGGCCAAGCAGCAAGGTCAGCGAATTCTGCCAGATCAGCCTGCTGATGCCCGCGTGCATGATATCGGTCGAGACACCGAAATGCAGGGTAGCCAGCACATCGCCCCCGAGCGTGACCGGGGCAATGGTGTTGATCAGGGAACCAATGCGATGGCTGCCTTCAAGATCATCCGGTTCGGGCAAGGGCCGGGCAATATCCCAACCGCGCGCGGCAATGATGCGCCCGCCGGGCTCCTGCAATACCAGGTAATCAATGCCTGCGGGAGTTCGGATGCTGTCGAGCAGATCCGCCGCGCGTGCCCAGTCGCCGTTCAGCAGCGGCGCGGCAAATGCAGCGCTGAGCAAACGCGAGAGTTCGGTGATGCGTATTTCGGTGGAACGCAATGCCATGTCGTTCCAGATACGCGTGGTATTGAACAGCAGCGCAACCAGCACCGCACTCTGTACCAGGATACTGGCCACGATCAGGCGCGTACGCAGCGACTGCAAAAACGGCATTCTCAGCATGGATGTTGGCTTCCCAATCCGGGACAAGTTTTATAGTGCCGGGTTCATGATTACCCAGTCTTTATAGCTGCTACCGCGCTGCATTGTGCCTTAAGCCGCCGGCCGCGCAAACCTTCCGGCCAATCCGACGTGTTTGTCGACAACAACAAGCTTGCTTTTTCCTGGCGTATGCGTAATAACTTCGTCACTTTCTTTACAACCAGCCCAAAGGAACTCGCATGACCCGCCTTGCCTTGCTGAAAAATCACGCCAGCATGTTTGCGCTGACCACCTGTCTGTTCGCCACATCGGCCCTGGCCAACGAAACCCCCACCATCAAATGGCGCCTGGCTTCGAGCTTCCCCAAGAATCTGGACATCCTGTACGGCAGCGCGGAAAACTTTACCAAGCGCGTATCCGATCTTACCGATGGCAAATTCCAGATCCGGGTATTCGCAGCCGGCGAAATCGTTCCCGGCCTGCAGGTACTCGATGCCGTGCAGAACAATACAGTGGAAATCGGCCAGACTGCCAGCTACTACTATACCGGCAAGAACAAGGCCTTTGCCTTTGATACCGCCATGCCGTTCGGCCTGACCGCACGCCAGCAGAATGCCTGGCTCTACAGTGGTGGCGGCTTGAAGCTGATGCGTGAATTCTTCAAGGATTACAACATCATCAATTTCCCGGCCGGTAATACCGGCACCCAGATGGGTGGCTGGTACCGCATGGAAATCAAGTCGCTGGCTGACCTGAAGGGCAAGAAGCTGCGCATTCCGGGCATGGGCGGCGAGATCATGGCCAAGCTGGGTGCCGTGCCGCAATCACTCGCCGGTGCCGATATCTATCCGGCGCTGGAAAAAGGCACCATTGATGCAACCGAGTGGGTCGGCCCGTATGATGATGAAAAGCTCGGCTTCTCCAAAGTGGCCAAGTTTTATTACTACCCCGGTTTCTGGGAGCCGTCGGCCATGCTGTCGATCTACGTAAACCATAACGAATGGAACAAACTGCCCAAGTCCTATCAGACTGCGATTGAAGTCGCCGCCGCGGAAGCCAACGTAACCATGCAGGCCGATTACGATGCCAAGAGCCCGGAAGCGCTGGCGAAAATCCTGAAGCAGGGGGTGAAGGTAAAACGCTATCCGAAGGATGTGATGGATGCCGCACAAAAGGCCGCGTTCGCCATGTACGAGGAAGAAGCGGCCAAAAATCCGAAATTCAAGCGCATCTATGTGGAATGGAAGAAATTCCGCGATCAGGAAAACAGCTGGTTCCGTCTGGCTGAATCGGCCATGCAGGAAGCAACTATCGGCCGTTAATGCTTGTTGCACCGTTTGAAGCCCGGCCCCAAGGGCTGATGCCGCTCACTTACGCATCGATTAGCCCTCTCCCCCAACCCCTCTCCCGCAAGCGAGCGAGGGGAGTATTGGCCAAATCACCGATCGTGCTCCCTCTACCGCGTGCGGGAGAGGGTTGGGGAGAGGGTAAACGGCCAAAATCACTTAAGTTGAATATGATTCCTTGGGGTCGGGTTTTAACCCGGCTGGTTGCCCTTATTCAATCTGATCAAGCAGATTGGAAACATCTTCCGACTTCATGCCCGCCTCGGAACCCGCCTGACCCGCCAATGCTGCATCATCGTGCAGCACCACCTGCGGGAACAGCATCAAGACGGCAACCATCACTATTTGCAGGATGATGAAAGGCACAATTCCCCGGTAGATATCGCGGGTCGTGACCGATTCCGGTGCCACGCTGCGCAGATAGAACAGCGAAAAGCCGAATGGCGGCGTCAGGAAGGAAGTCTGCATGGTCATCGACACCATGACACCGAACCAGACCATGTCGATTCCCAGCTTGTGTGCCACCGGCACCAGCAGCGGGATCAGGATATAGACGATCTCAAAGAAATCGATGAAGCAGCCGAGAATGAATACCAGCAGATTCACCACCAGCAGGTAGCCCCACACGCCACCGGGCACCAGCTTGAACAGTCCCTCCACCCACAGATCGCCATCCACCGCACGGAATACCAGCGCAAAGATCGTCGACCCGATCAGTACGAACACCACAAACGTAGTCAGTCGAGTCGTATCATCCAGCGCCTGCTTCAGCAGGTGCCGATCCAGCCGACGGCGCAGAAATGCCAGCACCAGCGCACCAGTCGCCCCCATGGCACCGCCTTCGGTCGGCGTGGCGATGCCAAGGAAAATCGTCCCCAGCACCAGGAAAATCAGCGCAAGCGGCGGCACCAATGTCTTGAGTGCATGCAGGTACAACGCCGTGCCGTGCTCGCGCCGGGCCTCCTCCGGGATTGCCGGCACAGCCGAAGGTTTGACAATGCTGACCAGAAAGATCGCAAGCACGAACAAAGCTACCAGCATGGCCGAGGGCAACAACGCACCCTTGTACATGTCGCTGATCGGCACACCGATCACGTCGCCCATCACGATCAGCACCAGCGAGGGCGGAATGATCTGGGCGAGTGTACCGGCCGCGCAAATCGTGCCGCACGCCAGCGATTTGGAATAACCGTAGCGCAGCATGATCGGCAGCGAGATCAGACCCATGGCGATCACGGAAGCCGCGACGACCCCGGTCGTGGCCGCCAGCAAGGCGCCCACCAGAATCACGGCGTAGGCAATGCCACCGCGCACCTTGCCGAACAATTGACCGATGGTATCGAGCAGGTCTTCGGCCATGCCGCTCTTTTCCAGCAAAATGCCCATGAAGGTAAAGAACGGAATCGCCAGCAGCATATCGTTACGCATGATGCCGAAGATGCGCTCAGGCAAGGCCTGCAGCAATTCTGGCTTGAGCAGATCCATGCCGATACCGATCATGCCGAACATCAAGCCATTGGCGCCGAGCGCAAATGCCACCGGATAGCCAAGCAACAGGAACAGGACCAGACCGCAGAACATGAGCGGCGCCATCAGTTCGATCATCATGGCTGATCCTCCGCGGCGACCACGTCATGATCAAACGGATCACTGATCAGGCCATTGAGAAAGGCCATGCGTTTGCAGATTTCGGCCAGCCCCTGCAGCAACAGCAAGGCGAATCCGATCGGCAGCAGCAGTTTTACCGGCCAGCGCACCAGGCCACCGGCATCGGATGACATTTCGCCCTCGAGCCAGGACGTCATGAAAAACGGCCATGCCATGTACAGCACCAGGCCGGTCATCGGCAGCAGAAAGATCAGCGTGCCAAAGATATCGATCCAGGCACGTGCGCGTTCGGAAAGGCGTGCAGACAGCACGTCGACCCGCACATGAGCGTTGCGGGACAGGGTATAACCGGCACCCAGCAGGAAAACGGCGGAGAACAGATACCACTGGATTTCCAGAAATGCATTGGAGCTGATATCCAGCGTCTTGCGCACCACTGCATTGCTGCTGCTGATCAGCACCAGCGCCAGAATCAGCCAGTAAATCAGATGCCCGATCCAGCCACTCAACCGGTCGACGCCCCTGGCAAATGCCAAAAGTGCTCGCACGTTACCCCCCTTTGTCATGTCAGATTCAATAATTATTTTGAGTGCCGAATGATACCGGAAACACCCTATTGACGCAGTGGCAATACCCACGCCAATTCCGGCCGGCAAGCAGATCTTGTTTGTAAGGGATGTGCGCTGCACATAGAATGCCTCGGATATTCGAAGCGGAACCCACGGACCATGAAAATGCTGTTGATGTCGATTGCTCGCCTTGCGCTGAAAATCCTGTTCCGGGTTGAGGTGCGCGGCGACTGGCCCGCCAAACTGCCGGAACGGCTCCTGATCGTTGCCAATCACGAATCATTTCTGGATGGCATGCTGCTGGCCCTGTTCCTGCCGGGCAGGCCCGTGTTCGTGGTTCACACCTGGGTGGCCGAGCATGGTTTTTTCCGGCATCTGCTGAAGTTTGTCGATTACCTTGCGGTCGACCCGATCAGCCCGATGGCCATCAAGCATGTGGTGAAGGTGGTCGAAAGCGGGCGACCGGTAGTGATCTTTCCGGAAGGGCGTATCACGGTCACCGGTTCGCTCATGAAGGTCTACGACGGTCCGGCCTTCATCGCGGCGCATACCGGCGCCGCCATCCTGCCGATCCGGCTGGAAGGCCCGCGACTCAGCTATTTCAGCCGCATGGGCAGCCAGTATCCGCGCCACTTCCTGCCCAAGGTGCGACTGATCGTGATGCCGCTGGAAAAAATCGAGGTTGCGCATCATGGCACGGCGCATGAGCGGCGCCACCAGGCCGGCGAAGCCTTGCGCAAGATCATGCAGCACATGCTGTTCGCTTCCTGCCCGATCGGCACGCTGTTTGAAGCCCTGCTCGACGCCATTGCCGTGTGGGGACGCAGCTATCGCCTGGCCGAGGACATGCGCCGGGTCGAGCATTCCTACGGCGAGATCCTGAAAATGGTGCTGGCGCTGGGCCGGCTCAGCTCACGCCTGGCGCCAGAAGGCGCGCGCATCGGCTTGCTGCTGCCCAATGTCGTGCCCACGCTGGCATTGATACTCGGGATTACCGCTGTGCGCCGCGTGCCGGCCATGCTCAACTACACCGCCGGCCTGTCCGGCATGGAATCGGCCTGCATTGCCGCCGAAGTGCGCGTGGTCATCACCTCGCGCGCCTTCGCAGAAGCGGCCCATCTGCAGGATGCCATCGCCGGACTGGGTGCGACCAGGCGCGTGGTCTATCTGGAGGACTTGCGCAGCCAGTTCACCCCCTTGGACAAGTTGTGGCTGCTGGCGGCGCTGCTGGCCCCGCGATGGATGCTGCCGCAAGCCGACCCGCAGGATGAAGCGGTAACCCTGTTCACCTCCGGTTCGGAAGGCACACCCAAGGGTGTCGTGCTCAGCCATCACAACCTGCTGTCGAATCTGGCGCAGATCCGCTCGGTGATCGCATTTACGGCAAGCGACAAATTCCTGAGCGCGCTGCCGCTGTTCCACTCTTTTGGCCTGACGGCCGGTGGACTGTTGCCGCTGCTGACCGGCACACGGCTGTTTCTCTACCCCTCGCCGCTGCATTACCGTGTGATTCCCGAAGTGGCCTACGATCGCGATTGCACCATCCTGTTCGGCACCAGCACGTTCCTGGGCAATTATGCCAAGCACGCGCACCCTTACGATTTTTACCGCCTGCACTATGTCGTGGCCGGGGCCGAGCGACTGTCGCCGGCAGTACGCGAACTCTGGTTCGAGAAATTCGGCATCCGCATCCTGGAAGGCTACGGCACGACCGAAACGGCGCCGGTACTGGCAGTCAATACGCCCATGGCCTATCGCAGCGGCACGGTCGGCCAGTTCATGCCGGGCATCGATTACTGGCTGGAGCCGGTTTCCGGTGTCGCCGAAGGCGGCATCCTGCACGTGCGCGGCCCCAACGTCATGCTGGGCTATCTGCGTGTCGAGCGCCCCGGTGTGCTGGAGCGCACGCTCTCGGCGCGTGGCGAGGGCTGGTACTGCACGGGCGATATCGTGACGATCGGCGAAGACGGCTTCATCACGATCAAGGGCCGGCTCAAGCGCTTTGCCAAGATCGCGGGCGAGATGATTTCGCTGGAAGTGGTGGAAAAACTGGCCCAGCTCACCGATGCCAGCGGCCAGCATGCCGCCAGCAGCCGCATCGATGAAATGAAGGGCGAAGCACTGATCCTGTTCACGACGGGCAAAAACCTGACGCTCGAACGCCTGCAGGAAACCGCCCGCCAGCACAAGTTGCCGATGCTGGCCGTGCCGCGCGATATCCGCGTGGTGCCGGCTCTGCCATTGCTGGGTTCGGGCAAGGTCGATTACGTCACGCTCAAAAGCTGGGCAAGCCAACCGGCAGCCACGACTGGAGAGGCCTGACATGCAGCCCGTGATCAAGGAACGCGAAGACCGTCTGTTCACGCCCGCCTTGCTGGCGGTGCTGGCCGCGCAGTTCCTGTCTGCCTTGGCCGACAATGCCCTGCTGATTGCCGCCATCCTGCTGGTCAAAAAACTGAGCGGGACGGACGAGTGGGTGCCCTGGCTGCAGGCAAGCTTTGTGCTGCCTTATATCGTGCTGGCGGCTGTGCTCGGCCCGTTTGCCGACAGCCTGCCCAAAGGCCGGGTCATGCTGATCGCCAATAGCATCAAGGTCGTTGCCGGACTGGCGATGACTGGCACGTTGCTGCTGGCTGCCCCGCCCGCCTGGCTGCCGCTGCTGGCCTATGCACTGGCCGGCGTCGGCGCGGCCATCTACTCGCCCGCCAAGTATGGCATCCTGACCCAACTGTGCGGACCGGCACTGCTGGTCAAGGCCAACGGCGCCATGGAAGGCTCGACCATCGTCGCCATCCTGCTCGGTGTGCTGGCAGGCGGCTGGCTGGCCGATCATTCCCTGAATACCGCGCTATGGGTGATTGCCGCCTGTTACACCGCAGCAACGCTGCTTACACTGCTGATACCCAAACTGCCGCCAGAGCATCCGCTTGAGCATCTGCATCCGGCCCGGCTGATGCGCGATTTCCTGCAGGCATTGACCACACTGTTCCGCGATCCATGGGCAAGGTTGTCCCTGCTGGGTACCAGCCTGTTCTGGGGCAGCGGGGCTACGCTGCGCCTGCTGCTGTTTGCCTGGGTGCCGTTCGCACTCGGCCAGCACGATGCCCAGACACCCGCCAACCTGATGGGCGCAGTATCGATCGGCATCGTCATCGGCGCCGTGCTGGCGGCAAAGCTGGTATCGCTGCAAACGGTCGGGCGCGCCCTGCTGGGCGGGCTGATTCTGGGCATGCCAGTGCTGGCACTGGCCGGCATGGGCGATTTCATCAGTGCCGCTGCCGTGTTGGTGGTCATGGGTGCGGCAGGTGGCTTTTTCGTGGTACCGCTCAATGCCATCCTGCAGGAACGCGGCCACCATTCGGTCGGAGCCGGACATGCGATTGCCGTACAAAATTTCTGCGAAAACCTGCTGATGTTCGTGATGGCCAGCCTGTACGGGATTGCCGGCAAGCTGTTCAACCCCAATCAGACCGTAGCCGGTTTCGGCCTGTTGCTGCTGGTGGCGATGACGCTGCTGTTTCTGCTGCGGCCGCGTCAGGGCAGCTGAAACAAGGGGACCAGCCCGGCGTCAACGCACCACGACCGCAGTCAGATTTCTCTGGCCAAGCAGCTGTTCGGCCTCGGCCAGCGCCAGTGCGCGATCGGCAAATGGCCCCAGACGCACTCGGTACACGGCACCCGCGGGCTCGATCAGCAACCTGGCTGCGCGTGTTTCATCGAGCTCGCGCATCAGATGCGCGCGGAAATTCTCGGCATTGCTGCGCGTCCCAAACGCCCCAAACTGCAGGAAGAAACCGCCAGGCGCGGCCGCAATGGTCTCGCCCACGGCTGCTGCGGGTTGGGTAGGCGGCAGGGCATTTCCCTGCACCGCAGCCGGCAGGGCGAGGGTTTGCACTTCTACATTGGCAGGTTCAGCGACGGCAACGCTGACAGCAGCAGGTTCCTGCGCACCAGGCAGCAGGCTGACCACTTCCACTTCAGTACTGCCCTGCATGGCGTAATCGAGACGGCAGGCGGCCAGAAAGGAAAGATCGATCACACGCCCCTTGAGGAACGGGCCGCGGTCATTGATGCGTACGACCACACTGCGACCGTTTTTCAGGCTGGTCACCCGGGCGTAGCTCGGGATCGGTAGGGTCGGGTGCGCTGCTGTCATCTGGAACATATCATAGACTTCGCCGCTGGAAGTCTTCTGGCCATGAAACTTGCGGCCATACCACGATGCAATGCCCTGCTCTTTCAGTACGCCGATTTGCGTGATCGGGGTAAAACTCAGGCCCAATACGCTATAGGGATTGTTGGCCCAGCGGTGCAGGGGTTCGGTCCGTGGCAAGGGTTCCAGCACCTGATCCAGCCCGGCCGGCAACTCCAGCGGGCCATCATCCTTGTAGAAACCGCCGCGCGATTGCACCAGCGGGGAATAATTGCAGGCGTAGGGTGAAGGCTTGCCCGGTTGCGGTGCAGCCGTTACAGGCGGCACGGACACAGAGGGCGATGGACTGCGAGGTGCGGTACTGCATCCTGCCAATGCAAGCAGACCCGCCAGGCAGGCCAGTCTTGTCCCAGTGCTGCGATCCATCTGCATGGGTCTACTCCTTGATCAGGGTACGATCCTTGTTGATGCTCATCAGGATACCGAATCCGGCCAGCAATGACACCATGGCCGTGCCCCCATAGGAAAACAGCGGCAAGGGCACACCGACCACCGGCAACACGCCGGACACCATGCCCATGTTGACTGCGGCATAGGTAAAGAAAGTCATGGCTATCGACCCGGCCAGCAATCGTCCAAACAGGGTGGAGGATTTGCTGGCAATCATCAGGCCGCGGCCGATCACCAGCAGGTACAGGCACAGCAGGATGCCATTGCCCAACAGACCGAACTCCTCGCCCAGCACGGCAAAGATGAAGTCGGTGGTGCGCTCGGGAATGAAATCCAGATGTGTTTGCGTGCCGTTGAGCCAGCCGCGCCCCAGCAGCCCGCCCGAGCCGATCGCAACCGTTCCCTGGATGATGTGATAACCGGCACCGAGCGGATCCTCACTCGGGTCAAGCATGGTGGCAATGCGCTGGCACTGGTACTCATGCAGGATGTTGTTGCAGATATCCCAATCCAGCACGGCATAAACCAGCGCAGCCCCGACCAGGGCCATGGCCGCGATCAGCTTCCAGGAAAGGCCGGCAAAATACAGTACATAGAACCCGGCCGCTGCCACCATCAAGGCGGTACCGAGATCCGGCTGGCGCAGGATCAGGGCGACCGGCACCCCCATCAGCAGGGCTGCCACCAGAAAGTTCTTCCAGCGCAGGCTGGCTTCGTGCAGATGGAAATACCAGGCCAGCATCATCGGCAAGCCGATTTTCATCAATTCGGATGGCTGGATGCGGATGCCGATATCCAGCCAGCGCCGCGCGCCTTTACTGATTTCGCCAAACAGTGCCACCCCCAGCAATAACGCCACCCCCAGCACGTAAACCGGCAAGGCCAGCCGCATCAGTGTCTGTTGCGGAATCGAGGCGATCACCCACATCACGCTGCAGGCCACCGCAAGGTGGGCAAATTTGTTGAACACCCGGTCGAGATCGCGGTTCGAGGCGCTATAGAGCACCAGCACCGAATAGGCAAATACCAGCAGCATGAACAGCAGCAGCCACGGATCAAGATTGCGCAGCAAGCGCCCAAACCAGTACTTAATCATGGGCATGCCCATCCTCATCACCTGCCGACGTGGGTGCAATCTCCGCCGCCGGCGCATTGGGCTTTTTGCCCAACAGGTAGTAATCGAGCACCTGGCGTGCAATCGGCGCCGCAGATTGGGCACCGAAGCCGCCGTTTTCAACCAGCACGGCCAGAGCAATCTTTGGCGCTTCGGCCGGGGCAAAGGCGGTGAACCAGGCGTGATCGCGCAGATGCTTCTTGACCGCGCCTTCAACGTATTTGGCGCCACGCAGGCTGAACACCTGCGCCGTGCCAGTCTTGCCGGCCGAGACATAACCGGCTCCGGCAAAGGCCCGGGCACCCGTACCTTCCTTGTTTACGCCGACCATGGCACGGTGAATGGTGTCGATATTGGCAGCCTTCCACGGCAGTGTCTTGACCGGCTGCGGCTCGATGCGGGTACGTGCACCACTCTTGGCATTTTCGACAAACTGCACCAGGTGCGGCTTGAACATGACGCCGCGATTGGCCAGCGTGGAAGTGGCGTGTGCCAGCTGCAACGGGGTATACGAGTTGTAACCCTGACCGATACCGATGGAAATCGTTTCACCGGCAAACCATTTCTGCTGGGCCGGTTCCTTGAAGCGGCTGCGCTTCCACTCGGGTGAAGGCAACACGCCACTACGCTCGTTTTCCAGATCGATACCGGTCTTCTCGCCCAAGCCCACCGTCGCCATGAACTTGGCGATATTGTCGATGCCCATCTGGTTGGCCAGCGTGTAGTAATAGGTATCGCATGATTCGACAATCGATTTGTACATGTCGACCAGACCATGCCCACCGGGCTTGTCATCGCGGAAGGTATGCCCGGCCAGCGTGTAGAACCCCGGATCGGCATAAACATATGAAGCGCTGCGGAAACCGCCCTCCAGCGCCGCAAGCGCCATGAACGGCTTGAAGGTGGAACCGGGCGGATACTCGCCACGCAAAGCCCGGTTGAGCAACGGTTTATCCGGCGAAGTATTCAGTTCATTCCAGTTTTGCGGATCGATACCATCGACGAACAGGTTGGGATCAAACCCTGGCTTGGAAACAAACGCCAGGATGCCACCGGTCGTCGGATCAATCGCCACCAGCGAACCCTTGTTGTCGCCAAACGCAGCTTCGGCCACCTTCTGCAATTCGATATCGACCGACAGGATCAGATTGGCGCCAGCCTTGGGCGGGGTACGTTTCAAGGTGCGCACCGCCCGCCCGCCGGAATCGATTTCCACCTCTTCGAAACCGGTCATGCCGCGCAGCACATGCTCGTAGTGCTGTTCCAGGCCGATCTTGCCGATGTGGTCGGCACCGCGATAATTGGGCAATTGCCCGCCATCGGTGATGTCTTTCAGGTCGGCATCGTTGATCCGGCCGATATAGCCGATCAGATGCGACCCCACTTCACCCTGCGGGTACTGGCGGATCAGGCGCGCCTTGATTTCAACGCCCGGGAACTTGTAGCTGTGCGCGGCAAAACGCGCTACCTCCTCATCCGACAAACGGATGCGGATAGGCAACGATTCAAAATCACGGGTTTCATCAAGCAGTTTCTTGAAGCGGCGCCTGTCACGCGGCTGGATATCGACAAGTTCGGCCAGACGATTGATTGTGTCTTCCAGTCCTTGGGTCTTGGACGGCGTGATTTCCAGGGTATACGCAGCGAAATTGTGCGCCAGCACCACGCCATTGCGATCCAGGATTAGACCACGCGGCGGCTGCACCGGCACCAGCGAGATGCGGTTCTGTTCGGCCTGGGTGCGGTATTCGTCATGCTTGACCACCTGCAACCAGAAAAAACGCGTGAACAGCAGACCAAATGCCACCACGATAAACAGCAGTGCCACAGCAACGCGCAGCAGGAAGGCATAGCGCATCTGCTGCGTATTGTTGAGCACACTGCCAGCGGCGCGCGAAATGATGCTGGCTGAACTGCCGTACGAGCGAAACAGCTTTCTCATAACTCGTCGCGCACGTCACGGCGTTGATGCAGCAGCATCAGGTTCGACAACGGGGTCCACAGCAAGGCCGTCAACAACGGTCCGACAAAATAACTCCAGCCGGCAACCGTAGCGCCGAGCACCGAACGCACCAACTGCATCAGCAGCTGCGAGAGCAGCAGCAACAACAGCGCCCACAATGCCTGCTGCCAGAACGGTGCCACGGCAATCTGACGCTGCCGCCACAGGGTAAGAAAAGTGATCAGCACGTAGGCCAGCGCATGCTGCCCCAATATCGCGCCATCGCCCACATCCATCAGGATGCCCAGCAGAAAAGCTGTGCCTATGCCGACACGACGCGGTTGATTCAGTGCCCAGTAAATCAGGAACAGCGCCACAAAATCCGGCACGAAATCGGACTGTGCCATCTGCCATGGCAGCAGATTGAGCAGCAAGGCGACCAAAAAAGTGAAAAGTATCAATCCGATGCTGATCGGACGCAGAATCTGGCGGGAAACCGGCATCAGGAACCCTTTCGCACTGATTTGGCGACAGGCACGGAGGCCTGAGCCGGGTACGGCGGCAACGCCGGCACGGCATCGAGCACCAGCACGAACCGGTGCTGTTCGATCCCGGAAACCGGTTCGCAAACGATACGGGCATAGGCGCCCTGGCGATCGACCTGTACCACCCGCGCCACCGGCAAGCCGGCAGGGTACAAACCGCCAATGCCGGATGTCAGCAGCTTGTCGCCTTCCACGATATCGACATTGGGCGAGAGGTTGCGCACTTCCAGCGGCAGGTTGCGCCCCATGCCATACACGACCGCCCGCAGCTGATTGCGCTCGACCACGATCGGCACGAGGTGGCCGCGATCAGTCAGCAGGCGCACCTCGCTGGTTTGAGGTTGTACCCGCACGATCTGCCCGACCAGGCCGGAAGCATCGGCCACGATGCGGCCATCCTGCACGCCCTGACGTTCGCCGCGATTGATGATCAGACGCGCGGAAAACGGATCACGGCCGTTATACAACACCTCGGCCAACTGACTGGCCTGCGGCAGACCGCGCCGTGCCTCATTCAGCTCGACCAGGCGCGCATTCTCGATTTCCAGCTGTTTCAGGCGCATCGCCTGCATGGCGGCCGTGAGCTGCGCATCGTTCAGGCGCTTGTTTTCAGCAAGCAATTCGGTTTGACGGGTGAAGAACTGGCCGGCTTCGCGCACCAGGGTAAACGGCGCGGTGGCCAACCACTGCAGCGGGTAAAGCACGACAGAAACATGCTCGCGCACCCGTCCCAGCATCTGGTAATGGGCATCACCCACCATCAGGGCAAGCGACAGCAGCGAGAAAATCAGCAGGCGGGTAAGCGGCTTGGGCCCCTGCTTGAAAAAGGTGGGCTGGGTGGATTGCATATCAGCGGGAGCATGGGAAGCGGAAAACGGGGAGCCAATCGATTCGCTCCCCGCCACACCGCTTCAGATTCCAAATCAGTCGTTTGCGAAAATGGTACCGACGGTATCCAGCTTTTCCAGCGCCTTGCCCGATCCACGCACCACGCAGGTCAGCGGATCATCGGCCACGATCACCGGCAGGCCGGTTTCTTCCATCAGCAGACGATCCAGGTCGCGCAGCAAGGCACCGCCACCGGTCAGTACCATGCCTTTTTCAGCGATGTCGGCGCCCAGTTCCGGCGGTGTCTGCTCCAGCGCCTGTTTCACGGCCGAGACGATCTGGTTGAGCGGCTCGGTCAGCGCCTCAAGAATTTCGTTGGAAGAAATGGTGAATGCGCGCGGAATACCTTCAGCCAGGTTACGGCCCTTGACTTCCATTTCACGCACTTCGGTACCCGGGAAGGCCGAACCGATGCACTTCTTGATTTCTTCGGCGGTGGTTTCACCGATCAGCATGCCGTAGTTACGGCGGATGTAGTTGATGATCGATTCATCGAACTTGTCGCCACCCACGCGCACCGAACTGGCATAAACAATACCGCCCAGCGAGATCACGCCCACCTCGGTGGTGCCGCCACCGATATCGACCACCATGGAACCCGTTGCCTCTTCCACCGGCAAACCGGCACCAATTGCAGCTGCCATCGGCTCCTCGATCAGCGCCACTTTGTTGGCGCCAGCGCCCAGGGCCGATTCACGAATGGCACGGCGTTCAACCTGGGTCGAGCCGCACGGCACGCAGATCACGATGCGCGGAGGGCTGGAAAACAGGCGCGAAGGGTTCACCTTCTTGATGAACTGCTTGAGCATCTGCTCGGTAATGGTGAAATCGGCGATCACACCATCTTTCATCGGCCGGATCGCATTGATGCTGCCGGGCGTACGTCCCAGCATCTTCTTGGCTTCCGTGCCAACGGCCAGGATGGTTTTCTTGCCGTTGGGGCCACCTTGCTGATGCAGGGCCACCACCGATGGCTCATCCAGCACAATGCCCTTGCCTTGCATGTAGATCAGCGTATTGGCAGTGCCCAGGTCGATAGCAATATCGTTGGCAAAATAACCGGAAAGGAATCCAAACATGAAAAATCTCGCACAAATATTCGGTTCAAGGCCGCAACAGGCTGCTACGACCGGGAATTCGGGATAAGGTTCGGCGCCATGCGCGCGATTGGGATAAACAAGCCCGCTATGATACCCTATCGGCTTGGCTAAATTGAAGAATCAACAGGAAAAACCAGCCATGTCTCTGTCTATTGACGACGTACGGCGTATTGCCAAGCTGGCACGCATTGCCGTGACCAACGACGAACTTGCCGCAACACAGCAACAACTGAACCGTATTTTCGGTTTGATCGAAGAAATGCGCGCGGTCGACACCACCGGTATCGCACCGATGGCGCATGCCCAGGATGTGATGCTGCGACTGCGCGAAGATGTTGCCACCGTCCCCGACCGCCGCGCCGATTTCCAGGCCGTGGCACCTTCCGTGGAAGCCGGCCTGTATCTGGTACCCAAAGTTATTGAATAAGGGAGAAAGGGTGGCGGCATACCCTGCCCTGCCCTGCCAATCGTATGTTGAATGCCACTCTCAAAGCGCTGGCAGCCAGCCTGGCTGCCAAACAGGTTTCAGCGGTTGAACTGGCCACGGAATACCTGAACCGTATCGATGCACTGAACCCGCAGCTGAACGCGTTTATTACCGTTGACCGCAACAAAACCCTGGCCGAAGCACAGGCTGCCGATGCCCTGCGCGCTTCGGGCAGCGCTGGCCTGCTGACCGGCGTGCCACTCGCCCACAAGGATATTTTCTGCCAGCAGGGCTGGAAGACATCTTGTGGCTCGAAGATGCTCGACAACTTCATCTCGCCCTACGACGCCCATGTGGTCGAACAGTGCAAAAAGGCCGGGCTGGTCACGCTGGGTCGCGCCAATATGGACGAGTTCGCCATGGGCTCGTCCAATGAAAATAGCGCTTATGGCGCGGTCAAGAACCCGTGGGACCTGGGCGCAGTGCCTGGCGGCAGCTCGGGCGGTTCCGCCGCCGCCGTGGCAGCACGCCTAGCACCCGCAGCCACCGCCACCGATACCGGCGGTTCGATCCGCCAGCCAGCCGCTTTTTGCGGCGTGACCGGCATCAAGCCGACCTACGGCGTGGTCAGCCGTTTCGGCATGGTGGCGTATGCTTCATCGCTGGATCAGGGCGGCCCGATTGCCCAAACCGCCGAAGATTGTGCCTTGCTGCTGAACGTGATGGCCGGCTTTGACGAGCGCGATTCCACCAGCCTGCAGCGCGGCCAGGAAGACTACGCACGCGATCTGGCACAGCCGCTGACCGGCCTGAAAATCGGCCTGCCCCGCGAATATTTTGCTGAAGGTCTGGCTGCCGATGTCGCCGCAGCGATCGAAGCCGCGATTGCCGAATACAGGAAACTTGGCGCGGAAGTGGTCGAGATCAGCCTGCCCAATACCCGGCTGGCGATTCCCTCCTACTACGTGATCGCACCAGCCGAAGCCTCTTCGAACCTGTCGCGCTTCGATGGCGTACGCTATGGCCATCGTGCCGCCGAGTACGACGGCCTGGCCGACATGTACGAGAAATCGCGTGCCGAAGGGTTTGGCTGGGAAGTGAAGCGCCGCATTCTGACCGGCACCTATGTGTTGAGCCATGGCTACTACGACGCCTATTACCTGCAGGCCCAGAAGATCCGCCGCATCATCGCTGAGGATTTCCAGAAAGCCTTCGCCCAGTGCGATGTGATCATGGGCCCGGTGGCACCGACTACCGCCTGGAATCTGGGCGAGAAAAACAGTGATCCGGTAGCGATGTACCTGGAAGATATCTACACGCTGGGCGTGAACCTCGCTGGCCTGCCCGGCATGAGCGTGCCGGTGGGATTTGGCAGCAACAATCGCCCGGTTGGCCTGCAGATTATCGGCAACTATTTCAGCGAAGCAAAAATGCTGAATGTGGCGCACCAGTTCCAGCTGGCCACCGACTGGCATACCCGCGCGCCGGCACTGTAAACCATGCAACTGCATACCTGGCTCGCCTTCTTTGCCGCATCCTGGCTCATCAGCCTGTCGCCCGGTGCCGGTGCCATTTCCTGCATGAGCGCCGGCATGCGCTACGGTTACCGCAAGAGCGTGTGGAACATTCTGGGCCTGCAGGCCGGAATTCTGCTGCTGGTGGTGATCGTGGCCATGGGCCTGGGCGCGGTACTGGCCACCTCGATCCTGGCATTCAACCTGATCAAGTGGTTCGGTGTGGCCTATCTGGTCTGGCTTGGCATCCAGCAATGGCGCGCTGAAGCCAAACCGATGGAAATGAGCATGGAAAATGCACGATCGCCACACCAGTTGTTCATGCAGGGCTTTCTGGTCAACGCCAGCAATCCGAAAGGCATCATTTTCATGCTGGCAGTGCTGCCGCAGTTCATTGATCCGCACGGCCCGCAATTCGTGCAATACGCCATCTGCACCGGCACGCTGTTCTTTACCGACGCCGTGGTCATGAGTGGCTACACGCTGCTGGCTGCGCGCGTGCTTTCCGCACTGCGCGATCCGGCACATATCCGCAAGCTGAACCTGGCTTTTGGCGGATTGTTTGTGGGGGCCGGATTGCTGCTGGCCGGGTTCAAGCGATAATTAGGGATTTGGGAGTGGGGAGTTGAGAGTAGAAACTCAGCCCCGCTCCGGAATAAATCTGTCATTGGCAAACCATGTGGAGTACCGGCGGCGCGGGTGGGGTAACACCCCATTCCCCACTCCCCACTCCCAGCTTTAAAGAGATAAAACCATGCAATGGGAAGTTGTGATCGGGCTGGAAGTCCACGCCCAGCTCTCCACCCAATCGAAGATTTTCTCTGCCGCGAGCACGGCCTTTGGCGCCGCGCCCAATACGCAAACCGCGGTGGTCGATATTGCCCTGCCTGGCGCCTTGCCTGTGATGAACAAGGCCGCAGTGGAAAAAGCCATCCGTTTTGGCTTGGCCATTGGTGCCGACATCAATCGCAAGTCGGTATTCGCGCGCAAGAATTATTTCTACCCGGATCTGCCCAAGGGCTACCAGATCAGTCAGTTCGAATTGCCGGTAGTCGAGCATGGTGATATCACCATCCGCGTCGAGCCGGCCAAGGGCGACGCCTATGAAAAGACGGTGCGCCTGACCCGCGCCCACCTGGAAGAAGATGCGGGCAAATCGCTGCATGAAGATTTCCATGGCATGACCGGCATCGACCTGAATCGCGCCGGCACACCGCTGCTCGAAATCGTATCCGAACCCGACATGCGTTCAGCCGCAGAAGCGGTGGCCTATGCCAAGGCCCTGCACGGCATCGTGACCTGGATCGGCATTTGCGATGGCAACATGCAGGAAGGCTCTTTCCGCTGCGATGCCAATGTCTCGGTCCGCCCGATGGGGCAAAAGGAATTCGGCACCCGGCGCGAAATCAAGAACCTGAACAGCTTCAAGTTCCTGGAACAAGCGATCAACTACGAAGTTCAGTGGCAGATCGGCCAGATCGAAGATGGCCACAAGATTCACCAGGCCACCGTGCTGTTCGACCCGGATACCGGTGAAACCCGCATGATGCGCAGCAAGGAAGACGCGCACGATTACCGCTACTTCCCCGATCCAGACCTGCCTCCGCTATTCATCGGTGAAGACTGGATCGAACGCGTAAAGGGCGAAATGCCGGAACTGCCTGCCGCGATGCGCAGCCGCTTTGAAAGCCAGTACGGCCTGCCCGCCTATGATGCCATCACCCTGACCGCCAGCCAGAACACAGCCACCTACTATGAAGCCACAGTGGCAGCCGGCGCAGAGGCCAAGCTGGCCAGCAACTGGATCATGGGTGAAATCTCGGCGCAACTGAACCGGGAAGAAAAGACCATTGCCGATTGCCCGATTCAGCCGGAACGACTGGCCTTGCTGATCAAGCGCATTTCCGACAACACCATCAACAACAAGTCTGCCAAGGACGTGCTGAAATGGATGTGGGAATCCGCCAAGACCGCCGATGAGCTGATCGCAGAACATGGCCTCAAGCAGGAAACCGATACCGGCGCGATCGAGGCTCTGATCGATAGCGTACTGGCTGCCAATGAAGCCATGGTGGCCGAATACAAGTCCGGCAAGGAAAAAGCCTTCAACGCTCTGGTTGGCCAGTGCATGAAGGCTGCCAAGGGCAAGGCCCCCCCGGCTGTCATCAACGAACTGCTCAGAAAGAAGCTGGGCTGAAAATTCGTTCCGGGTTGATCTGTTCCAACTTCCAACGGGTGCCTCTGGCACCCGTTGTGTTTTAATTCCTCCTCAGAGCCTGTTCACGATCCGAAACCGTGGTCGGGGCTCATGTGCCGCTCAAAAAACTCCTGTAGTGCTTCGTCCTCATGTACTTCCTGTATGTTCCGGCTTTTGCACTGCGCTTCATCCCGCTGACGGCTTCTCGCCACAAAGCGTGAACAAGTTCTCAGAAATCTCCTCACAATAAATTGCAATTGATAATAATTATCATTACAATTGAAATTGTCAGTAACCGGTATTTCCTCATGCGATCTGATCCTTGATTCACATCAGCAAACAGATTGTTTCGATTAGTTATGATAATGATTCTTGTTTAAACACATCTCAGCATGCCTTTACTTGCCCTATCTGCCGGACCGAGCCGCGCATACGCCAATCAACCGTTGTCGGCCAAAACCATCGCCATTGTCGTTCTGGCGCACGTAGGCGTTCTTGCGCTGCTGATGGCACCATCACAATTGCAGAAGAGTACACCCAGCGTACTGTCGGTGCGCATGATTGCCCCGCAGGCCATGCCGATGGCTGCACCAGAACCGCCCAAGCCACAACCGAAGATCACACCCCAGCCGCGCCCGAAACCTGCACCACCGAAGCCGGCACCGGTTCTTGCGGCCATGCCCGTCAGTATGGCCCCAGCAGCAGTGGAAGCCCCAGCCCTTGCACCACCCGCACCGTCGACGCCGGCCCCTGCTGCGACCGAATCGGGCGCAGCGCATGCTGGCAGCAAAAACACGTCGGATGCAGCACCGTTTGTTCAGGCACGTTTCGATGCCGGCTACCTGCAGAACCCCGCGCCCACCTACCCGGCCATTTCCCGCCGTCTGGGCGAAGAAGGCCGCGTCATGCTGCGCGTGTTCGTGGAAAGCAACGGCTTGCCCAGCAAACTCGAAATCCGTACCAGCAGCGGTTCCAGCCGCCTGGACCAGTCAGCGCTCGATGCCGTGCAGCGCTGGAAATTTGTGCCCGCGCGGCGCGGCGATGAAGCCGTGGCCGCCTGGGTGGTTGTTCCCATTGTGTTCAATTTGAGAGGTTGATATGGAAAACCCGATGGGCTTTGCCCATTTCCTGGCCAATGCCGATGGCGTGGCGCTTTTCGTGCTCGGTCTGATGGCACTGGCCTCCGTGGGTACTTGGTACCTGATCGCAAGCAAGGGGATTCGCGCCTGGCGCATGAACCAGCGCAGCCGCGCTTTTCTCAGTGATTTCTGGGATGCACCCAATCTGGAGGCAGTAGCTTCACGCATTCGCGAAAAGGGGGCAATCGAACCCTTCTCGCATCTGGTCCATCATGGCTTCACCGCGATCGAGCAGGTCAACCGCTATCGCACCGGCCAGGGCAAAGGCTCGCTCAGCCTGGTAGACACCGGCTCGCCCGACGATCTGCTGACCCGCGCCCTGAAACGCGCCATCGATGAAGACCGCGCGCATCTGGAATTCGGGCAGGCATTTCTGGCTACCGTGGCTTCTGCCGCGCCGTTCATTGGCCTGTTCGGTACCGTCTGGGGCATCTACCACGCACTGATTGCCATCGGCATCTCCGGCCAGGGCACGCTCGACAAGGTGGCCGGCCCGGTGGGCGAGGCGCTGATCATGACTGCCATCGGCCTGGCCGTTGCGATTCCTGCTGCTATTGCCTACAACGCCTTTGCCCGCATCAACCGCAACACGCTGAGCCGGCTGAACGCGTTTGCCCACGATGTGTTCGCCTTCCTCTCGACCGGCGTGAAATCTTCGCCGATGCGCACCGATGCGCGTGAATCGAGCGAACGGGTTCTGGAACTGGTACGCGCCGGCCGCCACGAAGCCGGCATGATACTGGCGCAGGAGCACTGACATGGCGTTTGCAAGTTTCGAGAGTGGCGACGAAGGCGAACCCCTGGCCGAGATCAACATGGTGCCGCTGATCGACGTGATGCTGGTGCTGCTGATCATTTTCATGGTCACCGCACCGCTGCTCACGCATGCCGTGAAGGTCGACCTGCCCAAGGCCAGCTCAGAGGCCAACACCAGCAAGCAGGACAGCATCCAGCTCAATATCGATGCCAGCAACCAGATCTTCTGGAATGGCGAAAGGATCGAGGCCGATCAGCTCGGCGCCAAGCTCTCCGAGGCTGCCCTGCAGCAACCGCAACCCGAACTGCATATCGGCGCGGACCGCACCACGCCGTATGAAAAAGTGGCGCAGGTCATGTCGACCGCCGCCAGCCAGGGACTGACCCGCATCGGCTTCGTCACCGACCCCAACACCTCCAAACCCTGATTCCCCTGACATGATCTCCGCGCGCCCAAACCGGTGCGCAGGGGATCCTTTTGCTCAAATTTCGCATGTCATAAAGGATTTCCCATGCCGGAACGCATTACCCGCTGGCCGCTCGCACTGGCCATTCATATGGCACTGGCTTCGTTTGCCAGCACCGCAATGGCCCAAACCAGTACCGAAACCACCGAAAAGACACTGGCCATCGTCACGGTCACCGCCAGCGCCGATGCCTCGGCCGAAGGCCTGAGCCCGGCTTATGCCGGCGGCCAGGTTGCCACCGGCGCGCGCATCGGCTTTCTCGGTACGCAAAGCCTGATGGATACGCCTTTCAGCGCCACCAGCTATACCAACGAGCTGATCCAGGATCGCCATGCGCACAGCGTGGGCGACGTGCTGCAGAACGACCCGGGCGTGCGTGTTGCGCGCGGGTTTGGCAACTTCCAGGAATCCTACTTTATCCGCGGTTTCCTGCTGGCCTCCGATGAAGTCGCCTACAACGGCCTGTACGGCCTGCTGCCACGACAGTATGTCTCGGCCGAACTGTTCGAGCGCGTGGAAGTGCTGCGCGGCGCCAATGCCTTCCTGAATGGCGCGGCGCCGGCCGGTGGCGCAATCGGCGGCTCGGTCAACCTCTTGCCCAAGCGCGCGCCGCAGGAAGACCTGAACCGTGTTACCGCAGGCGTGAGCAGCGGCGGCCAGATATATACCGCAGCCGATCTGGCCCGCCGCTTCGGCGAGGACAAGGCGCACGGCGTGCGCCTGAATGCGGTACGCCGCAGCGGCGATACCGCCGTGGATAACGAGAAGCAGGACGTGAATCTGGTTTCGATCGGCTATGACTGGCGCGGTGACCATGTGCGGCTTTCTGCCGATGTCGGTCACCAGGAATTCTCGCTCGAATCGCCCCGCCCCAATGTCACGCTGGGCAGCAGCGTCACCAGCGTACCGGCCGCACCAGACAGCCGCAGCAACTACGCCCAGCCGTGGAGCTACTCGAAAGAACGCGACACCTTTGGCGCCTTCCGCGGCGAAGTGGACCTGAGCGACAACGTCACGGCCTGGGCGGCTTTGGGCGCCCGCGAAACCGATGAAGACAATTCACTGGCCAACCCGACCGTCACCAACGCGACAACTGGTGCCGCCACCACCTATCGCGCCGACAACCGCCGCCATGACAGTGTGATCAGTGGCGAAGCCGGCGTGCGGGGCAAGTTCGAAACCGGCGCAATCAAGCACTCGCTGGCGGCCACCGGTTCAACCTACCAGCTCAAGGCCAAGAATTCGTATCAATGGAGCACTTCTGGCGCACTGGCCACCAATATCTACAACTTCAGCCCGGTGACTTACCCGACCACCATTGGCTTCTATGGCGGCATACTGGAATCGCCGGGGCTGACGCGCAAGGAGCAATTCACCAGCTTTGCCCTCTCCGATACGCTTTCCGTGCTGGATGACCGCCTGCTGCTCACGCTGGGTGCACGCCACCAGAACATCCATACCCGCGGCTACAACTACAACACGGGTGCACAGACTTCCGAATACGACAAGAACAAGCTCACCCCGGCCGCAGGCATCGTATTCAAGCCGTTGAAGAACCTGTCGCTGTATGCCAACTACATCGAATCGCTCGCCAGCGGCGGTACTGCCGGCAGCACGGCACTGAATGCCGGCGAAGTCCTGGCGCCGTATGTCTCCAAGCAAAAGGAAATCGGCGCCAAGTACGATGCCGGCAATCTGGGCACCAGCATTGCACTGTTCACCACCAGCAAACCCAGCGGCTATCTCGATTCGGTCACCAATATCTATGGCACCTATGGCGAAGACCGCCATCGCGGCCTGGAAATTTCGGTCTGGGGCGAAGCCATGCGCGGCCTGCGCGTGCTCGGCGGCCTGACGCTGCTCGATGCTGAACAGCGCAACACCAAGGGCGGCGCCACCGATGGCAAGAAAGTGATCGGCGTACCGTCCGCGCAGGGCAATCTCGGCGTGGAATGGGATATTCCGGGCCTGAGCGGCGTGAGTGCCGATGTGCGCATGGTCAGCACCGGCTCCAGCTATGCCAACGCCGCCAACACGCTGAAAGTACCGGGCTGGACACGCTTTGATATCGGCGCACGCTACATCACCGAGATCGGCGGCCAGATGGTGACACTGCGCGCCCGTGTGGATAACGTGTTCGACAAGAACTACTGGGCTTCGGTCGGCGGTTATCCGGGGTATGGCTATCTGGTGGCGGGCAATGCACGCACCTATAGCCTGACGGCGACCGTGGATTTCTGAGCTGGGCCTGATAGTGAGGGTTAGCCTTGCATGCAAGGTGTAACCCGAGTACCAACTGCTCCCTCGCCCGCTTGCGGGAGAGGGTCGGGGAGAGGGCGGGTTTTATGCGCCTGCAGCGCATTGTTTTAGGTGCCGGTTCCGCCCGGCTTGGCGTGATACTTTCGTTTCATTCGGGATTCATCCTGAAAAACCGCATCGAAACTCGGCCCACAGCTTGCCATCGATGCTTGGGTTGGCCGGGAGTTCGTCCCGGCGGCCGAGTTTCTTTTCTTGCTTCGCCAAGAAAAGAAACCAAAAGAAGGCGCCCCCGCTGCCACGCCCTTCGGGTTCCCTTGCGCTTCTCGAAGATCGTGGCGGCGAAGGGGAGGGGTGATTCTGCATAACACATCAAGCACGCAAACGTTGGCAAGAACACCCCACCCCCCTTCAAGGCCGCCGAGGAGTATTGTAGGTCGGGTTTTAACCCGACAGCAGGAGAGTCGGGATGAATCCCGACCTACAGCAGAAGCAAAGAAAGTATCACGCCAAGCCGGGCGGAACCGGCACCTGAATCAACGCGCCGAATGGCGCATAAAACCTACCCACCATGCTCCGCGCAATCCAGACCATCCCGTCCCCTGCAGCACTCGCATGACGCCACCAGTACCAATCCGGTAAAGTACCCCATCCCGCACCCAACAAGGAGCTCTCCGCATGCAACTCGTCATCGGCAACAAGAACTACTCCTCCTGGTCCTTGCGCCCCTGGCTGGGCCTCAAGGTCGCCGGTATCGAATTCGAAGAAATCCTGCTGCCGCTGTATGAGGAAAATGCCCGCAGCAAACGGCTGGTCTACTCGCCCAGCGGCAAGGTACCGCTGCTGGCCGACGGCACCCTGCGCATCTGGGATTCGCTCGCCATCGCCGAATATCTCGCGGAAAAATATCCGGAAAAACAACTCTGGCCCAAAACCATCGAAGCCCGCGCCATGGCACGCTCGGTCTGCGCCGAAATGCACGGCGGGTTTGCCAACCTGCGCAATATGCTGAACATGGATATCCGCGCACGCCTGCAAGCCGAGATCACACCGGAAGCACAAGCGGAAATTGATCGCATCATCGCGATCTGGACCGAATGCCGCGATCGCTTTGGCAGCGGTGGCCCATTCCTGTTCGGCAACTTCAGCTGGGCCGATGCCTTCTATGCGCCGGTCGCCACGCGCTTTGTCACCTATGGGATTCCCCTGTCTGGCGCCGCGCAGGCCTATGTAGATACCATACTGGCCTTGCCGGCCATGCAGGAATGGATTGCTGCAGCCAAAGTTGAACCGTGGACCCAACCCAAGAAATAACCATGCAGATTCGCCCCGCCACCCAGGCCGATGCCAAGGCCATTGCCGACATTTACAACCCGTACATCCGCGATACGGTCATCACGTTCGAATACGATCCGGTCACGCCCGAGGAAATCGCCGGGCGCATCGCCAAGATCCAGCAAGCCTTCGACTGGCTGGTGATGGAGGACGACACCGGCCGGATCGTCGGTTATGCCTATTACGGCAAATTCCGCGAGCGCAAGGCCTACGACGGTACAGTGGAAACCTCGGTCTATTTCGATGCCAGCGCCACCGGCAAGGGCCATGGCAAAGTGCTGTACACCGCGTTGATCGAAGCGATCCGTGCGCGGGATTACCGCGAGGTGATCGGTTGCCTAGCCCTGCCGAACGAGGCCAGCGTGGCGCTGCATGAAAAACTCGGATTTGCCAAGGTCGGCCACTTTCCCGGTACAGGGTTCAAGTTCGGGCGTTATGTGGATGTGGGGTTCTGGCAGCGTTCACTGGCGAAGTGAAGCTGGAACCTGATTAGCGCCTGATGGCGCATAAACCCGGCTGCCTGGGATAGAAAACTAGTGGCTCAACGCCTCCACCACCGCCCTGCTCAACTGCTCCAGCTCCGCCACCGGATCGCGCCCTGTTGCAGACAAGGCCAAGACCTTCACCCCGGCTGCGCGGGCAGCCTGCACTACAGATTCCTCCGGTTCGCCATCCGCCAGCAACAGGGCCGGCTTCAACTCATCCAGGCTTTTTGCCAGGTGTTCCACATCCACCATCACCGGGTCCAGATTCAAACCGCTGGCCAGATAATCGAACTTGGGCGAGAGGCTGGCCACGCTGACATTGGCAGCTTTCGTCAGAGCCATTTCATTCCGGGTGGAGAGCGTGATCAGCCGGCGCTTGAATGCGGCCAGCTTGCCGGCAATGGCAGGCTTGGCTTCTGGCGCCAGCCTGCCCAGCTCGTTACCCAGAATATCGGCCATGCGCCCTAGGCTGACCGGATCGAGCCAGGGATAACTGACGGTAGCGGGTTTATCCGCATGCAATGCGATACCGGGCAAGGCGCCATCGACCGGGTTGGCGGCATCGATTTCCACCACGCGGATATTGCTGCGCCGCGCCAGCGGATAGAGCGGATCTTCCGGCCAGACCGAGCGCAGCGTCAGCACGGCATCGGTGCTTTGCGCAGCGGCCTTGAATGCGGCCTCGCCGCGCGTGGTCAGGTAGGCATTCAGCCGGGTGGGCGGAATGTTCTCGGGTGCGGCACGCACCACGCTGATTTTCTCGCCGGCCAGATCCTGTGCCAGCGCGAACAGCACCGGATGACCGGCCAGCACGGTAACCGCGTGGGCCGGCCAAGCGACCAACAGCGCCAATAGCGCAAGCCAATTTCTGAAAAACCTCATGCCACACCTCCCTTGAAAGCCGGCACCACGCTGCGCGCAAGCGCGGCCAGCAGAAAACAGATGCCGGCGGCCAGAATGATCGCCGCGCCCGAGGGCACCGGCAGATCGAACTGCACCGGCAGCAGGATGCCGGCCTGCGTCGCCAGCGTGGCGATTGCGACCGACACACAGAAAAAGCCCTTGAGCGAATGGCTGACCAGGCGCGCAGCCGCTGCCGGGATCACCAGCAGTGCGCCGACCAGGATCGCGCCGATAACCTTTACGGCTGCCACGGTCACGATGGTGACCAGCACCACGAACAGGTAATCGAGCACCTTCACCGCCACGCCACGCACCGCCGCCAGTTGCGGATTGAAACTGGCCAGCATCAGGCGGTTGTAGAACGGCAAGGCCAGCGCAGACACCAGCACGGCCACGATCCATAGCACCGACAAATCGGCGTTATTCACCGTCAGCACCGAGCCGAACAGCACGTTTTCCAGGATATGCACGTTCACCCGGCCGGAGAGGATCAGCAGCAGGCTCGCCCCCAGCGCCAGCGACACCGACAGGAACACGCCGATCAGCGTATCGGGCGCGAGCCCGGTGCGGTTGCGCAGGAAATTGAGGCCGATGCCAAACAGCAGGCAATAACCGAACAGGCTGCCGTACGGGCCGGTATAGGGCTCGCCCAGCAGGATGCCGATCGCCACGCCGGTCAGCGCGGCATGGCCAACGGCTTCCGAGAAAAACGCAAAGCGCTTGACCACCACCAGCGTGCCCAGCCCACCCAGGACCGGGCCGATCATCAGCCCGGCGATCACGGCATTGACCACGAAACCGTAGGTGAGCGAAGCCGGCAACCAGCCCGCGCCAGCCATGCCTTGCAGCACCTCGCGCAGGCCATCCCAGAGTGCGTTCATACGGCCTCCCCTGCCAGCTCGGCCAGTGCAACATGCCTGGCACTGCCGGCTGCCGGCACTGTGCTGCCATGGCTGGAGAACAACCCCAGCAGACGTTCCGGCACCAGCATCTCTGCAGGCTGGCCATCGAACAATACCTGGCGGGCCAGCCCCGTGACCCGGTCGGCCAAGCGCGACACGGCATCGAGATCGTGCTCGATCCAGAACACGGTGGTGCCGCTGGCACGCCAGCCGGCCAGCAGATCGGCAAATATCCGCGCGCCCGGTTCGTCGAGTGCCGACATCGGCTCATCCAGCACCACCAGATCGGGTTGCGGAATCAGGGCTTGTGCCAGCAACACGCGCTGGCGCTCGCCCCCGGAAAGCGCACCCATGCGGCGCTTGCGCTTATCCTGCAGGCCCACGCGCGCCAGCGCATCGCCGATTTCGCGGCTGCACCGGGGCGAGAGACCGAAGAAGGCCGGGCGGCGCTGCGTCATGGCTGCCATCACGTCATCCACGGTCATGGGCAGGCCACGGTCGAAATCCAGCGCCTGCGGCACGTAGGCGATCACGCCCGGCTCTGCTCCCGGCCAGTGCAGCGTCAGCGAGCCTGAATGCGGCGTCTGGCCCAGCAAGGTGCGCACCAGCGAAGTCTTGCCGCCGCCGTTCGGGCCGACCAGCGCATGCACGCTGCCGGCCGCCACATTGAGCGATACTTCGCGCAGGATATCGGTGCGCCCGAGCGTGAGGCTTACCTTGTCGAATTGCAGTTGTGGTCCGCGCGGCAGGCTCATGGCTTGGCTTCCTGAATGGCGCGTACCACGGTATCGAGGTTGTGGCGCATGTCTTCCTCGAACTTGCCGGCGCTGTATTCACCGTAGGAAATGTGCGAGAGCGAATACAGGCGCACGCCGGTTTCGCGCCGGATGGTATCGACATAGGTCGAGGGGAAATTCATCTCCGAGAACAATACCTGCACATCGAGCTTCTTCAACTGGTCGATGGTGGCCTTGAGCTGGCTCGGGCTGGGTTCGATGCCATGCGCGGGCTCGACCACGGCGGTGACTTCCAGGCCGAATTCGCGCAGCAGGTAATCATAGGCACCGTGAATGGTGGCCACGCGAAAATCCGCGCCCGGTGCCGCCGCCAGTTTGGCCAGCGCATCGGCGCGCAGCTTGCGCAGGCGCTGCACGTAAGTGCGCGCATTGGCGGTGTAGGTCGTCGCATTGGCCGGATCCAGCTTGCCCAGCTCGCGCGCGATGGTGTTCACCTGCGCAATCGCCGTGGTGATCGACAGGAAGGTATGCGGATTCACCACCTTGCCCGATGGCCCCTGCCCACCACCACGCGCCGCCGTGCCGGTCGCGGCAAGCAGCGGCACATTGGCATTGGCTTCGATGACGGGCAGCCTGGGCTTTTCGCTCGCGGCCACCATGCGATCGGCAAAGTCATCATGGCCGACCCCGTTCATCACCAACACATCCAGCGTGCCGATGCGCTTGATGTCCTCGGCGCGTGGTTCGTAGGCATGCGGATTGAAACCGGCCGGAATCACCGGCACCACTTCGGCAGCTTTGCCGACGATATTGGCCACGTAGCTGTAATACGGATGCAGCGTCACGCCGATGCGCAGCGGCTTGGCCTGCACCAGCGGGGCGGCCAGCAGGATGGCGGCACCCAGCAGGGCCAGTCTGTGTGCCAACGGACGGGTAAAACGATCAAAAAATTTCATGCTCATATTCTCGCTATGGATACGACCCGATTAAATTTCATCTTTCCAGCCCGGCGCAGGCACACCACGGCGCATCTCCCTCCCCCCAGCCCCCGCAAGCGGGCGAGGGGTGACTCTTGGCCAGGCCACCGTTTTTCTCCATCTCCCGCAAGCGGGCGAGGGTTGGGGAGAGGGAAAATTCCGACCTACAGCAATGCACCAGAAGGTCAGGGATGCGTTGTCTGGCGGGTAACGCCGGCATCGAACTGCACGGCAACGCGTTGCCAGCCGGCTGCGGTCAGTGCCGCGTCATCCAGCGAAATCGGCAAGGTATTGGCACGCGCCAGCCAGATATCCGGCTCGCTGGCTTCGCCACCATGCGGATGGCCATCGGCCACAGGCAGGCGCAGCAGCAAAGACCCCGCCACCTTGCTGTCAGCGCTCATGCCGGCATAGGCCGTGATTTCACCCGAGCGGATTTGCTGCCAGCCATGCCCGCCGCGCCGCAGAGCCGAGACATCAGCCACGAACGGCGGCAGGCCACTCTCGGCCAATGCCGCCACGGTCGGCCACTTTTCACCCTCAGCCTGCATGGCGATCTCGTCGAATGCCACGCGCAGATCGGCAAACACGCCCTGCTCGGCCGCATTCAGATCACGCCGGGCATCCAGCACATGGGTATCGGCCACGGCATGCTGCACGGGCGGTTGGCGCAATGCGATCACGCCACCGGCACCGATCACGATGGCCGCACACAAGGCCAGCACCAGCAGGGTTTCGTGTCCGGCGCCAGCGGGTTTGATGGTTTGCTGCATTACTGCACCGCCGTGTGATCGATCTCGACCACATGCCCAGGACCGGCATCGAACAGGATGTAGAACTCGCCCTTCGGCTTTTTGAAGGTGAGCGAGGAATCCGCGCCCAGCTTGCTGGCCAGCAATATCTTTTCGTCATACCCGATCACATCGAGTTTCACGCCCGGCGCCGCGCTGCCATCGGAAAAACCGCCCACGCACCGAATGCTGTCAGAACCGGCCTTGCTGCAACGGCAGACCGGGTTGTGGGCATAGGCTTGGGTGGCGCAGGCCAGCAGCACCATCATCAGAATTTTTTTGGTCACTCGATTTTTCCTTGTTGCTTGAGCCAGGTGTAAAGCGTCGGCGAAGCCGTTTCGATCGGCCATGAGGTCTGATGCACGCTGCCATCCCAGCCTTCCGCCGTCAGCCAGATCTGATCAGCCGATCTGAGCGTGGGCGGCACCACCAGATAGACCTCCGAGCGGTACAGACTGCCGTAGAACAGCGCGCCGGCCGAACGTACATTGCGCGGCTTGCCGATACGCAGGTAGGCCGCACGAATCTCGGGAATACACGCCTGGCAGAACGCCGCCACGAACGGTTTGGTATGGCCGGCTTCACCATCAGCGGTGGGCGCCATCAGCGTTTTTTCAGCCAGACGCACACGCCACGGACCAACGGATTGCTCGGGCAATTCACGCATGCCCAGCCCGCGCAAACCGCTATCCAGTCGCTCTTCGTTCATGGAAGACGTAAA
Organism: Formivibrio sp. oc-25; assembly: GCF_055810895.1. Classification (NCBI taxonomy): domain Bacteria; kingdom Pseudomonadati; phylum Pseudomonadota; class Betaproteobacteria; order Neisseriales; family Chitinibacteraceae; genus Formivibrio; species Formivibrio sp. oc-25. The sequence continues at coordinate 183,014 of NZ_JBVVOL010000004.1, read as the reverse complement.
GAAAAATACCGGCACCAGCAGCACCAGCACGCACAGGTGAAAGCGCCAGCGCAGCCAGCGCTGCCGCCAGGGTCCTGCATTTACCATCGCGTGTGCACTCATTGCCCGCCCTCCTGCACAGCCAGTTCATCCGCCAGTTCATCTGGGGTTCCGGCGAGTTGTGCACGTTTCTTGCGCAGGGCTGCCGTGGCCTGCGCGGTGCGCTTGGTCCAGATCAGCATGCCCGAGAGCACCATCATGCTCAGCAGCAAGCCGAAGAAAGCCCAGATCAGTTTCACCCACAAGCCGCCGAAATCGCCGGCATGCAAGGGCCGCATCGATTCGGTCACCAGCTCCAGCTTCGAGCGATCAGACAACTTGCGGCTGTCTTCCACATTGCCGGTATACGGATTCACGCTGGTCCACTCGTACAACAGCGGCCAGCTACCGCTGCGTCCCCACACCCGCACATGGCTGTAGGCATTGGAAGGAATGCCCACATACTTGGGCGTGAAACCGGCCGGCATGTGTTCGCGGCTGACCTGCATGGCCTCACTCAGGGCAATGCGCGGAACCGGCTGGCCCGGCTGTACGATCGGCACTTCTTCGCGCGCCACCATCACCGGCGGTCCGGCCGTGGAAATCGACACCCGCGCGGTCCACATCACGGCCTGGATCAAGAGCCAGAGTGCGGTGATGGCGATCACGCCAATGAACCAGAGCGACCAAACGCCCGCCAGGCGATGGAAATCGCCCCATGCCACGCGCGCCCCCTGCGAGAAGCGGATGCGGAACTTGAAGAAACCGCGCCAGAATTTCTTGTAGACGATCAGCCCGGTAATCAGGGAACCCAGCAGCGGGATCGACAAGGCGGAAACCAGATACCAGCCGATGCTGGTTCCGCCCTTGAACGGAATCAGCAACCAGCCATGCAGTGCCCGCAAGAAGCCACGCAGCGACATCTCCGGCGCCTTGCCCTGGATCGCGCCGCTATAAGGATTGACGTACAGCGTGGCCGAGGAAGCATCCGGGTAGGTCACGCGCGCCTGGATCGCAAAGTAATCCTCGGTCTGCATCATCCATTGCACATCGGCAGCAGGATCAGACTTGTGCAGGGCCGCCAGCGCACCATCGAAGCCGATCGCTTGTGCCTCAGCAGATGGCTTGTTGGCCCGAAAGGCCGGATCAACCAGCCAGTTGATTTCCTGACTGACCGTAGCCAGCGTGCCGGTCAGGCACACAAAGAACACAAACGCCCAGATCGGCATCGCCAGCCAGCTGTGCAGCAAAAACCAGAATTTGGCGCGGGAAGGTTTGCCCTTCACTTGTTTCTCCCTTGCATGATTATCATGAGCCAAAAAGTTTGATCCATATCAAACAATAATAATTATCAAAATCACCACCATTGCACAGCAATGCAGGTGAATATCAGAAAAACCGCCATTTAATGCCAAAAATCACCTCGAACTCACACTGACCCAGTACATGGAACCAGTAGAATCCTGCCTTAAACTTTGCAAATGATAACAGTTATCATTAACATGATAAAGCAAATAGATGCCCTGTTCGTCATCCTGCACGCGGTTGGCGATCAACAATCCACAAGGAACTCTTTGATGTCTCAAGCAAAAATGCATCAACCCGATACTTTCCGGCACTTCAAGCCCTCGCCGTTGACCCTGGCCATTGCCCTGCTGGTTTCCTGCAATGCCTGGGCGCAAACGGTTGCACCTGCCCAGAACGAAGTCACGCTGGCCACCGTGCAAGTCACGGCCGAAGCCGCCGTGGAGCCGCCGTCCGAGCAAAGCCGCTCCTACGCCGTCAAACGCAGCACGGCAGCCACCAAGCTTGATATTCCGCTCAAGGAAACGCCGCAGGCAGTCTCGGTCGTCACCCGCGCCAAGATCGAGGATTTCCAGCTCAATAGCGTCAACGATCTGCTCGATACCGTCACCGGCATCAACGTCGAGCGCGTGGAAACCGACCGCACCTACTATTCCGCGCGCGGCTTTGATATCACCAATTTCCAGATCGATGGCGTGGGCGTGCCGTTTATCTACGGCAACCAGTACGGCGATATCGATATTTCTCCGTATGACCGGGTCGAGGTGATCAAGGGCGCCAACGGATTGATTTCGGCTACCGGCAACCCTTCGGCCACCGTCAACTTCGTGCGCAAGCGCCCGACCACCGATTTCCAGGCATCGGCGGGCTTAAGTGTGGGATCGTGGAACAAGAAACGGCTGGAGGCTGATGTCTCCGGCCCGCTCAACGAAGCGGGAAGCGTGCGCGGCCGCTTTGTGGCCGCCGGCGAGAAGGGCGATTCCTATCTGGATCGCCTCTCGTATGACAAGACTTCGCTCTACGGCATTGTCGAGGCCGACCTGACCGACAACACCACCGCCGCGATCGGCGTCAGTCGCCAGCAAAAGAAAACCGACGGTGGCATGTGGGGCGCGCTACCGTTGTATGACAGCAACGGCAACCAGACCGACTACGATGTTTCGACCAGCACCGCTGCCGACTGGGCCAAATGGAACAACACCGACACGCAACTGTTTGCCGAGCTCAGCCACCAGTTCAATGAGGATTGGCAGGCCAAGGCCACCTACACCCATCGCGAACAGGAAAGCCACGACAAGCTGTTCTACGTCTACGGCACGCCCGATGCCACCACCGGGCTGGGGCTCTACAGCTACCCATCCTTGTTCGATGACAAGAACATCCAGAACACGGTCGATGCTTCGCTCAACGGCAAATACACCCTGTTCGGGCGCAAGCACCAGCTTGCAGTGGGCGCGCAGTTCGCGCGTTCCAACCTCGACAGCATTTCGCACTATGGCCAGGGTATCGGCACGGCACTCCGCGATCTGGCAAGCTGGGACGGCAGCTATGCCGAACCGAGCTTCGACGCCAGCGTCAGCGGCGCCCAGTTCACCGATACGCGCAAGAGCCTGTATGCCGCCACGCACTACAGCCTGACCGACGACGTGAAACTGCTGCTGGGCGCGGCCGCCACCAAACTCGATACCACCGGCAGCAGCTACGGCGTGAGCAGTGTGCGCTCGGACAGCAAGATCACCCCGTATGCCGGCATCACCTACAGCTTCACCCCCAACGCCACGGCCTATGCCAGCTACGCCGAGATCTTCGATCCACAGAGCAAGCTCAACCGCAGCCTGCAACGCCTGGACCCGGTCACCGGCAAGAGCTATGAAGTGGGCCTGAAGAACGAATGGCTCGACAAGAAACTGAACACGAACATTTCCGCCTTCAAGATCTACCAGGACAACCTGGCCGAATCGGATGGCTATGTCGGCACCACGGCGGTCTACCAGGGCATCGACACCACTTCGCGCGGGATCGAACTGGAAGCCAGCGGCGAGATCACGCCCAACCTGCAGGCCAGCGTGGGTTATACCGTGCTGTCGATCAAGGACAAGGATGGCAACAACGCGCGCACCTACGTGCCGCGACGCCTGATCCAGGCATCCACCACCTGGCGCGTGCCGGGCATGGAGCAACTGAAGCTTGGCGCCAGCGTGATCTGGAAGAGCGATATGAGCACCAGGGAAAACAATGTGGTGATCCGCCAGGATGCCTATGCCCTGCTCAACCTGATGGCGCGCTATGACATCAACAAGCACCTGAGTACGTCGCTGAATGTTAACAACGTGACCAATGAGAAGTACCTGAACAGCCTGTACTGGACGCAGGCTTACTATGGGGCGCCGCGTAACTTCACGGTTTCGTTGAACTGGAAGTATTGATTACCCAGTCGCCATCCTTGCCGTAGGTCGGAATTCATTCCGACATCGATGATCATTGGCTATCGGGATAGCTTAGCGCCTGACGGCGCGGTATTTGGGTTTGCCGGGAGTTCACCCCGGCGGGTGAGTTCCTTTCTTTGCTTCTGCAAAGAAAGGAACCAAAGAAAGCAGCCCCCGGGCGGGCGGCGCTCCGCGCTACCCTGCGTCGGTCGCGAGCCCGGGTCTCGCTCCACTCCTCGGCAGCCTGAAAGGGGGTCAGGGTGTTCTTGCAGATCATTGAGCAATGGATTTGGCGTGCCAGTACATCGCCTGGATGCGGCGAAGCGAAATCCGGGGCGCATCAAACAATGAGGCCCTCGTCATCGACGAGGGCCTTGTCATGCGAAAAGCAGAATTACTTGATCACGCCAATCTGCTTCAAAGTCTCGCGCACCTTGGCTTTCTTGTCATCACTCAGCGGCAAGGCCGGTGGCAGGGCGTGGGTGCTTTCGATGCCGACGCCAGCCAGTTGCACGGCTTCTTTCAGTACGCTGTAGAACGGCGTTTCCAGGCCGAACATCGGCGGGATCAGGCAGATCTGGCGTTGCAGTTCGACGATGCTGGCGTTGTCGCCCTGCGCCACTGCTTTCATCAGGCCGGTGGCCAGGTGCGGGGCGAAGTTCATGCCGGAGGGGAAACATCCGTCGCCCCCCATGATCAGGGTTTCGAGCATGTATTCGTCGAAGCCGGCGAAGATGGCGAAATCCGGGCGCAGCGGTTTGATAGCGGCGATCAGGTCGCGCGTGTGGCGCACGGTATCGACGGTATCCTTCACGCCGACGATGTTGGGGAAATCCAGCGCAAGACGCTTGATCAGGTCGACAGAAAGATCAATGCCGGTAAAGCGCGGGAAGTTGTAGAGGATGATGGGGATATCCACCGCAGCGGTCACTGCCTTGTAGTGCTGGTAGATCGCTTCTTCGCTCAGGGCGCAGTAGTACGGGTTGATGATGATCACGCCGTCGGCGCCGATATCCTTGGCATGCTGGGTGAAACGGATGGTTTCACCAGTGCCGGGCGCGGCGCTGCCGACGATCGCCGGGATGCGCTTGTTCACGTATTTCACGCAGAACTCGGCCACTTCCAGGCGCACGGCTTCGGACATCTGGCTGAATTCGCCGGCGCTGCCGTTGAACAGCAGCACGTCGGCACCGTTGGCGATCAGGAAATCGATCATCTTGCCCTGACCGGCACGGTCGAACTGGCCGTTGGCATCGAAAATGGTAGGAACGGGCGGGACAATGCCGCGGAATTTGGGTTGTGCCATGCTGCATCCTCTTCTGGAGAAAAATACCGGCTGAGCCGGAAAATATATTTTTCAAAAGCCTACTGCTTTGCACGGGCAGCGACAAGCACAAATGTCAGCTGGCCTGACCGCAAACAACACAGGCCGAGTCCTGGCCATAGCGCATCTCGCGCCAGCGCAGCGTGCGCGCATCCAGCAATAACAGGCGGCCTACCGGCGATTCGCCCAGCCCGATGATCAGCTTGAGCACCTCAGAAGCCTGCATGCTGCCGATGATGCCAACCAGCGGCGCGAACACGCCAAAGGTGGCGCAAGGCCCGTCGCCCGCTTCGCCGTCTTCACCAAACAGGCAGTGGTAACACGGATTACCGGGCTGGCGCGGATCGAACACGGTGAGCTGGCCATCAAAACGCGTCGCCGCACCGGAAACCAGCGGCTTGCCGAACTTCACGCAGGCGCGGTTCACGGCATGGCGCGTGGCAAAGTTGTCGCAGCAATCCACCACCACGTCGGCCGCAGCCACCAGCGCTTCCAGTTCGTCGCCCTGCGCGCGCCGGGTGACAGGAATCACGCGCGTATCCGGATTGAGGCCATGCAGCGTTTCGGCAGCCGATTCGGCCTTGTTCTGGCCGACACGTGCGGCGGTATGCACGATCTGGCGCTGCAGGTTGGTGAAATCGACCGTATCGTCATCAACAATCGTCAGCGTGCCAATGCCGCTGGCGGCCAGATAGAGCGAAACCGGTGAACCCAGTCCGCCGGCGCCGATCACCAGTACATGCGCATCCAGCAGTTTTTGCTGGCCTTCCACGCCAATCTCGTCGAGCAGGATATGGCGGCTGTAGCGCAGCAGACGCTCGTCATTCAGCTCAAGGCTTGCGGCACGGGTAGAGCAGAAATCCATGGATTGGCCTCGTTACGCGGAAACAGGACGGAAGCTGCGATGCTCGTTCACATACACGCCGAGCAGGATCAGCGCACCGCCGGCCAGCATCAGCGGCGTGATGCGCTCATCGAGCACCAGCACGGCGGCAATCATGGTAAACAGCGGCATCAGGTAGATGTAATTGGAAGTACGCACGGCACCGATGATCTCGATCGCCTTGTTCCACATGCCGTAGCCCAGCACCGAGGCAAAAGTGGCCAGGTAAACCAGATTGGCCACGGCATCAAAACTGAAATCGGCCAGTGGCGCCAGCTCGCCCCCGGTCAACAGCCAGATCGGGAAGGACGCGATCCAGCCCCAGAAAAAGGTCTTGCGCACCATCACGATCCGGCCATAGCCACTGGGTGCCTTGCGGATCAGGATGTTATAGAGCGTGAAGAACAGCGCGGAGCCCAGTGCCAGAATATCGCCAAGCGGATTCAATTGCAGGCGCTGGCCGTTGTAGATGATCAACCCGATACCGGCCATGGCCACCACGAATCCCAGCAGCAGGTTCGGTCGGAATTTCTCGTCGTGCGTGGTGTAATGCGCCAGCATCGCCGTCAGGATCGGGATGGCCGACACGATCATGCCGACATTGGCTGACAGGGTATATTTCAAGGCAGCGTTTTCGGTCCAGAAATACAGCGTGACCCCGGTTACGCCCAGCCCGCAGAACAGCAATTCATCCCGCCAGCCCGCCCAGCCGATCTTGTCGCGGCACAGCAGCAGCAGCAAGCCATAGGCGAGTGCAAAACGGTAGACGATGATTTCTTCCGGGGAGAAATGGCGCAGCAGTACCTTGGTCGAAGCCAGCGTGGTACCCCAGATGAAAATGGCGGAAAAGGCCAGCAGGTGGCCATAGAGCTGTTTCTTTTGCACGGTGATTTCTCGGTCAGACGAGCGGCGCTTGGCGCTCAGCCCAAGACAATACACTTTTTTCCGTGCCTGTTCATAGTCAGCTCATGGTCCGTACGCTACCGCTCCTCCACCGAGGGGTGCAGCAAACATCCGCCATGATTCCAACGCCTGCGGCCAGCCCGGCAACTCAGGTTTTCTCGCGATTGTCCATGTGAGATGCCACCAATCTTGCAGCGCAACAATTCCCGCTTTAAAGCTGTTATCCACCTGCTAAAATCGCGGCATCGCGCCCACCGATACGGGCGGATAGGAAAAATTACCGCCCCGGACCCACGCCATATCGGAGTTAAATCAAACCATGCTCAAACCGTCAGGCATGGTTGGTGACAACCCATTATCATCGCGCGGTCTGTAACAGGCGATCGGGCACTACAGGAAAACCCTGAGCCCGTACCTTGGGAAAACCAACCTGGCGCCCGTTGGCCGCCACAACCCGGATAGATCGAACCATGCAAACTTTCTTTCTTGCTCCCACCCGCCAGAACGTAGGCCTGACCTCCGTTGCGCTGGGTGTCGTTGTTGCCCTGCAGCGTCAGGGTCTGCGCGTCGGCTTCGTCAAGCCCGTGCCGCAGGATGAAACCCATATCGAACGCTCGCCGCACTTCGCCCGCGTGATCTGCAAGATCGACAGCCCGAACCCCCTGCCCATCGAACAAGTAGTGCAGCGTGTTTCGGCCAACCAGAACGACGAACTGCTGGAAGACGTGGTCAGCCTGTGCATGAGCGCCGCCCAGGACAAGGATGTTCTGATCATCGAAGGTCTGCACAGCGAACCGGGTCAGTCGTTTGCCAGCAACCTCAACAATGATATTGCCCGCTCGCTGCAGGCCGAAGTCATTCTGGTGGCCAATGCCACCGACGAAGGTGCCGCTGCCGAAGCCAACCTGATGGCCAGCCAGTACAAGAGCTCGGGCCGCAGCGTGGCCGGTGTGATCTTCAACAAGGCACAAGCCAACTTCGATGCCGCTGCTGCACAGAAGGAACTCGGCACTACCCCGCTATGGGGCGTGATTGCCTTCAATCCTTCGCTGCTGGCTCCGCGCACGCTCGATATCGCCCGCCACCTCAAGGCCGAAATCCTGGTACAAGGTGATATCGCCAAGCGCCGCGTCAGCGACGTGGTCGTAGCAGCCCGTTCCGCCACAGAAATGATCGATCGCCTCAAGCCGGGCTCGCTGATCATCACCGCCGGCGATCGCGACGATGTGATCCTGGCTACCGCACTGGCAGCCAGCAACGATGTGCAACTGGCAGGCCTGCTGCTGACGCACGACAGCTTCATCAGCGACAAGCTGGTGGAATTCGCCCCGCGCGCATTCAAGAGCGATCTGCCGATCATGCGCACCAAGGGTGATACCTTTGCCACCGCCACCAAGATCAGCCGCCTGCCGTCCGCCGTTGCCGCCGACGATGATGCGCGCATGAATTCGGTACTCGATAGCGTGGCCGAACAGCTCAATACCGACACCATCATGACCGCCGTGAAGGTGCCGCCGACCAAGCGCATGAGCCCGCCAGCCTTCCGCTTCCAGCTGATCCAGAAAGCGCGCGCCGCCAACAAGCGCATCGTCCTGCCGGAAGGCGACGAGCCGCGTACCATCAAGGCCGCCGTGATCTGCGAAGAAAAGAAGATTGCCCGCTGCGTACTGCTGGGCAAGCGCGACGCGATCGAAGCCGTGGCTGCCGCCCAAGGCGTGAAGCTGCCGGCCAGCCTGGAAATCGTTGATCCGGACGATATCCGCGAACAGTACGTTGCCCCGATGGTTGAACTGCGCAAGAGCAAGGGTCTGACCCCGGGCCAGGCACGCGACCAGCTGCAGGATACCGTGGTGCTCGGCACCATGATGCTGGCCGTCGATGATGTGGATGGCCTGGTTTCCGGCGCCGTGCACACCACCGCCAGCACCGTGCGCCCTGCCCTGCAACTGATCAAGACTGCACCGGGCAGCTCGATCGTGTCGTCGGTATTCTTCATGCTGATGCCGGACCAGGTTCTGGTCTACGGCGACTGCGCGATCAACCCCGATCCGAACGCCACCGAACTGGCCGAAATCGCGCTGCAATCGGCCGATTCCGCCAAGGCATTCGGCGTCGAGCCGAAGGTCGCCATGATCAGCTACTCGACCGGCAAATCCGGCACCGGCGCCGATGTGGAAAAAGTGGTCGAAGCCACCCGCATCGCCAAGGAAAAGGCTCCGGAACTGGCACTCGACGGCCCGCTGCAGTACGACGCTGCTTCGGTGATGGACGTTGCCCGTTCCAAGGCACCGGGCTCCAACGTGGCAGGCCAGGCTACCGTGTTCGTATTCCCGGATCTGAACACCGGCAATACCACCTACAAGGCCGTACAGCGCAGCGCCAACGTGGTTTCCGTTGGCCCGATGCTGCAGGGTCTCAGGAAGCCGGTAAACGACTTGTCGCGCGGCGCACTGGTTGACGATATCGTCTTCACCATCGCGCTGACCGCGATCCAGGCCGATGCCATGACCGCCGGCAAGTAAGCGACAGTACCTGTCCAGCAAGGGCCGCCCGCCAGGGCGGCCCTTGTTTTTTGTGTTCACCTCAAATCCAAACCTGTGGCTGCGGCACGCAATACACATTCATGCATAATCAGGCAGGAACCATCACTCAATTCGGCATGCAAGTACACCTCTACCCCCTTCAAGGGCGCCGAGGAGTGGAGCGAGACCCGGACTCGCGACCGACGCAGGGTAGCGCGGAGCGCCGACCGCCCGGGGGCTGCTTTCTTTGGTTACTTTCTTTGCAGAAGCAAAGAAAGTAACTCACCCGCCGGGGTGAATTCCCGGCCAAACCAGGCGAGCAGCACCATGCTGTCGTTTTACCCACCCACCACTCCATGGGTGCGTGCACAACCCAACAGTGGATATGGCATCCGCCGCAATCCAGTGAGATCATCGCCCGATGCCCATCGAATCTGCTCCCCGTCGCGCCCGTCTGGCTACCATGCTGCTGTTTTTTCTCAGTGGCGCCACCTATGCCACCTGGGGCATCCATATCCCTACCCTGCAACGCCAGTTTTCCCTGAGCGAAGGCTGGCTGTCGCTGGCCATGTTCGCGGTAGCAGGCGGCGCCATCGTCGCCATGCCGACCTTGGGACGCTGGATCCAGCGCAGTGGCAGCCATCGCGCCGCCCTGTATGGCGCAATCGGTCTGGGACTGACATTGGCGCTGATTCTACTGGTACCGACCTTCCCGTTTTTGCTCGGCATCTTGCTGCTGTTTGGCGTGACCAATGCCGCGTTTGATGTCGCCATGAACGCACAGGCCGTGACCGTCGAAACAGCACTTGGCAAACCGATCATGTCGTCGTTGCATGGCATGTTCAGTCTGGGCGGCATGCTGGGGGCATCTTTCGGCGCAGCCCTGCTGGCGGCCGGGCTGAGTGCGCTGGAACACGTCCTGCTGTTGGCGGCGTTAGTCATGATGAGTGGCGTTGCGGCTTTCTTTTATTTGCTGCCGGATCATGCCGCCAGCCACGAGCAGGAGGCCGACGCGCACGTTTCCGCATCCCGGCTGGTGCGCATGCTGGGCTGGCTGGCCTTGCTGGGGCTGATCGCCGAGGGCGCCATGTATGACTGGAGCGTGATCTATGCGCGCGATACCGCGCAGATGGATGCGGCCAGCAGCAGTCTGGCCTATGCGGCCTTTTCCGGCGGCATGGCTGCCGGGCGCTTCGGTGGCGACTGGCTGCGCGCCCGCCATGGCGGCGTCACGCTGTTGCGCGGCAGCGCCGCACTTTCGCTGTCCGGACTGTTGCTGGCACTGATCTGGCCCGGCACGGCCCTGATCGGATTCACGCTGGTCGGACTGGGGGCCGCCAACCTGATTCCGGTGCTGTTTGTCGCAGCCGCACGCATTCCGGGGGTGGCACCGGCTGTCGGGATTGCCAAGGTGGCGCGGCTGGCCTACATCGGATTGTTGCTCGGCCCGGTCCTGATTGGCAGTCTGGCCCAGGCCAGTTCACTCAGATGGGCACTGGTGCTGGTGGCGCTGAACATCGCCCTGATCGGCTGCCTGGCGCAGCGGGCACTACGCGAGATTCCACCCGCCTGACAGGTGTTCAGAACCTGTTCTCAGAACTTGTTTACGATCTTGCTGCGAAGCCGTGATCGGGGCTCATGCGCTACTCAAAACACCGAAAAGGTGCTTTCTGCGAGGCGTCCTCATGTACTCCCTGTACATTCCGGTTTTTGCGCTGCTCTTCACCCCGCTGACGGCTTCTCGCTACAGATCGTGAACTAGTTCTTAGAGCAGACGATTGAGCAGGCGATCCAACTGTACCCGCTTGATGCGCCTGAGCATCTTCTGCACGGCAGGCGGGTAATCGCCCGGAGTTTCCAGTTCGGAGTAGTGGGCCAGACGCTTGGTATGCTGGCGAATGGCATCCAGCTCGGCTTCGTGCTGGGCGCACAGCAGGCGCTGCGGATCATGCAGCAGCAAGCCATTTTCCAGATCAAGCGACCAGGCGCGCGGGTTGATGTTGCTGCCAGTCAGCAGCGCTTTGTCGTCATCGATCCACAGCCCCTTGAGGTGGAAGCTGTTGCTGCCATGGCGCCACAGCAGGATATTGAGCTGTCCCTGATCAATTTCACGCGCGTGCGTCCGGGCGAGGCGGCGCAAGTTGTTTTCATACAGATACGGCAACAGGCCGATGGTCTTGAACGGCTCATCCGGCGGAATATAGAAATCGTTGGCGGTCTTGTCGCCGACAATCAGCGTGATCTCGCAGCCATTGCGCAACAATTGCCGCAACACCGAACGAACCTGGCGCGGCAGGTTGAAATAAGGCGTAAGAATGGTCAGCTGCCGGCGGGTGCTCTGCAACAAGGCCAGGATCGTGTCATTGAGCAGATTGTCGCTGCGCCCGAAACCGAGGATAGGCGTCACCCCGATGGCTTGCGGGGCGATCAGTTGTTCCGGCACACGGTACTGCGCCTCCTGCAATTGCTGGCGCAACTGGCGGATTTCCGGCTGGATATCCTGCGTGGCGGGCCGGGCCGGCGATTGCAGCAGGTTGACGCCGGCATGCGTGCGCAATTGCTGCAGCATGAATTCGCTCAGGCAGTCGGCCAGTGGGGCGCTGTGGATGAAATGATAGCGATCCAGCCGGTAGCGGCCATGGCGCGCCAGGTAAACATCGTTCAGGCTGGCGCCGCTGTAGATCACGGTATCATCGATCACGAAGCCCTTCAGATGCAGCACACCGAAAATTTCACGGCTTTTCACTGGCACGCCGTAGATCTGCACGCCATCGCCGTACTTTTCCGCGTATTCGCAATACATGGCGGCATTGCCGGCACTACGTACTTTGCCGATCAGTCCGCGCTGGGCGCGATGCCAATCGACGAACACGGCAATATCAAGCTCCGGGCAACGGACCTTGGCTGCATAGAGCGCATCCATGACTTCACGACCTGCAGTGTCGTCCTGCAAGTAGAGCGCCGAGAGATGGATTCTCCGGGTGGCATTGGCGATTTCCGCCAGCAGTTGCTTACGGAAATCGATCGCATTCGTCAACGCACGAACGTCCACTGCCGGCACCGATATCCGCGGCAGGTTTGCGAGCAGTGCATCAGGATTGGAAGGGCGGCGAAACAGACGCATCGCGCCAAGACGGGTGGGCAGCAATGATTTCATGCTGGCAGTATAACGATCTGTTTTCGCGATGACCATGCCAAAAATCCGCATCCAGCGTGCAGCATTGCGGACCTCGGCAGGATATCCGTACGCGCTGGTGGCCAACCCGGCAAGCCAGCAAGTTGCCCCGCTGCACCAGCCTGGAGAGCAGAAAAACCCAAGGCGGCAAGGCCGGGCCAGCCGCACCAGCGACCGGCCACCGGCCGTGCGTGCTACTTGATCATGCCAATGGCTTGCAGCCACTGTGCGGCCAGATTCGGCCAGACAGAAACCGGCATCTGGCGCGTATCGCGGATACCGAAGCCGTGCTCGCCATCCTTGAAGATGTGCAACTCGGCCGGCACCCCGGCACGGCGCAGCGCGGCGTAATAACGCAAGCCGTTCTCGCTTGGCACCGCCGAATCGTTATCGGCCAGTACCAGGAAAGTCCTGGGCGTATCCTTGCTGACATGCTCATCGGCCGAATAAGCCTTGATCAGCGCAGCGGCAGGATTCTTGCCGATCAGATTGGTACGCGAATCTCCGTGCGTCACGCCATCCTCCATCGACACCACCGGGTAGAGCAGGATCTGGAAATCCGGCCGCGCCGATAACTGATCCGCAGCATCCACCGGTTCATATACTTTCTGTGCAAACTTGCCGCCCAGGCTGGCCGCCATATGGCCGGCGGCAGAAGCCCCCATGAATCCAATCCGGTTCGGATCCAGCCCCCACTCCTCGGCATGCTGGCGCACCACGCGCACGGCACGCTGGGCATCCTGCAGCGGCACATCCTTGCCGTTGGCATGCCCTTCTGCCGGCAAACGGTATTGCATCAACAGCACGGTCACCCCGTACGGATTGAGCCAGCGCGCCATCTCGGCAGCTTCCTTGTCGAGCACGATGCGCGCATACGCGCCACCCGGCGCAACAATCACCGCCGTACCGTTTGGTTTATCCGGCACGAATGCGGTCAGATTCGGCCTGGTAATGCCGGTAACGACCCGATCCGGCCAATACGCCACCTTGCTGCGCTCGGTGACGGTCAACTGGGCCACAGACTGCTCCGACCCCGGCCCGACGCCCGGCCACAGCTCAATGACATCACGCGTCTTCAGCGGTGCCGCTTCTGTCACACCCGCCACCATCAATGCCGCGGCCAACAGGCCGGCTTGCCATATTTTCTGCATATTCTTCTCCAGACCCGTTCAGCGGTTCGTTGCCAGCGTGCTCATCCAGCTCTGCATCAGCGCGGGCCACTGCTTGGCCGCGCCCTGTGCCAGACGGATACCGAAACCATGGCCACTCTGCGGGAACACATGCAATTCCGCCGGCACCTTTGTCTGTTTGAGGCTGCGATAGAACAACAAGCTGTTCACCGGATTGACGCCATTGTCGTCATCCGCCAAGGCGATAAACGTCGGTGGCACGGTCTTGCCTACCTGTTTGTCGGCAGAAAAGGCTTCGATCTCGCCTGCAGAGGGATGATCACCCAGCAGCATCTTGCGGGAATCGGCATGCGTCCATTGTGCATCCATGCTGATCACCGGATACAGCAGGGCGAGAAAATCCGGACGGGCAGTGAGCTTATCGGCAGCATCCACCGGCGGGTAGGCCTGGAAATCAAAGCGTGTGGCCAGGGTCGCCATCAAATGACCACCGGCAGACATCCCCAGCACCCCGATTCTCGCCGGATTGAGTCCCCAATCGGCAGCATGGCTGCGAATCACACGCATGGCACGCTGGGCATCCTGCAGCGGCACCCATTGCCGGTTGGCATGTCCTTCTCCGGGCAGACGGTACTTCAGCACAAACACCGTCACGCCGGCCTGGTTGAAGGCCTGGCCGATATCGGCGCCTTCCTTGTCCGCCACCACGCGCATATAAGCGCCGCCCGGCGCCACCAGCAAGGTGGTGCCATTGGGCTTGGCCGGCACATAGGCAGTCAGGGTCGGTCGGGTGATGCCGGCATAGGCACGATCCAGCATGGCCGGATCCTTGCTGCGTTCGGTCACGACTTCCTTGATGCCGAGGCTGGCCGAGCCCGGCGCCGCAGTCGGCCACAGGGCGATTTCCTCACCATGCCTGAGCTCTGCACCATAGACACTGGCGCACAAAATGCCGGCCAGCAGCGCTGTTGCGGTAGCCACCGGCTTTGTTTGACTTCTTGTCATGCTGCGATCTCCATAAGCTTTGCCAATATTATCGATCTGGTTTAACAATCAGACCAGAAAACATGCTAGGACAAAGTGTGACCGATAACAAGAAAGTTCTGGAAAGACGGAATGCACAAGCAGCACATGAGCCCCGATCACGGCTTCGCAGCAAGATCGTGGACAAATTCTCAGAACAAAAGGAATGATCCTGCCCGTGGCCTATCGCACAACAGCGAAAATCCCCGCAGGGCAGGCAAGGAAAAATCAGGCAGTTGTTGACGCGCCGCGCCGGGCTGCCATCTTGCGTCCCAGCTCGGTCAACTCGTCGGTGCTGAGCAGGCTGGCGGCATGGGGATAAATCTGATCATCCTCCACCTGTGCATGCGCGGGATAACGCTGTGAAAACTCGCGTGCAAGTTCCTGCGGCAGTTCCGCAGACTCGCCGGCTGCAATGGCCACCAATCTGGCACGCACCTGCTGCCATAGTTGCGCCAGTTCGACATGCTCTTCAAACATGGTCTGGCCCGCCAACTGCCGCAGGCGTTCATCGCCGCGCGCTGCCAGCAGGGGAAACAGGTCTTCCTCCTCGTCCTGGTGATGCAGCGGCGCGGCCACATCGAAATAGCGCATGATCGCCGCGGCTGCCTGGCGGGCCTGTTCGTCGGCACCGTGTTCGGGCAGGTGCTGTGCCAGCTTGAGCGCCAGACCGGCATAGTGGCGCACGCGATCATGGCAAGCCATCAACAGGGCGATCGGATCATCAAACGATGCTGCGGGCTCGGCAAATAATTGGGCCATGACCTTCTCCAAATCAAAAAAGCACTTTACCCGACTATTTAACTCGGGATTTGTCCGTCAATCAATAATTAAAAGTTATCAAAGCCGGCTTTTCCACATATATCACACGCACATTTTGCTGGCAGAATAACGGCTTCCCTTTCCTTACCTGGGCCTGAGAAAATTCCGGCCCGATTCATCATGTTTGCCCACCTCGCTGGCGGTTTTTCCCTGGTCTGCATCTGGTCCACCACCTCACTCGGCATCAAATGGAGCGTGACCGGGATCGATTACAGCCTGTCGCTGCTGCTCCGTTTTACCCTGGCCTTTGTGATCATGGCCATGCTGATGATCGTCCGTCGCACACCCCTCCCTCCATTCGCCAGCACCTGGCGCGCATGGCTTGCGGCAGGCGGGGGAACGACGTTCTCGATGATCTGCACCTACTGGGCCTCGCAATACATCAACTCCGGCTTGGTAGCCGTGCTGCACGGACTGACTCCGCTGGCCACGGCCATTTTTGCCTGGCTGTGGCTCAAGCAACGCATCGCACGCAACGAGATGATCGGTATTGCGCTGGCCATCACCGGACTGGCCACCATTTTTTCGGATCATCTCAGTTTCAGCCCGGACGGCATTCCGGCCTTGGTCGCTGTGCTGCTGGCCGTGTGTGGCAACAGTGCCGGCATGGTCAAGCTCAAGCACTATTCGCAAGGGCTGGATACTTTCGTGGTCAGTACGGGATCGATGGCGGTCGGCATATTGATGAGCGTGGCAATATGGCTGGCGTATGGCATGCCCATACCGGAATCCGTTCCGCCACGCGCCCTGGGGGCGATTCTCTATCTGGCACTGTTTGGATCTGCCGTGGCACTCAGCATGTATTTCTGGCTGATCCGCGAATGCAAGCCCACCCAGATTGCGCTGATCCCGATGATCGCCACCGTTTCCGCGTTGTGGCTGGGTAACTTCCTGAATGATGAAGTGCTCACCCGCGATATCCTGATCGGCTCAGGCCTGATCATCGCCGGTCTGGCACTGCATCAGCTCGGCACCTTGCGCAGCAGATAATCCAGCAAACGCTGCGTGGCGCCACGGTGTGCGGCTGCGAACTCCCGCCCGGCCCGGCCCATGGCAGCACGGGCAGCGTCGTCACCCAGCAACCGCAATACCTCCAGCACGAGCTGATCGGCATCGGATTTCTGCCGGGCGGCGCCGCAAGCCAGCGCCAGCTCGGCGGCCTGGGCAAAGTTGAACACGGATGGCCCCAGCAGCACCGGCGCGCCCACGGCGCAGGCTTCAATCAGATTCTGGCTGCCAAAGGGCAGGATCGAGCCGCCCATGACCACCACATCAGCGGCAGAAAACCAGGCCGTCATCTCGCTCATGCTGTCACCCAGCAGCACCTTGATGTCCGGTGCCAGCGCCTCACCCTGCCACAGGCTGCGGCGCACGGCGGGCACATTCTGCTGTGCGAGCATGCCCGCCACTTCGTCAAAACGCTGCGGATGGCGCGGCACCAGCAACAGCAGCAGGTCTGCGGGCCAGCCCGCGCGTTTGAGCGCATCGAGCAGGACGATTTCCTCGCCTTCGCGGCTGGAGGCAAACAGCAGCAGCTTGCGCCCAGCCAGTGCAACTTTCCAGCCCTGCCCGCGCTCGATCAGGTTTGCTGGGGGCAGGTTGTCGAACTTGATATTGCCCATGATCTCGACTTCGCCTGCTCCCAGCGCACGCAAGCGTTCGGCATCGGCCGGACTTTGCGCCAGCACGCCGGCGAGCCTTGCCATCGCAGGTGCAATCAGCGGCTTGATGCGCAGATAGCCATCCAGCGATTTTTGCGATAGCCGCGCATTGGCCAGCACCAGCGGAACGCCGTCCTCGGCACAGGCATGCATCAGGTTCGGCCACAGTTCGGTTTCCATCAGCAAGCCCAGTTTCGGCCTGAAATGCGCCAGGAAACGCTGTACCGCACCCGGGTAGTCATAGGGCAGAAAGACAATTTCCGCATCCTGGCCGAACAGTTCCCGGGCCGTGGCACGCCCGGTCGGGGTCATGCAGGTCAGCAACAGCGGCAATGCAGGATTTTGTGCCTTGAGTGCCTTGACCAGCGGCGCTGTGGCGCGCATTTCGCCCACCGATACCGCATGCAGCCACACCGGCCGATCGCGTCCGTCCTCGCGTGGCGGATAGAAACCCAGACGTTCGCCCCAGTGCAGGCGATACTCCGGCTGCTTGCGACTGCGCTTGAGCAGGTAAAGAAAGATGAAGGGAAAACCGAGCCAGAGCAGGAAGCGGTAGAGAAGACGGATCATGCACGCATCCTTGCAACATCCAGGCCGGCACGAACCGTTTCGACCACGTCCGCAACAGTCGGCGGCTGTTGTACGCCACCGAGGCTGCGGGAGAACAGCCTTCCCGTCGCACCGGCATGATGCGGATCGGAATCGACAAAAATGCCCACTGTTGGTGTATCGACCGCCGCAGCCAGATGCATCAGGCCGGTATCCACACCGATAACGATCCGTGCATCGGCAAGCAAGCGTGCGCCTTCAACCAGATTGAACCTCGGGCAAATCAGACTTTGCGGCAGTACCTGCGCCAGTCGCTCGACACGCGCACGCTCATGCGGTGCACCCCAGGGAAAAACCGGCATCAAGCCCTGCGAAACCAGCCAGTGCCCCAAGGCAATCCAGTCATTTTCCGGCCAGCATTTGGCTTCGCGTGCCGTTGCGGTCAGACAAACGGCATAGGGAATTCGCGGCTGCCAATCCAGCATCAAGTCTGGCGCCTGAATGCCGTAGTTCAATTCCCCCTGGGGAACATACCCTGCAGCAGCCGCGAGCAACAATCGGTTGCGCTCAATGATATGTACCGGCGGGATATCGTATTTCCGATCGAAAAAGAGTGTCGCAAAAGGATCACGCACGGTTTTTCGGCTGCACCCGGCCAATGGCCCTCCTGCCAATTTTCCGACGATTGCACTTTTGAGCAGCCCTTGGGTGTCGACGACCAGATCATATTCGGTTGATTGCAGATCGCGCCGGAATGCCAGTATTTCACGCCAGGTCTTTTTCGAAAAAAGACTTTTTCTCCAACGACGCAAGGCAAAAGGAATGATTCTGTGCACTGCGGGATGCAGGCGTGCCAGGCCGACAAAGGCTTCTTCCACTACCCAGTGAATCTGGGCATCAGGATAGGCTGATGCCAAATCCGTGACGGCAGGAAAGGTATGAATGATGTCGCCCATCGACGACATGCGAACAATCAGGATCTTTTTCATGCGCGGATTGTAGGCCGAGCCGTCCGGGCTTACAAATATCCGCCAATCGTGCCGGCAGGCTCTTCAAAACCGGCTTGAGCGGCTACACTCACAACATTGTCACCCACCAAACCGATAGCCACCATGCCCCTCGCGCCGGAAACGCTCTACGCGCTGCTTGCCCTCACCACCCTGACCAGCATCATGCTGGCCATTGCCTGTATCCGCCTCTGGCAAGGCAAGCGTACCCTGCTCGCCAGCCAGGAAGCCGAGCGCGGTCTCGACCCGCTGACCGGGGTGTGGAATCGTCTGCGTTTCATGGAGCTCGCCGAGCGGGAGCTCAATCACGTTCAGCGCACCGGCCGCAGTGCGGCGGCATTGATCGTCGATCTGGATCACGGCATGCGTATCAATGAAGAATACGGCCACCTTGGCGGCGACAAGGCGGTGCAGTTCCTTGCGCGCTGTGCTCAGGACACGATCCGCGACTACGACCTGCTGGCCCGCTATTCCGGGGAAGAGCTGGTGATGCTGCTGCCGGACACCACGGCAGAAGGTGCCGAGGCAGTGGCACGGCGCCTGCGCGATGCCATCGCCGCTGAAGATGTCACGCTGGAAAACGGCAAGCATTTCCTGATCACGGTGACCATCGGCATCGCGGCGGTCTCACGGGAAACGGATACGCTGGACGACCTGCTGCTGGCCGCAGACACAGCACTGCGCGAAGCCAAGACACAGGGGCACAACCGCACTGCGGTGCAGAGAGTCTAACAACAGGTTCTAGTCATCCAGCCGGAACACCACCGGCACCGCAATGCGCATGGCAACAGCACTGCCATTCACGCTGGCCGGTATGCAGCGCCAGCGCCGCGCCGCATGCAGGGCCGCCTCGTCGAGCCTGACAAACCCGCTACTGCCAGCCAAGCCTTCGACCTCGACCTGACCGGAAGCCAGCACCTGCGCCTTGACCACGACCCGACCCTCAACACCGTCACGCCGAAGATCGCGCGGATAATCCCCCTCCTGCAAACGGGTATCGCAGCGTGGCAGCAGCCGCACGGCAGGCACCGGCTTGCCGGCGTCGGTATCGCGCATTGCAACGCCCGTCAACGAAGCCGAACCCGGCGCACTGACTGCGGCTACCGGTCCTTGATTGTTCACGACAGCCGCTGGCTGTGGTTCAACGATCGGCAATTGTGCTGGCGACGGAGCCTCTGGCACCGACATCGGCATCGGCACTGTTTTGGCAGGAACAACAGGCGAAGGTGGCAACAGGCTGGCAAATTTGGTTTGTTTCGGCAACACATCTTCGACCGATGTCACCGTCGACGGCAAGGCCTGCTCGCCCGACGGGTGCTGAATCTGTATCTGCAAGGGCATCGGCGCCAGGTCGATCAACCAGCGCGGCCCTGGCAAGAACAGGATCAGCGCATGCCCGGCAATCACGCCCAGCAGGATCCAGGCTCGCGTGCGCAGGCGCAGGCCGAATGCCATCTCAGGCCATTCCCGCCAGCAACAGCAGCCCCAGCTCCATCACTTCGATGCCGGCGCCCAGACAATCGCCGCTCATGCCGCCGAGTGCCTTCTGCAGCCAGCGCCTGAACAGCCAGATAGCCAGCGGCGCCAGCAAGAACAATGGCTGCATCCACGCCGAGAATGCCAACAACAGCAGCAGCCAGATCCAGCGTGCGCGACGCGGCAGCTGCCAGCCAAACTGTTCGCCATAACCCGGGCTGAGTGAAGGCAGGGTCTGCCAGAACAGCGGCCCAAGCCTTGCCCAGGCCGGGATCAGCACCAGCGCCAGCCAATGCCCGCCGCGCGCCAGTAACATCAGCAGCACCAGTTTGCCAGCCAGCGTCACAATCAGGGTGAGCACGCCAAAACTGCCAAGATGCGGGTCCTTCATCACCGCCAGCAAGCGCTCACGATCACGATGCGCGGCACCAAGCGCATCGGCCACGTCTGCGAGCCCATCCAGATGCAGGCCACCGGTGATCGCGACCCACACCAGCATGGCCACCCATGCCGCCAGCCAGGGATCGACCTGGGCAGCCGCCCATGCCACGCCTGCCAACAAACCACCCAGCAGCAATCCGACCAGCGGAAACCAGCGCGCCGAGCCGGCCAGCAAGGCAGGACTGAAATTGCGCACCTGCGGAGTGGGAATGCGCGTGAGGAACTGGATGGCCAGGATCAGGCTTTGCATGGCAATCCCGATGGATGGGCCAGACGGAAATCCGGCTCGGGTTCAGAGGTGCCGTCTGGGGTCATTCGTGTTTTGGGATAGTTTGGTGGCAATGATTGGCTCCTCTGACTTCTTGTTTTTTGCGCCTGCGGCGCGTGGTTTTGGGTGCCGTTTCCGCACGGCGGGCAGGAAGGGGCTTTGTCTCGCCAAAGCCCCCTTCGACCGAAGGGAGTCCCTGAGGGACACCCCAAAGGCGCCCCCAACCGCCAGCCCCTTCGTGGTTCCCTTGCGTTTCTCGAAGATCGCGGCGGCTGCGGATCAAAGTGGTACTAACAATCGCTGTGACACAATGAAGCATTGTTGACAACACCCCAAATCCCAATGCTGCTGATTAGTACGCCCCAACCCCCTTCAAGGCCGCCGAGTGCGCGGAGGGAGACCCGGGCTCCCGACCAAACGAGGGTAGCGCGGAGCGCCGGACGCCCGGGGGCTGCTTTCTTTGGTTACTTTCTTTGCAGAAGCAAAGAAAGTGACTCACCTGCCGGGGTGAACGCCCGGCCAACCCAGGCATCCATGGCAAACGCCGCCCTCTCCCCACCCCTCTCCCGCAAGCGGGCGAGGGAGCATTTGGCAGCCCGGGTTAGCCACAGGCGTAACCCGGGAAATGGCTACACCACCAACTCATACGGCTTGCCGTATTCGATCGGATAAATCCAGCGCTCGGATTCCGCAATCACCCCGGCTTGCGCCAAGGCCATGCGAATCACGCCGGCATGGGTAATCACCACCGCCCGCACCAGCCCCATCTCGCGCCAGCATTCCAGCACATACTCCCAGCGAAACCGCAGCATCGCAGCGTTTTCGCCGCCTCCGGGGCGGTAATGCCAGATGTCTGCCGCCCATGCATCCAGCTCCGCACGCGGTAGCGCATCCCACGGCATGCCTTCCCACAGGCCGAAATCCAGTTCGTGCAAATGTGGCCAGAACTGGGTTCTGCTCGAAAAGACTTCTGCCAACTGGCGGCAGCGCAGCGCCGGGCTGCTGAATACCGGCCAATCCGACCAGGCCGACAACGCGGCCAGACAGGCAGGAATCGCCTCGGCATCCGCCGCCAGATCATGGCGTCCGTAGCAGATGCCGGAATCCCCTACGATCGGCGGGTGACGCATCAGGATCAGTTGCATTGCCCTACCCCGCCACAAACCAGCCGCCTTGCCCATCACCGATCCGGCGTACCGGGCAGTGATACAAGGAGGACAAATGCTCTGCCGTCAGCACATCGGCCACAGGCCCGGCCAGCCAGCGACCATCGCCGAACAGCAACAAGGCATGGCTGGCCAGATCGCGCGCATGATTCGGGTCATGGCTGACCATCACCACGGTTTTGCCCATAGCGACCTCTTCGCGCAGGATGGCGAGTGCCTGCTGCTGGTGACGCAGATCGAGCTGCGACAAAGGTTCGTCGAGCAGCAACAACTCGGCATCCTGCGTGAGCGTGGTGGCCAGCGCCACACGGCGGCGTTCTCCGCCCGAGAGCGTGGCCAGATCGCGCATTTCCAGCCCGTCCAGATCAAGCCGGACGAGCTGCGTTCGTGCCAGCGCGATGTCATCGGCACCCTCCCAATCCCAGCGCCCCAGATGCGGTTCGCGCCCGGTCAGTGTTTTGGCCAGCACGGAAAGCGGAAACGGATTTTCATCGGCTTGCGCCAGCCAGGCCATCTTGCGGGCACGCTCGCGTGCCGGCCAATCTCCCAGGACTTTCCCGTCCAGCCGGATATCGCCGGTCTCCGGCTTGAGCCAGCCGGCCAGCGTGGCCAGCAACGTGCTCTTGCCGCTACCGTTCTCACCCAGCACCAGCCAGCACTGGCCAAGTGCGATATCGAGATTCAGCCCGTTCACCAGCCGGCGAGTGCCACGCACGAGCGAGAGATTGTGCACGGCAAGCATCAGCGCGCCCTCTGCTGCAACAGCCACAAAAACACCGGCACACCGAACAGTGCCATCATCACACCCACCGGCAACTGTTGCGGCGCGAGCACCACGCGGCAGGCGATATCGGCAGCAAGCAGTACGCCACCACCGGCCAGCGCACAAGCCGGCAGCAACAGGCGCATGTCCTGCCCCAGCAGCAGTCGCAAGGCATGCGGCACGATCAGGCCGACAAAACCGATCATGCCGGCCGTGGTCACCGCAGCGGCCGTCGCCACAGCGGAAGCGAAATACAGCAGCCATTGCAGGCGGCGCGTATCCACGCCCAGCGCATGCGCCGGCTGCAGGCCCAGCCCAAGCAGGTTGAGCGCGCGCGCAAACGGCCAGACCCCCAGCAAGAGCAGCAGCAGTACGCCTCCCGCCACCTGCCAGTTGGCGCCAGACAGATCGCCGAGCAGCCAGAACACCATGCCGCGCAGCAGGCCATCCGGGGCGACACTCAATAGCAGAGACGTCGCCGCGCCACAAAATGCTGCCAGCGCTACGCCAGTCAGCAAGAGCCGTACCTGACTGGACGAATGATCGCGCCCGGCCAGCAAAAAGACGATCAGGATCACCGCCAGCGCACCGCTTGCCGCACCCAGATTGACCAGCCAGAGACTGCTTCCCAGCAACATCGCCAGCAGTGCGCCGACGCTGGCTCCACCCGAGGTTCCAAGGATGTACGGGTCCGCCAGCGGATTGCGCAACAGCACCTGTTGCAGGCAACCCGCCAGCGCCAGCAAGGCGCCGACCGCCAGCGCGGCCAGCGTGCGCGGCAGGCGCAGGCTGAACACGATCTCGCGCGCGAGTTCTGCATCTGGCCCATCAGACAAAAGCTGCCATGGCCGGTAGCTGGTGGAGCCCAGGCACAGGCTGGCCAGCGTAATCAGCACCACGGCCAGCAGCAGGCCGG
Source organism: Formivibrio sp. oc-25 (assembly GCF_055810895.1). Lineage (NCBI taxonomy): Bacteria > Pseudomonadati > Pseudomonadota > Betaproteobacteria > Neisseriales > Chitinibacteraceae > Formivibrio > Formivibrio sp. oc-25. The sequence continues at coordinate 159,236 of NZ_JBVVOL010000004.1, read as the reverse complement.
TCAAGACAAGAATCAAGCGGGAGCGGGAAAGCGTGGCTGGCTTCACGATTGCCTGGCCTTATCGACGGCTTCGCACAGCGCCGCCACACCGTCGACCAGACGCGGCCCCATTCGGATCAGCAGATCGCGCGGCAGCGTTACCAGCTGCCGTTTTTTCACGGCGGCAAGCTGCGGCCAGCGCTGCCACTGCGCCAGCCATTCGTTCGGGCCATCATGTACGCGGCTGGTCACGATCAGTTGCGGGTTTGCCGCCAGTACGGCCTCTTCGTCGATGGTCGGCGTCAACGCGGGCAGATCGCCAAACACGTTGACCGCACCGCAGATGCGCAGCGCATCCGAGATGATCTGCTCGCGGTTGACCGTCATCAGCGGTCTGTCCCACACCTGGTAAAACACACGCACCGGCGAGCGTTGCGCGTACTGTTTTTCCAGTGCGGCGAGCTGGTTGCGAAAGCGTGCGGCAACCTGCCCGGCTTCGACCGGTTTGCCGGCAAGCACGCCCAGGCGCTCCAGTACGCCCGGAACATCCTGCAGCCGGCGCACATCGTCATGGAAAACGGGAATACCGAGCGTTTCGACCATCGCCAGTTGTCTGTGCGGGTTGCCGCTTTGCCAGGCTACGATCAGGTCGGGTTTGAGCGTGCGGATGCGCTCCAGATCGAAACCATCATAGCCGCCCACGCGCGCGACCCGCTTCGCGGCCGGGGGGTAATCGCTAAAGTCGACCGTACCGACTACCTGGGCACCCGCGCCGATGGCAAACAGGTCTTCAGCCAGATGCGGCGACAGGCTGACGATGCGCCGCGCCGGCTGGGCCAGCGTGACGGTATGGCCGCGATCATCGATCACGCTCACTGCGGCCAGCAGCAAGGGCGCGCACAGGGCGATCAGCAGACCCGGCCAGATTTTCACCACTCCACCCCTTTCTGGGCACGAATGCCGGCCTCGTAGGCGTGCTTGACCGGGTGCATGTCGGTGACGGTATCGGCGATCTCGATCAGCGCCGGCTGCGCGCCGCGCCCGGTGATCACCACATGCTGCATCTCGGGCCGGCCTTGCAGGTCGCGTACGATCACCTCCGCATCCAGATAGCCGTACTGGATCGTATAGGTGAGTTCATCGAGCACCACCAGATCGAAGCTGGCATCCTGCAGCATGCGCCGCGCAACTTCCCAGGCAGCCTGCGCGGTTCGGGTGTCCTGCTCGCGGTTTTGCGTATCCCAGGTGAAGCCATCACCCATCACATGCCATTCCACACCGGGCAGTTTTGAGAAAAAGCCTTCTTCGCCGGTATCGGTCCGGCTCTTGATGAACTGCACCACGCCCACCTTCATGCCGTGGCCCAGCGCGCGTGCCACCATGCCGAACGCGGACGACGACTTGCCCTTGCCGTTGCCGGTAAGAATCAGCAACAGGCCGGTATCGGCATTGGCCTCGGCGATTTTCTGGTCGATCAGCGCTTTCTTGCGCGCCATGCGCGCGGCATGACGGGCGTTGCGTTCTGCTTCGGTACTCACGTGGTGCTCCAGATTTGTTTCATCGCAATTTTCTTGGTTCTGATGCAAAAACAATGAGGTCGTAGGACGGGTTTCAACCCGTCACAATGGTGCATTACAACGCCTCGACGCTGACGGACTGAAGTCCATCCTACAGAGAAAATCTCGCAGCACGACTATGAACTGGAAACCCCGGCCTCGGCAAACGTGGCCATCTGCCCATGCAGCGCACAGGCCAGTTGCACCAGTGGAAAGGCCGTGGCGGCACCGCTGCCTTCGCCCAGACGCAGATTCAAGCGTACCAGCGGCTGACCCGCCAGCGCAGCCAGAACACGTGCATGCGCAGGTTCGGCCGACTGGTGACCGAAGATCAGCCAGTCCAGTACGCCCGGATTGAGCTTCACGGCCGCCAGCGCGGCCACGCTGCTGATGAAGCCATCCACGATCACCGGCAGACCGGCTTGCGCTGCCGCCAGATAGGCACCCGCCATGGCAGCAATTTCACACCCGCCCAGCGTGGCCAGCACGGTCAGCGGCGAATCGAGGCGCGCCGCCTGCTTCTTGAGCGCCACCGAGATCAGGAACGCCTTGCGTGACACGCCGGCCGGGTTCAGCCCCGTTCCCGGACCGGCCAGCTCATCGGGCGAGCTATCGAGCCATACACAGGCCAGTGCACTTGCGCTCGTGGTATTGCCGATGCCCATCTCACCGGCAATGAAGCAATCGGCACCAGCCGCCAGCGCCCGCGCCACCGCGGCGCGACCTGCATCCAGCGCGGCCTCGCACTGGGTCACAGTCATCGCCGGCGCTTCCAGAAAGTTGGCTGTACCCGGCATCACCTTGGCCTGTACCACGCCGGGCAGCGCCGAGGTATCGCTCATCACGCCGACATCAACGACCTCGAACTGCGCCCGAATCTGGCGTGCCAGTACGCAGATTGCCGCACCGCCTGCAGAAAAGTTGGCCACCATCTGTGCGGTGACCTCGGCAGGAAAAGCCGAAACACCGGCCACCGCCACGCCATGATCGGCGGCAAAAATGCTGATCCACGGTTGCTGCACTTGCGGACACACCCGGCCCTGCATCCCGGCCAGCCGGATTGCCAGCGCTTCGAGTTCGCCCAGCGAGCCGGACGGTTTGGTCAACTGCTGCTGGCGCGCCGCTGCGGCGGCTTGCGATGCCTGGCACACAGCCTGTACCGGCTGTTGCCACCAACGATTATTCATCATCCTTCCTTTTTTACCGGCATGGGGATGCCGGCCACCACCAGGGTCACGCGCGGCACACTGCGCGCAATGTCCTGATGCAATCGTCCGGCTTCATCGCGGAAACGCCGCGCCAGTGCGTTATCTGGCACGATGCCGAATCCCACTTCGTTGCTGACCAGCAGCAACGACCCTGTTCGCGCTTGCACCAATTCTGTCAGGAATGCCCGCCGCTCGGCCAGCCAGGCCGCTTCGTCGTCGCGGCACAGCCAGTTGGTCAGCCAGAGCGTGAGGCAATCCACCACCGTGAACTGATCCCGGTTGGCAGCCAATGCAGCAGCCAGTTGCAACGGCTCCTCCAGCGTTTGCCAGTGCGGCGGGCGTTCAGACTGATGATGCGAGATGCGTTCTCGCATCTCGTCATCATAAGCTTGCGCCGTGGCCACCCAGATCACCGGCCCGGCATGGGCCAGCGCCTGATTGAGCGCATGGCGACTCTTGCCGCTGCGCGCCCCGCCCAGGATCAGTTCAACCGGCATTACATGCTCCAGCGCAGGCCGACATAGACATTGCGACCCGGCATGGCGTAATCCTTGACCGAGACATAATCGTTGTCGAGCACATTGTTCAGACGGGCATTGAGCTGCCAGTCGCGGGCAAACTGCCAGTTCGCTGCCAGGTTCACCAAGCCATAACCTGCTACACGCTCGGTGTTGGTGGTATTGGTATAGCGCTTACCCACCAGCTTGAGTTCGCTGCGAAGCTGCCAGTCACCCAGCTTGACGCCCGCATGCAGCGCGCCGGACTGGCGGGCACGATAGGTCAACTGCTTGCCATCGTTGTCGCCGCCCGAGATATCGCGGGCATCGAGCCAATCATAGTTACCGCCAAAGCTGAACACCTCTCCCTGCCAGGAAGCCTGCAGGCTGGCGCCTCGCAGCATGGCACGCCCGACATTGCTCGGCTGCCATGGCCCCCAGGTATCATTCGGATCAACCGGCGCCCATTCGATCAGATTGCTGACCCGGTTGCGGAACAGCGTCAGCCCAGCTTGCAACCCGTCCTGCCGGTAACGCACGAACACTTCCCGGTTCAGGGATTTTTCAGGCTGCAGGTTCGGGTTGCCCTTGTTGCCATAGCCATCATCCGGGAAATACAGATCATTGAACGACGGTGCACGGAAACCAGTACCGATATTGCCACCGGCCTGCCAGGCTGGCAGGAACTGCCAGCTCGCACCGGCCTGCCCACTGGTATGGTTACCGAATTGCGAGTTGTCATCGTTGCGCACATTGGCCTGCAGGTTCCAGTCACCCAGCTTGACCAGATAACCACCCAACAGGCTGTTGATGCGACGCTGTTTCACCGGGTAGTCCTCGCTGCTGGCAATGCGCTGTTCCAGCGTTTCCATGCCCAGTGTCGCCGTTCCCGGCCCGACCCGGATATCGTTCTGCCAGCCCAGCTGAACCTGGCGTGTGGTATAGCTTGCCTTGCTATCGCTTAGATCGGTATCCGAAACCGGCGTGAAATCATCGCTGTCGTCCATGCTGTAACCAGCCAGCAATCGGGTCGTCCAGATATCCGTGAGTGCATGGCGACTCCAGAGGCTGGCTGATGCCTGCCGTGATTCACCCCGGTAATCGTATTCCTGTGCAGCAGCATTCCAGAACGCATCGTTCACATAGCCATCGCGCTGGTTACGGGCCTTGGCCAACAGCAGATTGGTGCCGATTTCGTTTGCCTCATTGATCTTGTGGCTGATGGCAGCGCTCACGCTGGTATTGCGGTAGCCATCGCTATCCGGGTAATACCCGGAGTTGGTCGGGCTGCTGCTGACATTGACACCATCGGTCTGGTTATGTGCCAGACCCAGCGAATAACGGGTATCGCCCGCGCTGCCCGAGACACTGGCACTGGCAGCACGGGTACCGTCGCTACCCAAACCGACTTCCACGACCGTACGCGGAGTCTTGCCGCCCTGACGGGTAAAGATCTGAATCACGCCACCGATAGCATCCGACCCGTACAGACTCGCTGCGGCACCGCGCAGAATTTCGATGCGATCGATCTGCTCCAGCGGCAGATCCTGCAGACTGGCTGAGCCCAGCGTAGCAGAACCCCAGCGCATGCCATCGATCAGAACCAGCGTCTGGCTGGCATTGGCTCCACGCAGGTAAACACTGGAAGTCTTGCCGGCACCACCGGCGTTGGTGATCTGCACGCCCGGCTGCTGCGACAGTACCTCGACCAGCGTCTGGCCGCGCTGGGCTTCAAGCTCCTTGCGGCTGATCACGGTGACATCGCCGATGACTTCACGCTGCGACTGCGCCACGCGCGCTGCCGTGATCACCGTTTCAGGCAACTCGATAATGGTTTCGGTCTCGCCGGCTTGCACCGATGCTGCGGCCAGGACCATACAGGGGAAAACAGGAAGGGAACGCCATTGCATGAAACAATACTCCAGATGTTACGCCCGCTGCGTAACAGGGGTTTGAGGTAACGGCGGATGCAATGGCGGAAGACTGGCACGGCTCAGGTGGCGCGATGGATTCTCCGCCGCGTGCACCCTGCCGCGCGATTGGGTTGCAGACTGACTGAACCCGCTTCGGCTGCTCGCCGAAGTCCAAGGCCGGTATCCGGGCTGGCAAGACTTGATCTGCCGCCTTCCCGCGCTTTCGCGCAGTGGCTTGTTGGCAGACCCACACTTGCTCACCGTTGCAGGGGCAGCACAGGTTTTTCACCTGTTTCCCGTTTAACCGGCATGAACATGCCGGCACCTCGAAGGCCGCGATTCTAAACGTTTTTTTTCAATTGCGCTGCGTATACCCAAAAACAAACACCCCGCCTGCGCGGGGTGCGTCATCAATGAAGAAGCGAATCAAACCTCGACAAAATTGCGGATATGCCCGAGCAGTTCCTCTTCCTGATAAGGCTTGCCCAGGAACACATTCACGCCGAGATCGAATGCCACCTTGCGGTGCTTGTCCGCAGTCCGCGAGGTAATCATGATGATCGGGATATCACGCGTATCCGGTGCTGCACGCACGTTGCGCGTCAGCTCGAATCCGTCCATGCGCGGCATCTCGATATCCACCAGCATGACTGATGGCCGGACTTCCTGCATCTGCTGCAAGGCATCCACACCATCCTTGGCCACCACGACCTGATAGCCTTCACGCGTCAGCAACCGGCTGGTGATCTTGCGCACGGTGAGCGAATCATCCACCACCATCACCACCGGCGCCGTATGCAGGGTTTGCGTTTCCACTGCCTGCGAATCTGCAGGCTGGCGGACATCCGCAGATACACTGGCGATATGCGCCATCAACGGCAGCAATTGCAGCGGATTGGTGATCAAAACGATCTCTCCACTGCCCAGCACCGTACCACCCACCACGCCGGGTACTCGCGCCAGCTGCGGTCCGATCTGCTTGACCACCACTTCCAGATTCTTGACCAGTTCATCGATATGCAGTGCCAGCCTGTCATTACCCGAACGCAGAAGCAGCACGGTGGAGTAGCGTTTCTGTTCGGGCTGGCGCGCCAGATCGCCCAATAGATGCGGAAGATAGGCAAACGGATAACGCTGCCCCTGCCACAACTGTTCACGATCCTGATACAGCTTGGCCAGCGGGTCATGCTTGAGTTCCTGCACCTGCTCGACCAGAACGGCCGGGATCGCAATAGTGCGCTCGCCGGCACGTACCAGCAGAACCTGGGTCACTGCCAGAGACAGCGGCAGACGGATCTGGAAAGTGGTGCCGGTGCCAGGTGTACTCTGCACATCAATGCGGCCAGCCAGGTTGCTGATTTCGTTCTTGACCACGTCCATGCCGATACCGCGACCGGACAACTGGGTCACACTGTCAGCAGTCGAGAAGCCCGGCTCAAAAATCAACATCGCCAATTCGTGATCGGACAGCACCTGTTCCGGCTGGATCAGCCCGGTTTCCTGCGCGCGCTGGCGAATGCGCGCCAGATCCAGGCCTCGACCGTCATCCTGCAGGGTCAGCAACAATTCATTGCCTTCCTGACGCACCTCGATCTGGATTTCGCCAAACTCCGATTTGCCCGATGCCAGGCGATCCGGCGCATTTTCCAGACCATGGTCAATCGCATTGCGCAGCATGTGCTCGAACGGCGAAACCATTTTTTCCAGCACACCGCGGTCGATTTCCACCGCGCCGCCCTTGATTTCAAGGTTGACCTTCTTGCCCACCTCTTTGCCGGTAGTACGCGCCAGCCGGTACAGGCGGTCGGCAATACTGTTGAATGGCACCAGCCGCACCCGCATCAGGCTTTGCTGCAGATCGCGCGTCATGCGCGCCTGCGCCGTCAGCGCGGCATTCGATTCATCCAGGTTCTTGAGCAAGCTCTGCTGCACGTTGCCGACGTCGTTGACGCTTTCGGCCAGGAAACGGGTCAGTTCCTGCAGGCGGGTAAAGCGGTCGAATTCCAACGGATCAAAGCGGGCTTCGTGTTCCAGCAATTCCTTCTCGCGCGCCTGCATCTGGCTTTCAGCCTGGATTTCGATCTCGCGCAACTGGCTGCGCAAGCGGACGACGTTCTCCGTCAGATCGGAAAGCGTGCCCTTGAGCGCCAGCATTTCGGCTTCGATACGTGAGCGCGCAATCGCGATTTCACCCGCCTGATTGACGAGTTCATCCACCAGATCGGACTTGACCCGGATCGTGGCCCGGCCTTCCGGCTCGGGCAGTCCCAGCCCCGGTACATGCTGCTGCGGCAATGCCGCGGCTTCCGCACCTGGAACACCAGCGCCTGTAGAAACAGGCGCGGACCGGCCACTGACCTCATCGAAAATCAACCGCAGCAGTTCATAATCATTATCCAGCAGATCCAGCAACGTCTCGCCCGGCTTGGTCACCTGCTCCAGGCGGGACTCCATGCGGTGTGCGGCCTCGCCCATGCGCATCGCACCCGTCATGCGCGCGCTGCCCTTCATGGTATGCAGGGTACGCTTCAGGCGTAGCAATGCCGGCGAATCGTCAGGGTTTTCCGTCAGCGCCAGCAGACAGGCGCTCACGACCGGCATCAGCTCATCGGCTTCTTCGATAAACACCGGCAGCAACTGTTCATCGATATCGTCGGCAAAGCTGGCCTTGATTTCCTCCAGCTGTGTCGCCAGCCCCGCCTGGCCTTGCACTTTTTCAGCCGCGATGCTTGCTGTTTCAAGTTCGCTGAGCAATGCGGTGTCTTCGCTTACCGCCAGTGCGGGCGTTTCTTCAAGCGGCAGACCGACATCAGCCGCGACCACTGTCGCGGCCACCAGATCTTCGCCCTGGGCCACCTCTTCGTGGCGCACCGGCACATCCAGCGATGCCGCCTCAGCGATATCGATCGGCAACCCCTCGTCATCGGGATTGGTCAGGATTTCCAGTATCTGCGCGTCATCGAGCAGTTCTGTGAATTTCTCTTCCTCGTCATCCACTGCCGGCAAGATATCCAGCGCCGGCAATTCCGGCCCGCTTGCGGCTTCAATGCCGATTGAAGAGATCGTCGAAGCCGTGATCTCGCCTGACTCGACCTCTTCGTCAACCGCCTCGATCGGCAACTCTTCTTCGAGTGCCAGCGTAATGCCGCTATCTTCATCATCGAGCAACAGCAATGGCGCATTCGCTTCGACCGCATGCAGGCGGTTGAGCAGATCGGGCGTGTCGCCGGGCATGGCGCGCTGGAAAATGCTACCAAGCATGCTATCGAGCGCAAATACGGTTTCACCGAACAAGTCGGTTTCATGCCAGGCATCGTCGCCGAGCTTCTGCAACGCCTGCTCCAGCGCATAGGAAAGCTCGCCCAGCGAACGGAAACCGGTGGTCGAAGCAATCCCGCCCAGCGTATGTGCGGCCAGAATGAAATCGGGTTCGGCCGGGCCCTGGTTGGATAACACCACCACGCCGCGCTGCAGCATTTCCAGATAACGGTTGGCTTCTTCCTGGAAAATGGCAAACAGCGTGGGCGAGATCCGGATTTCGCCGATCACAATCTCGCTGGCATCACCGGCAGACTCTGCCAGCGCCAGTACTTCTTCGGGTGCTTCTTCCGCCGCAGGCTCAGAAACAACGTCCACTTGCGCCTCAGGCGCAGGCTGCTGTTCCAGGCCATCACGGATCTGGCCGGCACGTGCGATCAAGGCCGCAGCCTCGACCTCAACCGAGCCACTCGAACGTAAGGATTCAACCCAGCCACCAAAGGCCTGGTGCACGGATTCAATCAACTCCAGCACAGCCGGGGAAGCTGGTTTTTCCAGTTGCAGCAGTTTGTTCAGCAGCTGCTCGGCAGCCCAGGCAACTTCACCCAGATTGTAGAGCCCGACCATGCGGCCACTGCCCTTGAGGGTGTGGAAACCGCGACGAATCAAGGTCAGTGCTTCACGATCGGCCGGATCATGCAGACACACCTCCAACTGCTGTGCCACGGTCGACAAGACTTCGACCGCTTCTTCCAGGTAGACATCCAGCAATTCGGCATCGATTGCAGCATCGCTCGCGGGCAACGGCCGGGTTTCCGGCACGACCGGCGCCGGGGCAGCGAGTGATTCCGTCGCGACCTGGCCGGCTGGCGGCTCGGCTTCCAGTACTTCATTCAATACCGGCGTGGCTGTCTGCGGGTGTGCTTCGCCCTGCAAGCGCTGCAATGCCGGCAGCAGCAATTCCGGCTGCTCGCGTCCCTGCGCCAGGCTGTCGATATAGAAACCCAGCGTGGACAGCGCTTCGGCCAGATCTTCGAGTTCGGACTGGGCGGGGGCCACCTGCTCAAGCAGGGCATCGATACGCTGCTGACAAGATTGAACCAGATCGACCGCATCGGGCCGATCCAGCATCAGCAGTGCACCCTGCACCTGACGCAAGGGCGTTACCAACGCGGACAAGCCCGCTCGCTGGCTATCCGGCTCGCGGAAATAGGCATCCAGCCGCTCTTCTATTTCACGCAGATTGGTCCGGATTTCCTGGGCAATCTGGGTTTCCAGCAAACGCTCTTGCGCTTGCCGACTGATGGAATCCAGCAGTGGAACAGGCTGTTGTGCCTGCGGATTGGTCAAGCGTTGCAACAGGGCATCCACCTGTTGCGGGAAATCCGGGGCAATGTCGGGATAGGCTGCCAAAGCGTTGTCGGCCAGGAGCAGACCGGTTGCCATTTCCAGCGCAGCATCTTCACCGGGCGCTTTGTCACCGAGTTGCAACAGCGCACCGAGCAACCCATCCCAGAGCTGATCCAGCGCCGGAATCGGCAAGGCATGTGTCTTGGCGACAAAAATAGTCAGTTGCTGCGCAAACTGCGGTAAACGGTCATGTTGCCCACTGGCGATACGCGACCAGGTTTCCTTCAAACCGCGCAATTCTTCGCTCAGGACCGTGGCCTGCGTATCGCCCAGCGGATCAATCCCGGCCTGCATCGCCGCTGCAGAGGGAATCAAGGCATCCAGGGCAAAAGCCTGCTGCAGATGTTTGACCAGTTTGCTGTCGCAATCCATTTGCGCCAGCACATACAAGGTATCGCGGAACAGGCGCTCGGCGACCTTGCCGGATCCCTCCACCAGGCGACGCAGCTGGAGATTCAGGCGCATCAGCAACTGACGCGTATCAAGGTCGATCTCTGCCCGGTTGCCTGCAAGGCCCAAGGCAAATGCCGCTGCCGACCACCAGAACGTGCGCGCCACGGCACTGGTCTGGCAGGCCGCCACATCGGCCAGACTGGCCGCCATTGCCTGGGCAGCAGTCCGCTCTCCTTGCAGCCAGTGCAGCAGGCCGCTTTCAAAACGCCGGCGCTGCCTGAGCAACTCATCCTTCAGCTCGCCATCCGGCCATCGTTTTTGCGGCAAGCCTTGCGGCAAATCCAGTTGCAAATTGGGGAAGAACAGTTCGGCCCCGCTGGTTTCGCCCTGGCGCAAGCGGGCGATTTCGGCAAACAGCGGCTTGAGCAGCAACGGTGTATTGGGCATGCCGGCCATCAGGCGATCCAGATAGACACGCACTGCCTCCAGGCCGCGCAGCAGCAGTGGAACGCTGTCCGGAGCGCTCTCAATCCGGATCAACTGTGCGGCGGCCTGCTCCAGCTCTTCGCAAAAACGCGCCAGCCCGGCCAGATCGACCATGGTCAGAGCGCCGGCTGCCTGATGCAGATGGGTTTGGGCATGACGCAACGAAGACTCGCCGCCCCCCTCGGCAAACTGCAACATGGCTTCACGGGCACGGGAGAGGGTTTCCTCGATCTCGCTCTTTACCCAGATCAGCGAACCCTTGTCGAATTCAGTGTGCGGACTCATTCAGCTTCCCATGCAATCGACCAAATGCGAATCAGAGTTTGAAGCCGGCAACCGAATTTTTCAGTTCGGCTGCCAGCGTTGTCATTTGCGCCACGGTTTCGGCCGAAGACTTGGTACCGGTCGTGGTTTGCTCGGTAATGGCCTGAATCTCGCGCATCGCGGCACTCACGCGTGCCGCCAGCTGCGTCTGATCTTCGGTTTCCTGGGCAATCGATTGAATCAGACGTGCCAGTTCGCGCGAAACCCGGCCAATTTCGGACAGCGCCGTACCGGCGGCATCCGACAGCTTGGCCCCTTCCACCACACCTTGCGTGGACAGTTCCATTGCCGCCACGGCATCGTGCGTATCGGCCTGAATCACCTTGACGATAGCGCCGATCTGCTTGGTGGCTTCACCGGAACGTTCCGCCAGTCGCTGCACTTCTTCAGCCACCACCGAGAAGCCCCGTCCAGCCTCGCCTGCCGCTGCGGCCTGGATCGCGGCATTGAGCGCCAGCACGTTGGTCTGCTCGGTAATATCCGAGATCAGCTCAACGATTTCACCAATTTCCTGCGAGGATTCACCTAGGCGCTTGATGCGCTTGGCGGTTTCCTGAATCTGTTCGCGGATTTCGTTCATGCCCTTGATCTGGTTGTTCACCGCCTCGGCGCCACGCTCGGCAGCCGACAGCGAAGATTCCGCCACCCGCGAGGATTCACCGGCCGAGCCGGAAACCTGCTGGATGGAATGCACGATCTGGTCGACGGTCTGGCCAGTGGCTTCAATCTCGTGCGATTGCCGCTCCGCCGCCTGCAGCAGTTCGGTCGAAATGGTTTGCGCCTGATCGGTGGTCTTGTTCACCTGCTCGGTTGCGCGGTTGATCTCGGTAATCAGCGTACGCAGCTCTTCAATCGTGTAGTTGATCGAGTCGGCAATCGCGCCGGTCAGGTCTTCCGTCACCGCAGCCCGCACGGTCAGGTCACCATCAGCCAGATCAGCCATGTCGTTCAGCAGGCGCAAAATCGCATCCTGGTTACGCCGGTTCTCGGCTTCAGAACGCAAACGCCGACGCACGGCTTCCTGGTTGAACGAACGAATCAGCAGATACAAGGAGCCAAAAGCAATCGCGGCAAACAGCACCAGGGCGATATTGGCGCCCAGCGTACGGGTCTTGCCTTCATACAAGTCGGCCAAAACACCGGCCGCATCGAACAGAACCTCGGAATCGCGCACGATGTTCTTGTTGGCGGCAAAGGCTTCATCCAGCGATTGGCTGGATACGTTCAGCAGCGAAACCAGCTCGGTGAAATGGCTGGACAACTTTTCGACTTCACCAATGGCATTGAGCAGCCCCTCTGAGCGCACCGGCGTCATGCCCAACGATGCATTGCCATCGCGCAATCCCTTGAGGATGGTGTTGAACAGCGACACATCCTGGTTAAGCACTTCAAACACCTTGCGCGATGAGGTCTCGCCGGTCTGCAGCAAGCTGGCGTTCTTCACCATGCGCAGATGGACCTGCGGCAACTGTTCCAGCTGCTTGAGGTTGGTCGGTGTAATTTCTTCATACACCGGCTCAACGTGAATCAACACGTTAAGCAGCAGTTCCAGATCCTTATCGCTGGCTGCGGACGAAGAAACCGCCTTGGCAATCGCAGTCAGGGCATCCTTGTTGCGGAAAATCGAATGCAGGTTGGGCTTGTTCTTGTTCGGACGGAAATTCTCAGTCCATCTAGCCTGGATCAGATCGAGGTGGGCTCGTCTCTCGGGACTATCGCTCAGCCAGAGTGCACTCTCGTTTTCAATCAAACCGAGGTTGGTCTCGAACTTAGCCACCGACGATTCAAGAATGAAGAAGCCTTCCGGACTACCCAGCAAGGCCGAGCCGGAAGAACGCGCAATCCGCTGCGACAACACCTGCATTTCCGTGGCAGCCGAACGCATCTTGGCGTAATGGCTGGTATACAGATAAATGCCATACAGCAGCACCACAAACAGCAGGCCAGAAACAATCAGGGCCAGCAGCAGCACCGCCATCTGCTGGCGGTAGGGCAAGTGCCCCACCAGAGGAAGAGGCCGCAGCGCCTTCTCGTCCGCCATGTCCGGCAGCTTGATCTTGTCCATGATCCAGCTCGTACTGAGCGGACTGAAAGCCTGTTTATCCTTTTTACTGGAAAACGCCCCTTTGATCCTATCCAGCACCGACATGTCTTACTCCCCTTGCGCGGCCTTGCGGCTCGAATTGTGTAATCAATCAGATCAGGCAATGATTCCGGTTTGCAGAAACGCTGGCTCGCTGGCCAGCAACTTGATATTCAACTCCCCCCACTCTCGGCCACCCGCATCGGTGTAGCGCTCGGCACGCCATCCCGGCGCAGCGGTGTCCTGCGCTTGCGGCACCATGTCGGCTAGGTGCTTGATCCCGAGCATGCGTTCAACCAGCAGGGCCGAATGCGGCAGGATACGGGGGTGGATGGGCAGGATGCGCGATAGCGCCGTCAGGGTCTGTGCCTCTTCGCCCATGAAGGCCTGCAAATCGACGACACTGAACAGGTTGCCACGCACATTGGCCACGCCACGCAACCAGCCCTGCGCCAGCGGCACACTGCTGATGACCGGCACCGGCAACACTTCAGCAGTATCGGCCAGATCGATCAACCAGCTGCGTCCGCCCAGTTCAACCCCGAGACGAGCATCGATCTGCGACTGGGCCGAGGCTTTTTTCATGCGGCCCAGCATGTTTTCCTGATACTCACGCAAACTGAACCGTTTGGACATGCTGCGCCTGCTCCGGTATTAGAACTTGTTCACAATCTTGCCGCGAAGCCGTGATCAGGTTCTTAGATTCTGGTTCCGTTCGTCGCCCGGTGAAGACCGGCATGACGACCACGTCAAGCCTCGACTGGATCAAATCCGTACGCTTTCACAGCGCAGCGATCTTGCCCAGCAACTCCTGCGGATCAATCGGCTTGACTACATACTCCACCGCCCCCTGGCGTTTGGCCCAGACCATGTCCGTTTCCTGGTTCTTGGAAGTACACATGATGATCGGGATATTTTTGGTCGCCTCGTTGCGGCTGATCGTGCGCGTGGCCTGGAAGCCGTTCATGCCGGGCATGACCACATCCATCAGAATCAGGTCGGGGGACAATTCGGCAGTACGTGCTACCGCCTCTTCACCGGATTCAAGCGTCAACACCTGAAAACCGTTCTTGGTCAGCAATTCGCCCAGAAAGTGGCGCTCGGTAGGGGAATCATCAACGATCAGGATTTTCTTGATAGCCATTTCACATACTCCACATGTCTTGTTTAATCCGGACGATGCACATGCTCGCGCACCGAGGCGAGCAGGCTGTCCTTGGTAAAAGGTTTTGTCAGGTATTGGTCCGACCCGACCATGCGGCCACGCGCACGATCGAAAAGGCCATCCTTGGAGGACAGCATCACGACCGGGGTCGCCTTGAAGCGGGGATTTTTCTTGATCAGGGAACAGGTCTGATAGCCATCAAGCCTGGGCATCATGACATCAACAAAAATAAGGTCGGGGTGATGATCGGCGATTTTGGCCAGGGCATCAAAACCATCTTCCGCAAGGATCACATCACAACCGGCCTGGCCCAGGAAGATTTCCGCGCTACGGCGAATGGTGTTGCTGTCATCGATTACCATCACCTTCACGCCTGCAAGATTGGACATCCACTCCCCTCCGCATGACCGACGCTCATAGATACTGGCCCGGTCTGTTTATCCAGACACGCATGCATGGACCGGCTGTTCGGCGATCCATTTTCAGCAACACCAGAAAGCTTTGTGTCACATTATTAGAAGATGATCATACCGGCAGCTTCACGGGCAGGACAAGATTAACGGAATATCAGGCAGGCAGCGTTGCACATTTGCCAAAAGAAACCCCGGCCAGATACATGCCGACCGGGGCCGATTGATGCTTCGCAACTGGCGAAGCCCCGCTCAGGGAGGGAAAGCGGGAGACGCACGACAACGTCTAGACTTAAAGCTAGCTCCAACAAGAACAAATTCAAGCAGCAAGCGGCCTTATTCGGCGCCATTCATCGGATTGATCTCGGCGGCTTCGTAGCTGGCGGCGGCAAACCAGCCGCCGACAATGTTTTCCACTTCTTCGACGCCCTGTTTTTTCAGGCTGGAGAAGAGCTGGACCGTCATCAGCGAATCTTCGGCGAATTCGGCTTCGACCTGGCGCAATGTCTTGATCTGATCTTGCCGGCTCAGCTTGTCGGCCTTGGTCAGCAGGCAGTGAACAGGCTTGCCGGTCGGTCGGAACCAGTCGATCATCTGCCGATCAAGCTCGGTCAGCGGACGCCGTGCATCCATGATCAGGACCAGGCCGATCAGGTTGGTTCGCGTCATCAGGTAATAACTCAGCAGTTTTTCCCAGTGCGCCCGTACGGCCACCGGCACCTCGGCATAACCATAGCCGGGCAAATCGACCAGTCGGCGCTCGCCGCCGAAATCGAAATAGTTGATATGCTGGGTGCGCCCCGGTGTCTTGGACACGAAAGCGAGCCGGGTATGATTGGCCAGAGTATTGATTGCACTGGATTTTCCGGCATTGGAGCGGCCGGCAAACGCCACTTCCAGACCTTCGGCCGGCAGTTGGCGGAGATCATTGACGGTGGTGAGAAAACGCAGGGATTGGAAAAGCGACATGAGAAGCGTTGTATTTTGCGGTAGGATCGTGATATAGAATAACAGAATTGATCCAAATCATACTCATGCCGCATGCCATTTATGCCTGCGCAGCCTCCGGAGCCCATACAAATGCGTTATCTGCTTGCCGCTTTCCTGCTTGTGCCACTGGCATCCGCCATTGCCGCCCCCAAGGGTGACCCGGTCAAGGGCAAAGCCATCGCGGAAAAGGTTTGTATCGCCTGTCACGGCGTGGATGGCAACAGTGTCGCCGCTGCGAACCCGGTGATTGCCGGACAGCACCCGGAATATATCTATAAACAGCTCACCGAATTCAAGAACGGTACGCGCAAGAACCCGATCATGCTGGGTATCGCCACACCGCTGTCAGATGCCGACATGGCTGATGCTGCTGCCTGGTTCAGCAGCCAGCAGCCTAAAGTTCGCGGCGCGAGCGACAAGGCACTGATCGAAGCTGGCAAGGCCATCTATCGGGGCGGCATCGCCAGCAAGGGCTTGCCGGCCTGCATGAGCTGCCATTCTCCCAACGGCGCCGGCATTCCATCCCAGTACCCGCGCCTGGCCGGCCAGCATGCTTCCTATATCGTGGCGCAATTGAAAGCCTTCCGCACCGGCGAGCGCGCCAACCACCCGAATATGTTGCCGATTGCCGAACGGATGACCGACAAGGAAATCCAGGCTGTCGCTGAATACATCCAGGCCCTGCACTGATTATCCCGGGTCGGACACGTGCCGGCCCGCCCGCCGCCATGACCACTACCCGCCCGACTTTCGCCCGAGCGCTGTTCACGCTGCTCTCGTCGATGCGCTTTGCCGTCAGCCTGCTCACCGTACTGGCCATTGCATCGATCATCGGCACCGTTCTCAAGCAAAATGAACCGCCTGCCGGCTATATCATCGAATTCGGCGAATTCTGGGCCAGACTGTTTGACGTACTCGGCCTGACCGATATCTACCATGCTGCCGGTTTCCTGCTGATTCTGCTGTTTCTGATCATCTCGGTCAGCCTGTGCTTGTGGCGGCATACGCCCAAGATACTGCGCGACATGCAAAGCTGGCGCGAACAAGCCACGCAGGATTCACTGCGCGCCTTGCCCCATCACCGCGAACTGGCGCAATCCTGCGAACGTGAAGCGGTCATCAGCGCACTGACTGAGCAAGGCTTCAAGGTCAAGGAAAAGGAGATTGGTGCCGACTGGCTGATCGTAGGCAAAAAGGGGCGCTTGCAAAAAGCCGGCTACCTGTTTGCCCATGCGGCCATCGTCGTGATCTGCCTGGGTGGCCTGCTCGATGGCAATCTGCCGCTCAAATTCATGGAACTGGCTGGTTTGCGCACCCCGGAAGTGCGTGATCTGCCGCAAAGCCAGGTGCCGCAGCAAAGCCGGCTGTCGTCCAGCAATCATGCCTTTCGCGGCAATGTCACTATCCCTGAGCAAGGCATTGCCGATGTGGTGTTCCTGAACGCGGGCAAGGGCTATTACGTGCAGGAACTGCCATTTGCCATCCAGCTCAAGCGTTTTGAAGTTGAACACTACGCCACGGGCCAGCCCAAGCGTTTTGCCAGCAAGATAGAACTGCTCGACCGCCAGAACGGCAAGGTGCTGCGCCGGGCCGTGGTCGAAGTCAACAAACCCTTGGTATACCGCGGCATTGCCATTTACCAGGCCAGCTTTGGCGATGGCGGCTCGGCCATCACCCTGCGCCAGCATGACCTGTCTGGCAAATCCGGCGCCGTCACCACCTTGCGGGCGCGTTCACAAACCAGCCAGCCGATTGCATTGCAAGGGCGCAACTACCAGCTGGAGTGGGGCGACTTCCGCGCCTTCAATATCGAAAACCAGACGCCGGACGCCAATGCTTCCGCGCCGGCAGGCAAGATGGCTGCGGCATTTGAGCGCGCCCGCCAGGTACGTGCCGAAAAGCACACGCGCAATTTCGGGCCGTCAATCCAGTTCAAGCTGCGTGACAACGCCGGCCAGGCGGTGGAATTCCTCAATTATCTGGCTCCGCTGTACGAGGATGGCCAGCTCTACCAGCTCTCCGGTAGCCGCAAGGAACCAAACGCGCCCTTCCGCTTCGCGCGCATTCCCTTGGACAACAAGGGTGACACGGCCACTTTCCTGCGTTTGCGCAGCACCCTGCTCAACCCCGCGCTGTTTGGCGAAATCGCCCGGCGTACCAGCGCCAAGGCTCAGGCCGGGGGCGGCATATCAACCGCCGCGCGCGAGCAGTTCCAGAATGTCGTGATCGGCGTACTGGAGCGGTTCGCCGCCGGCGGTTTTCCGGCCATCGACCGTTTCCTGGAAGAAAAAGTCCCCGAAGCACAGCGCCAGACCGTCGCCCAGACCTATCTGAAAGTGCTGCAAGGTGCAGTCATCGACGCCATGGACGTGGCACAAGGCATTGCCGGCCTGCCAGCCATTGCCGTAAATGAACAGCAGTACCGCTTCCTGCTCGATAGCCTGGTCGCCACCAGCGGCCTGTTCGAATATGGCGCGCCAGTCTGGCTGCAGCTCACCGGCTTTGAGGAAGTCAAAGCCAGCGGCTTTCAGCTCACCCGCGCGCCCGGCCAGCCGATCGTGTATCTGGGCTGCCTGCTGCTGATCGCCGGCGTGTTCTGCATGTTCTATATCCGTGAAGTGCGCTGCTGGGTGCGCATCAGCCCGCAGGGCACCCTGTTCGCCATGACAGCCAACCGCAAAAATGATGACCTGGACCGTGAATTCGACACGGTTTTGCAAGCAATGACCGCCGAGAGCAGCCATGAAGCATCCTGATCAGACCACCGGATTGACCTCCCGCCTATCGGCATTTGCCGTGCTGTTGCTAATTGGCAGCGCGCTCACATTGTGGCGCTACGCCGGGCTGATGGATGGCTATGAGCAAGGCATTCTGATCGCCAGTGCAATCGGTCTGGCCTGGCTGGGCTGGCGCTGGCCGGCACAGCAGATTTTCCTGCCAGTCAGTGGCGCAGTCGCCGGCCTTGCGGTCTGGTTGTACAGCGGTAGTCTGGAAAACGCCCAGCAATCGTTCTGGCTCAAGTATCTGCTCGCCAGCCAGTCGGCGGTCATGTGGATGTGCGTGCTGTTTGTACTGGCCACGCTGCTGTACTGGATCGGTTTGCTAAGGCGCTCGGATTCGGCCCTGGGCATTGCCAGCGGGCTGACCTGGGCCGCTGCAGGTGCCGCACTGGTGGCCTTGCTGGTTCGCTGGCACGAATCCTGGCTGATCGGGCCGGATGTCGGCCATATTCCGGTTTCCAACCTGTATGAAGTCTTCGTGCTGTTCTGCCTGATCACCGCACTGCTCCACCTGTTTTACGAAGCACGCTTCCAGACACGCAAGCTGGGCGCGTTCGTGCTGCTGGTGATTTCGGCCGCCGTCGGTTTTATCGTCTGGTATAGCCTGGATAGGCAGGCACATGAAATCCAGCCGCTGATCCCGGCGCTGCAATCGTGGTGGATGAAGATCCACGTACCGGCCAACTTCATCGGTTACGGTGCCTTTGCACTCGCGGCCATGCTCGGCGTAGCGCAACTGCTGGCGCGGCGAGGCATTCTGGCCAGCCACCTGCCGGACATGCGCGTGCTGGATGAAATCATGTACCGAGCCATTGCCGTAGGCTTTCTGTTTTTCACCATCGCCACGGTACTGGGTGCCATGTGGGCGGCCGATGCCTGGGGCGGTTACTGGTCTTGGGATCCGAAGGAAACCTGGGCGCTGATCGTCTGGCTCAATTATGCTGCCTGGCTGCATGTGCGGCTGGTAAAGGGCTGGCGCGGTGCCATCCTGGCGTGGTGGTCGGTGATCGGCCTGCTGATCACGCTGTTTGCCTTTATCGGCGTCAACATGTTTCTGGCCGGCCTGCATTCCTACGGCAGCCTGTGACCATCTTTTGTAACAAAAAATAATTCACTACAATCCTCCCGATGGGAACCAGCCCTCCCCCGGCGCACTGTTCCCGGCAAACAGGGAGAATGCAGATGAAACAGGACACCATTTACCAGAAAACATTGCAGGGCATTCACGAGATCAACCATCGCAGCGCAGAAATCAATGCCCGGCTGCGGCGGCTGTTGCTGATGATAGACGGGCGCAAAACCCAGCGGGAACTGCAACAACTCACCCAGATCGATGATCTCGCCAGTGCCTTGCAGCAACTGCGCGAATTGCACCTGATCGAACCTCACGAAACCACACTGGCAGACCTGCTGGTGGCCAGCGCCCGCTAACGCGGCCACTCCTGCTCCCTCCCCTCTCTCCCAACCTCTCTCCCGCAAGCGGGCGAGAGGGGCACAATACTCCCTCACCCGCTTGCGGGAGAGGGTTGGGGAGAGGGAGCTCTCACCCCCCGATCCGCGCCGCCAGCAACCTTGCTTCCAGCAGCGACCAATCCGGTGCCGACTCTGCCTGCACAATGACTTCCAGCCTGCTATCGCGCCGCCAGGCGGCCGGCATCACGCCGGGCATGTTGTCCACCCAATCGAAGCGATACCAGTCGCGCTCGGTATTTACCACCGCCTTGGCCCGGGTCAGGCCAGCCAGGCCCAGCGATTCCGGCTGGTTGAATGCCTCGAACAGATCGGCCACTGCTGCGCTGAAGAACTGCGTTTCCGGCGCAAAGATCCAGCCGCAGCTATGGCTGCCCAGGCTCGATTGCTGCTTGCGAATCGGCCAGCTTTCCAGCTCGGAAGCAACTTCGGGTTGCACAACCTTCTTGCGTGGCCGCAAGGGCACATTATTGCTGTGCGCATGCGGGGTTCCCACTTCCGGCCAGCGCTCCGGATGCAGCTCCAGATCGAGCAGAGCTGCATCAAACTCGCCGTTCACCGATTGCACCACCGCCAGCTTGGGCGGGAATAGCGCCGCAGCCATCGCTTGCGCGCGCTCGATCTGCGCCACATCAGCCACATCGCACTTGTTCAGCACTAGCACATCGGCCAGCTGGATCTGATCCCGCCAGGTTTCGTGGCTGGTATAGCGGCTATCTTCCAGATGGCGCGGATCAAGCAGCGTCAACACCGCCCGCACCTCAAAAGTCTTGGCCATGAACGGATCGCGCAGCAGATCAACAATCCCGGCCGGATGCCCCAATCCGGAAGGCTCGATCAGCAAGCGATCCGGGCGGCGCGCCTTCACCAATTGATTCAGCGCGGTGCGCAACATCGGGCTGGTGGTGCAGCACACGCAACCGCCCGGCACCTCGGCCACCTGCAAGCCCTCGCCTGCGGTTGAGAGCGTGGCGCCATCGATGCCCACCTCACCAAACTCGTTGACCACCACCGCCCAGTATTCATCCGCCGGCTTGGCAGCCAGCAAACGCATCAAGGCCGTGGTCTTGCCCACGCCAAGAAAACCGGTGACCAGATTGACGGGGATTTTGTTGCTCACGTTAGGACTCATTCAATGGTTTGATTCAAAAAAGACACGCCCTCTCTCCCAGCCTCTCTCCCGTAAACGGGCGAGAGGAGCAAAATCACCCACTCCCCGGCGGGCGAGAGGAATAGCGGCTCCCTCTCCCGCTTGCGGGAGAGGGCTGGGGAGAGGGTGGATGGATTATCTCTGCAGCCAATCCAAGAGCGGCTGCCATTCCTGGTAATCGCGCGCATAACGCAGACGCGGCAGATCGAACAGGGTTAAGCCCTTGGGTTGCAGCTGGATATACAACTGGGTTTCGCGCAGATGCGTGAGCACCGGCAATGCAAACTGCGCAAGGAAATCATCCAGTTCCTGCGCGCTGCGCGTGCGCGGATTCACGCACATGCCAACCACCGCCACCTCGACCACACCCTTGCGCACGGCCTTTTCTTCGGCCAGTTGCCGAAAGAAATCCTCGCACGCCCACATGTCAAAGAACCCGGCGCGTACCGGTACCAGAATGCGGCTAGCCACCTTCAGCGCCTGATCCAGCTTCTTGCCATGCAAGCCCGCCGGGCTATCCAGCACCGCCACCGTGGTGCCCTTGGGAGGGCGCGCTGGTTCACGGTCTTTCAGCTCCCAACCGGTGATGGCCGGAAAATTGTCCGGGCGCAAGCGCAGCCAGTGGCGCGAGGTTTGCTGCCGGTCCAGATCCCCCAGCATCACCTGTTCACCCTGCCAGGCAAAATAACCGGCCAGGTTGGTCGCCAGCGTGGATTTGCCGCTGCCGCCCTTCGGGTTGGCGATCAGGATGGTCTGCATGGCGGTTCCTTTTCCAATAAATTCACGCTTCCCACCAGAATTGAGACCGTAGGACGGACTTCAGTCCGTCAACAGTATGTTTGAAAGCATGGTGGATGACGGGTTAAAACCCGTCCTACGACCGCTCGCGAGGGAGGGATCATTCCGCCAACGGCTTGTTTGGCCGTTTCTTGGTCTCGTCGGTATGCAGCAACTGCATCGCCGCACCCGTCTCGCCCGCCAGAATTTTCGGCAGCACGATATGCGCGCGATTCAGGCATTCGTCGATCAATTCCTGCTCTTCGCGCCGGGCCGGCTTGAGCACGAAACTCGCCACCTCGGCCTTGTTGCCCGGATGGCCGATACCCACGCGCAAGCGCCAGAATGCCGGGGTAGAAAGATGTGCCTGGATATCCTTCAGGCCATTGTGCCCGCCATTGCCACCGCCCTGCTTGAGCTTGATCTGCCCGGCCGGAATATCCAGCTCGTCATGCACGACCAGGATTTCATCGGGCAGGATGCGGTAGAACTGCGCCAGCGCCACCACGGAAAGGCCGCTGCGGTTCATGAAGGTTTGTGGCTGCAACAGCCACACCTCGCGCCCATCCAGCCGGACCTTGGCCACCAAGCCGTGGAATTTGGACTCGTGCCGCAGGGAAACACCGGCGCTGCGCGCCAGTTCATCGACAAACCAGAACCCGGCATTGTGCCGGGTCTGTGCATATTCGGCCCCGGGGTTGCCGAGGCCGACGATCAGTTTGATAGGGGACATACACGGAAACAGGAATACGGAATCGGGCAATGATACCGCAAGTACCGAAAATCCATCTTTCGGCGCATTCAAGGAGGCTCACCCGAGCCTTGCTTCGGGCGAACGTGCCTATTCCGGCTTAACGGCACCAGGTAATGCAGGCCACACCACGGAAGCCAGTTCAGGCCTGCCCTGTTTTGCCTTGATCCATTGACCTTTTACCGCTTCACAATAGTGATGAGGTGCCATCCTGCAGAATTTTTCCAGCCAGTCTCCCGCTTCCTGTGGCTTGCCATTCAAAGCCAGTGACATGGCAAGTTTGAATGTGAAACTGATGTTGTTCGGATTTAGCGCAGTCAGCATGCGCGCCCGGTCCAGCTCGGCCTCGGTCATACCGGCCTTCGGAACAAGCCTGGAATACTCAAAATAGCTCTGCCACTGGGTAAGCAGCAACAAATCGGAAGATGGCGCAGCTGCCTTGTCTTGAGCCTCCGGAACTGGTGCGCCATAGCGTGCTTCCACCTGAAAATAATCCCGGACCACCAGCGCAAACAGTACAGCGCCACTTAACCAAAGCAATGCAAAAATGCCACGCGGCATCTGCCAGACTGGCTGCATGCCAGCCCGCACATTGAGTGCGCCCATCACCAGCCCGACCGGCAGCAGGATATAGGCGTAATAAAGCGGATATTCGAACATGGCATGATTGGCTGCAACCAGCACAAACAACACCAGCACCGCATGCTCGGCCGAGCGAACGGACCTGATTTGCAGCCACATCCAGTGCAGCAGCAATCCGGCCACCAGCAAGCCCAACGGGATACCGCACCACAAAACCAGATCCAGAAACAGGTTGTGGGAATAACTGTAAAACATGGAAAGCGGGGGGTGCTCCAGCGCCACGTTCCCTTGTGCCAGAAGGGTCTGATTCCAGCCGTAGCCAAAGAAGGGGCGCTGCCATACAGCATCGACAAACAACGTCCAGGCAGCAAAGCGCGGTTCACCCTGCAGCCGGGTAACCGTATCCAGTGAGGGAGCTGCTTGTTGCAATGTAATCACCACGGCCACACAAGCAGCGAAATACAAAGCCAGGCCTGTTACCACCCAGGGAAATCTCGGCTGCGGCCAGTGCCGGCGCCAGAGCCAGGCAGCGGCAACCAGCAGCACCACGGCGATCCACGCCGTGCGCGACCCCGTCAGCGCCAGCCCGAACAGCAGCCAGGCAGCCAGCAACAGCGCCAGCACCGTAGCCACTTTCCCCCGCAATACCCCCCATGCCAGCGCCAGTAGACCCCACAACAGGAAAGTCCCCATCTGGTTGGATTGGCCCAGATTGGCAAAAGGCCGGGACGGATTGCCGGCCATCAACCATGAGGCCTCGCCACCCCACCACTGGTGCAGCTGAATACCGACCGATACCACTGCAGCTATGCCAACCGCACTAAAGAGGCCATCAGCCAATTGCCCGGGCAGCCTGCTTTCCCAGCAAGCACCCACCAGCAAGCCCAGCAGCAGGCCGAGCAGATAGGTTGTGCCCATCCAGGCATTGCCGGTTTCCAGCACCAGCCCGAAGGCACGTTGCAACCAGACCACCCCCAACATCCCGGCAACAAAAATGACGATGCCATGAAGATTCACCCTGTCAGGGGAGCGGACAACCATCACACCGGCTGCAGCCAACAATATCAAAGTGATCCAGGCATCGGTATGAAAAGCAGCCCACGGTACATTGTGTATTGGCAACAGCCAGCCCACGCACAGCAGCAAGCTCCACAGCAGCAGACCACGGTTTGAGGTATTTTCAGAGCGGATTAGGGTCATGGCGAATTTTTAAGGATGCGACATTCATTTATTGGATGGTGCAGTTGCCGTTGGCGTTATCACACAAGATGGATCTCTGACCAGGCGTGCGCGGCGTGATGGTCGAGGAGGTGGGGCTCAATGCGCCGGAAACATTGGTCAATTGAGAGATATTGGTGCAGGCGTTGTTGGCCGGCAACGGAATCGTGGAATTGGCATAGACAGCAGACAGTGCGTGCTTGGTATACGCCACGGCTTCGGACAAGCAGGAAGACTCCGCTGCACGAATCCGATAACCATTGTAGGCCGGCAGCGCAATCGCAGCCAAAACGCCGATGATAGCGACAACAATCATCAGTTCAATCAAGGTAAATCCTTGTTGCCTACGTGTCATGGCCATCCCCCTATTGGGTGGGCATAGTACAAAAAAGCCCCGCCGAAGCGAGGCCTATTGTTTCAGCACCCAATTTTAGGAATGCGAGCAATTACCTGTATCCAGCTGACACGTCACCGTGCCAGTACCCGGCGATGCGGGAACAACATCCCAAGTACCGGAAGCTGCCGTTATGGTATCGGTCGTGGTTTGGCAAGCACTGTTATCGAAAGCAGGAACACTCATGCTTGCATAGATAGCAGCAATTGCATTTTTGACGTACGCGGTCCCTTCTGCCAAACATGCAGCATTTGCAGATCTGACACGATAGTTATTGTAAGCCGGCAGCGCAATCGCAGCCAAAATGCCGATGATCGCGACCACGATCATCAGTTCGATCAAGGTAAAACCTTTTTGCATGCGTTTCATAGTGTTCCCCTTTGGATTAGTCAACTTGCCGCCTTTGCGACGTGCCAACCATAACGCAAACAGCGTGCCAGATCATGGAGATCGCTCGATTTTTATGTACAAGCCAGATGCAGGCAGCACTGCCAAGTCCGGATTGTTCACAAACCGCCCGGTTCGCGGTAGAATCCGCTCCCGCGCCGTTGTAGCTCAGTCGGTAGAGCAACTGATTCGTAATCAGTAGGTCGAGTGTTCGATTCACTTCAACGGCACCAAAAATGCAAAAGGGCTGCAGCTTCGCGCTACGGCCCTTTTTCTTTGCCCTGCCTGGATCAATGAGTGACAATTTTCGTCACTTATTGCCAGTTTGCGCAGGGTCAACATCTACGATTCCGACATTCTTCGGCGGCTACTCACTTTTTCAGCCGCAGTGCGCGCC
This sequence comes from Formivibrio sp. oc-25, assembly GCF_055810895.1. Taxonomy (NCBI): domain Bacteria; kingdom Pseudomonadati; phylum Pseudomonadota; class Betaproteobacteria; order Neisseriales; family Chitinibacteraceae; genus Formivibrio; species Formivibrio sp. oc-25. Next base: position 133,658 of record NZ_JBVVOL010000004.1, on the reverse strand, counting down.
GGACCTCGGCTTCCTTCCAGCGCCGGCGTGCATCGTCCGTATCCGGGCTCAGCGGCGGTACCGCAGCCGGTTTGCCGTCCGGGTTCATGGCCACCATGGTGAAAAAGCAGCTGTTGGTGTGGCGCACCGAGTTGTTACGAATATCCTCGGCGATGACCTTGATGCCGACTTCCATCGAAGTGCGGCCGGTGTAGTTGACGTTGGCCAGAAAGGTGACCAGTTCGCCAACGTGGATCGGCTGCTTGAACAGCACGCTATCGACTGAAAGCGTAACGGCATAGGTGCCGGCGTAGCGGCTGGCGCAGGCGTAGGCCACCTGATCGAGCAATTTGAGCAGCGAGCCGCCATGCACATTGCCGGAAAAATTGGCCATGTCCGGGGTCATCAGCACGGTCATGCTGAGCTGGTGGCGGGGAAGTGAGTCACGCATGGTTACTCCAGTGTAGAGATTTATTGTTTTATGGTTATAGGCCCCTTCTGCTGCTGCGAGAAGGGGCCAAAATGATTACCAGGATGCATGCACCTGCGGCCTGATCAGCCGTTCATAGACATCGGCCACGGCGGCCATCTGGGTGTTGGTCAGCGCGGGCAAACCGCTGGCGATCAGGTTGCGCTCAGCCTGATCCGGGCGGCTGGCGCCGGGGATGACCGTGCTCACGGCATCGAACATCAGGCACCAGCGCAGGGCATACGCAGCCAGACCCGGGTCGGCAGGGAAGTACAGCTTGAGTGCTTCGACGGCAGCGAGGCCGGTTTCAAAATCCACGCCGGAGAAGGTTTCGCCCTTGTCGAACGCTTCGCCGTTGCGGTTGAAACTGCGGTGATCCTTGGGGCCGAATTGCGTATCGCGCGTGATCTTGCCGGTAAGCAGGCCGCTGGCAAGCGGTACGCGCACGATCACGCCGATGTTCTTCTGCTGAGCGTCCGGAAAAAAGGCATCGATCGGCTTCTGGCGGAACATGTTGAAGATGATCTGGATGGTGGCCAGCTCTTCATACTGGATGGCCTGCAGCGCTTCTTCCACTTTTTCGACACTGGCACCGAAGTGGCGGATCTTGCCTTCCTGCTTCAGCTTGGCGAGTTCGCCGAACACTTCGGCCTTGGCGTAGACCGGCGTGGGCGGGCAATGCAGCTGCACCAGATCAAGTGTATCGAGCCCGGTATTGACCAAGGCTTCTTCCACGAACTGGCGGATATTCTGCGGGTTGTAACCGGCGGCATCGTGCGGATTCAGGCGGCGGCCTACCTTGGTAGCGATGAACAGTTGATCGCGCCGCGCCTTGACCACTTTGCCCACCACGCGCTCGCTCTGCTGACCGCTGTAGACGTCGGCCGTATCGATGAAATTCACGCCTTTATCGATGGCGGCGAGCAGCGTGCGCTCGGCCAGCGCTGCATCGAATGGCTGGCCCCAGGTGCCACCGACCTGCCAGGTGCCGAGCCCGATTTCCGAAACACTGAAGCCTGTCTTGCCAAGTTGCCGGTAATTCATTGTTTTCTCCAGAAAGTAAGCAAGCGCCGGCTGATTACCCTCTCCCCAACCCCTCTCCCGCGGGCGGGCGAGGGGCTTGAAACCAAACACTGATGCTCCCTCTCCCGTTTACGGGAGAGGGCTGGGGAGAGGGAACTGTCTGTCGATTCTCGCTACTGGAGAATTACACGCCTGCTTTGTGCGCTTGCTGATCGGCGTGGTAGCTGGAACGCACCATCGCCCCGACTGCAGCATGCTTGAAGCCGATTTCGTAGGCGTATTCCTCGAAGCGCTTGAACTGCGCCGGCTCGACATAACGCAACACCGGCAGGTGGCCATTGGAAGGCTGCAGGTACTGGCCCAGCGTGAGCATGTCGATATCGTGCGCGCGCATGTCGCGCAGCAGTTCGTACACTTCCTCGTCCGTCTCGCCCAGGCCAACCATGATGCCGGACTTGGTAGGAACATTCGGGAAGCGCACCTTGAAATCCTTCAAGAGTTGCAGCGAGTGAGCATAATCGGCACCGGGGCGGGCCTGCTTGTATAAACGCGGCACGGTTTCCAGATTGTGGTTCATCACATCGGGCAAGCCGGTGGCGAAGATATCCAGTGCGATATCCATGCGTCCGCGGAAATCGGGCACCAGCACTTCGATCTGGGTTGCGGGCGAGAGCTCGCGGGTTTTGGTGATGCAGTCGACAAAATGCTGCGCACCGCCATCGCGCAAGTCGTCGCGATCGACCGAGGTGATCACCACGTACTTGAGCTTGAGCGCAGCGATGGTTTCAGCCAGATGCTGCGGCTCGTTCGCATCGAGCGGATTGGGGCGACCATGGCCCACATCGCAGAACGGGCAGCGGCGGGTACAGATGTCGCCCATGATCATGAAGGTGGCCGTGCCCTTGCCAAAGCATTCACCGATATTCGGGCAGGTAGCCTCTTCGCACACGGTATGCAGCTTCTGGCTGCGCAGGATTTCCTTGATCTCGTAGAAGCGGCCGTTCAACGTGGGCGCCTGCACACGAATCCATTCCGGCTTTTTCAGCTTCTGCTCCAGCGGCACCACCTTGATCGGGATGCGGGCGGTCTTGGCTTCACCCTTGAGCTTGACACCGGCAACGGCGCCGGCGGGCTTGTTTTCTGCTGTCATTGTGCGTTCCTGTGCGCGATGAATGTTGCCCCGCTCTTTTACCCCAATTCCGTCATGCCGCAGGACGGACTTTAGTCCGTCAACCAGCTATCTAAATGCTGCAACACTAACGGGTTGAAAGCCGTCCTACGATCTTTTGGGTGAAGAGAAGGCTATAAGCCTAAATTGTTGAGAATGCTTCTCGAAATTCTATCGGCGACGCTGGCCGGTGTCTCGTCAATAAAACCATAATCCGCCAGCTGCGCCACCTGCAAACCCGCGTAGCCACAGGGGTTTATGCGGCTGAACGGCTCCAGATCCATGTTCACGTTGAACGAAAGTCCGTGATAGCTGTAGCCATTGCGAATACGCAGGCCCAGCGCAGCAATCTTGGCTTCGCCGTCCTCGCGCATCACATACACGCCGGGTGCGTCTACCTTGCCATAGGCTTCGATATCGTAGCCAGCCAGCACGTCGATCACGCTTTGCTCGAGCTTGCGCACCAGCTCGCGCACGCCCAGCTTGTGGCGCTTCAGATCCAGCATCAGGTAGGCGATCAACTGGCCAGGGCCGTGGTAAGTCACCTGCCCGCCGCGATCGATCTGCACGATAGGAATATCGCCGGGATTGAGCACATGCTCGGGCTTGCCCGCCTGGCCCTGCGTGTAGACCGGCGGATGCTCGAGCAGCCACAGTTCATCCTGCGTGGTTTCATCGCGCGCGGCAGTGAAAGCCTGCATCGCCTGCCAGGTGGGAACGTAATCGACCAGGCCGAGCTTTCGGGTAAGGAGTGAGGAGTGAGGAGTGAGGTGCAAAACCTCTGCATCACCCTGCTCGCCCCACACCTCACACCTCACACCTGACACCTCACGATGCATCACAGCACCATCCTCACGAGCGGGTGCTGCTTCAACGCCGCATCCAGCGCATGGAACTGATCGATATCGACGAACGTGGCGGACAGGGTGACGGCATAGTAGTTGCCGCTGCTGCTGGCGCGAATCGAGATCAGCTCGGCCGAAAAACCCGGCACATGGCGCACGGTCAGATCGATCATTTCCAGGCGGAAGGTTTCTGCCGGCACGCCCTTGTGGCTGACAGCCTTGACGGGGATCAGTGCGGGGAATTGCAACAGGTCCTGGAGTTTGGGTGTTTGGGTCATTGTTTTGCGTTTCTTGAAAATCAGGCTTGCGGGCGCATTTTTGCGACCTTGAATGCCTGGTAATAATCATACATGCGTCGATAAATGGGGCCGGGCACGCCGTTTCCAACCGGCCGTCCGTCGAGTTCGACCACGGCCAGAATTTCCTTGCTCGATGACGTGATCCACACCTCATCGGCGGCACGCAATTCCACCTCACTGATTCGGCGCAGGGCCAGTGGCATGCCGTGCGCCTGTGCCAGTTCCCGCACCACATCGTAGGTGATGCCGGTCAGCATACGCCCGGATGGCGGCGGCGAGAGGATCACCCCATCGCGCACGATAAATACGTTGCTCGCGCCGCCTTCGATCAATTCGCCTTCGCGCAGCATGATCACTTCGCCCGCACCAGCATCGGCGGCCATCTGCTTCAACAGCACGTTGGCCAGCATCGAACAACCCTTGATATTGCAGCGCTGCCAGCGAATATCTTCAGCCGTGATTGCGGTAATGCCGGTGGCCACCTGCTCCGGTGGTGGTGGAATCAGTGGCTCGGCATAAGCGAATACAGTCGGTGTGACTTCTTGCGGAAAGGCGTGATTGCGCGGCCAGGCCGGTCCGCGCGTGACCTGGATGTACAGGGACTGATCGGCAAACGCTTGCGCCTCGATCAGCGTGCGCGCCATCAGCCGCCATGCGTCGGGCGAGAGCGGGTCATCGATGCGCACAGCTGCCAGACTGCTGGCCAGCCGGCGCAAATGTTCATCAAGGCGGAACGGCTGGCGGTCGTACACAGGCACCAGCTCGTACACGCCATCGCCAAACAGGAAACCGCGATCCAGCACGGACACCTGCAACTCGGCCAGCGGGGCGTAGCGGCCATTCAGATAGGCGGTGATAGCGGGAATTTGCATGAGAGCTCCTGTTGGTAGCAACCCACCCTCTCCCCCAGCCCCTCTCCCGCAAGCGGGCGAGGGGGGTCAAACCATCAGCAGGCGAAAACTCCTCTCGCCCCATCGGGGAGAGAGGTCGGGAGAGAGGGGGAAATCAAATCATCACCAGCGCCGCCACCTTCTCCAGCCACGCCTGATCCACCTCGTCGAAATCGGCGAGCCTGATCGAATCCACATCCAGCACGCCGATCACCTCGCCACTGGTGTCGCGCAAGGGTACGACGATTTCAGAACGCGACAGCGACGAGCAGGCAATGTGGCCGGGGAAAGCCTCGACATCGGGCACCAGCAAGGTTTCATTGCGTGCCCAGGCAGCACCACATACGCCGCGTCCGTGCGCGATGCGAAAACACGCGATCGGCCCCTGGAACGGCCCAAGTACGAGTTGCTTGTTACGCACCAGGTAAAAACCGGTCCACAACCAGTCGAATGTGGCATGCAGCGCAGCGGCAGCATTGGCCAATCGCGCAACCAAGTCAGCTTCGCCGGCCAAGAGAGATTCGAGCTGCGGCAGCAGTTCGCGGTATTTTTCTTCCTTGCTGCCAGCGGCAATATGCAGATTTTCAGCCATGGGGTTGCCTCCCATGCAGGATCAGGGCCGCCAGTTGCAGATCCTGCGGATACGTCACTTTCAGATTCCACGGGCTGCCCATCACCAGTTGCGGCGCCTTGCCCTGTTTTTCCAGCGCACTGGCTTCGTCGGTAATATCCGGACCCATAAATTCGTCGATGGCCGCAATCAGCTCGCCACGGCGGAACATCTGCGGTGTTTGCGCCTGCCACAAGCCATCGCGCGATTCAGTACGGGCGATGCGATCACCGACAGCCGCACGCTTGAGCGTATCGGCCACCGGGATTGCCAGAATGCCGCCGACCGGATCATCCCGCAGCTCGGCAATCATGGTGCTGACCATCGCCGGATCAAGGCAGGGCCGCGCGGCATCGTGCACCAGCGCCCAGTCGTCGTCAGCCACAGCGGCTTCACGCAAACCATTGCGTACTGATTCGGCCCGTGTGGCCCCGCCACAGCGCAGTACTTGCAAACGCTCGAACGCGGACCAGTCGTAACTCTCCCACCATTCGTCGCCAGAGCTGATCACCACGCAGACGCGGGCAATTTCCGGCACGGCGCAGAGCGCCTGGATCGTGTGCCAGATCAGCGGGCGGCCGAGCAGCTCAAGATATTGCTTGGGCGTGGCCACGCCCATGCGCGAACCCGATCCGGCTGCCGGCACCAAGGCAAAGCAGCTCATGCCTGAATCTCCTCAGCAGGCGGGTTTTCCAGCACGCGCCACAGGCATTGCCCCTTGACCGACTTGTCGAGGGCATCGAGATAAGCGGCGTGTTCAGCCAATTCTTCTGCAGTGGGCACCAGCACCTTGAGCGGTCCGCGCGGCTTCGCCACCTTATTCTGCAAGCCGGTATCGGCAGGGGTATTGCCACCAAAATCGATCAGCAAGCTATCCTGCCCGCGCGTCAGGCACAGATACACTTCGGCCAGCAGTTCGCAGTCGATCAGCGCGCCATGCAATATCCGGTTGGAGCGATCCACCTCGAAGCGATCACACAAAGCATCGAGGCTATTGCGCTTGCCGGGAAACGCTTCCTTGGCCATGGCCAGCGTATCGATCACGCCGGTCACGTAATCGGTAATCTTGCCAAGGCCCAGGCGATCGAGCTCCATGTTCAGATAACCGACATCGAAAGGTGCGTTGTGGATGATCAGCTCAGCACCGCGCACGAACTCGACGAATTCATGGGCGATATCGGCAAACTTGGGCTTGTCGGCCAGAAAATCCTGGGTCAGACCGTGCACGTTCAGCGCGCCCTCTTCACTTTCGCGCTCCGGGTTGATGTAACGATGCAGATGGCACTCGGGTGACGATACCTTGCGGTTCAGCATTTCCACCGCAGCGATTTCAAGGATACGGTTGCCATCGTCAACCCGCAGACCGGTGGTTTCGGTATCCAGTATGATTTGTCTCATGCTTGTTCCTTGCAAACGGAAGATCAGGCGCGACCGAGCGCTTTATCCACGCCCTGATTGGCCAGTTGATCGGCACGTTCGTTGAATTCGTGGCCACTGTGCCCCTTGACCCAGCGCCAGTCGATGCGGTGACGCTGCTGCGCGGCATCGAGTGCCTGCCACAGATCGACATTCTTGACCGGCTTCTTGTCGGCAGTTTTCCAGCCGTTTTTCTTCCAGCCGTGAATCCAGGTGGTGATGCCGTTCTTCACATATTGCGAATCGGTATGCAGGATGATGGCGCACGGACGGGTCAGCGTGGTAAGCGCTGAAATCACTGCCAGCAATTCCATGCGGTTGTTGGTGGTTTCCGCTTCGCCGCCACACAGTTCCTTTTCGTGGCCATTGCAACGCAGCAATGCGCCCCAGCCGCCTGGGCCAGGGTTACCCTTGCAGGCGCCATCGGTGTAAATCTCTACTTCTGTCATTTGATTTCTTTGTTGATCGGTGTTTTTTCCGCGACCGCTGCCGGACGCGCTTTGGGGTTGGGCACACGGCACCACTGTGGCTCGATAATGCGCATGCCTTTCACCCGCTTGACCACATCGAGGCAATACACGCCGCCGGCCGCCGGCCACCAGCGATCACCGGCCTGCTCCAGAAACTGGGTGCGTGCCAGCCAGCCTTCGCGCTGCACCGGCAGGCTGTAGCACAGGTATTCGCCGCGCATGGTTTCCAGGCCCAGCAGTGCCAGCCAGTCTTTCAGGCGCGGCAGGCTGACCGCATTACCCTGCCACGGCGCACCGATGCCCTTTTCACCCGGCTTGTAGCGACGCAAGCCCCACAAGCTCCACGGGTTGAAGCCAGTGATCAGCAGCCGACCTTCCGGCACCAGCACGCGCGCAGCCTCACGCAGCACGGCATGCGGGTCTTGGGCAAAATCGAGCACATGCGGCAAGGCCATGAGATCGATGCTTTGCTCACTGAATGGCAATTGCTCCGGGGCACAACGCACCCCCACTGCCGGCGATAATCCGGCCGTGCTGCGCCAGGGCATGCGGTTCATGCGCAGGCAATCAACCACTGGCAATTCAAGCTGGACGGCCTTGTAGCCAAAAATATCGGTCGAGACCCGGTCATACCAGGCCATTTCCTCGGCGGCCAGGTAACTCCCTAGCGGAGTCGCCAGCCACGCGGCAAAATGGTCGAGCTTAGGTTTCACGGAGCCCTCCACAAATGTTCAGCATCAGCGCAGTGCCTTGCTTCGATGACAATTATATCTGGGTTTTGCATCAAGGCCGGGAGGCTCTCGCCGTCGACCCGGGCGATGCGCTACCGCTCATGCACTGGCTGGAAGCAAACTCCCTGCATCTGGCAGGCGTTTTGATCACCCATCGCCATTCAGACCATATCGGTGGCATTCCGGTTCTCGCACAGCACTATCACATGCCGGTTTATGGCCCGGCCGGGGTAACCGGTGTAACGCAAGCAGCCCCCGCAGGCGACTCGCTGCGCTTGCTGGACGAGGATATTCAAGTCTTGCCCACGCCGGGCCACACGCGCGAACACCTGTCCTATCTGGCCGGCCCAGCGCTGTTTTGTGGCGACACGCTGTTCGCAGGCGGCTGCGGACGGGTCTTCGATGGCGACATGGCGGCCATGCATGCCTCGCTCATGCAACTAGCAAGGCTTTCTGCGGACACCCAGGTTTACTGCGCGCATGAATACACGCAATCCAACCTGCGCTTTGCCATGGCAGTCGAGCCAGACAACGCGGCACTTGCCGAACGGGTGCGCGATGTCGCAGCCAAGCGTGCCAATGGCGAGGCCACCGTGCCCTCCAACATCGGCCTGGAACTGGCCACCAATCCCTTTCTGCGGTGCGATGAGCCGGCAGTGATTGCAGCCGCGCAGCAGCACGCCCCGCAAGCCACTACGCCGCTTGAAGTTTTCACAGCACTGCGCGACTGGAAAAATCATTTCAGATAAGCCGGCACAATGCGTTGACATGCGCAAAAGCACGCCAGTACCATCGCCCGATTGCTGTTATCGCTTCTGAGGGACAAGTCCATGAAAAACCGGCTACTTATCGCCGGATTGCTGGCCGCAAGCTGTGCCGGTACATTCGCCAACGAACAACTTGCCCAGGCCGATACCTCCCTCGCCGCACTGCCGGCGCAAAAATCCCCGCACACCAGCGCAGCCGCACCCTCACAGGAACAGATCGCCCGGATCAGGCAAGTGCTGTTTCCCGTGCTGACTGCACCGCAACTGACCCGTCCGGCAGAATCGGAACTGGCCCAGCGCAACCTGATGAATGAAGTGGCCAACGCACCGAATTATCCCGATCTATGGGCACGCATTCGCGATGGCTTCCAGATGCCGGAACTGGATACGCCGCTGGTACACAAATGGGAACAGTACTACGCCAGCCGACCGGAATACCTGAACCGCATCTTCGAGCGCGGCCAGCGCTACCTCTACCATGTGACCCTGGAAATCGAAAAACGCGGCCTGCCGATGGAGCTGGCACTGCTACCGATGATCGAAAGCGCCTACAACCCGCGCGCCGAATCACCGGCTCGCGCCTCCGGCATGTGGCAGTTCATTCCGGAAACCGGCAAGCGTTACGGGCTGGAGCGCACCTGGTGGTATGACGGCCGGCGCGATGTAGTGGCCGCCACCCAGGCAGCACTCGATTACCTGACGCAGATCCACGGCATGTTCGATGACTGGCAACTGGCGCTGGCTTCCTACAACTGGGGTGAAAATGCCGTGGCACGTGCCGTCGCGCGCAACCAGGCTGCTGGCCAGACGGCCGATTATGTCAGCCTGAAGATGCCCAGCGAGACAGCCAACTACGTACCCAAACTGATGGCGGTGCGCAACATCATTGCCGACCCGGAAGCGTTCAACGTCACCCTGAAGGACATTCCCAACGAACCTTATTTCGTAGCCATCGATGTCAATCGCCACATGGATGTCGACGTGGCCGCCAAACTGGCCGAAATCAGTGTCACGGAACTGCTGCAACTCAATCCGGGCTTTATCCGGCCGGTAATCGCGCAAAAAGATGATCGCAAACTGGTATTGCCCGTCGACAAGGTGGATACCTTCCAGCGCAATCTGGCCAGCTATGACAAACCGCTGCTGAACTGGCAGCCGTATGTCACCCGTAGCGGGGAAACCTTCAGCCAACTGGCGCAAAAATTCAGCATCTCATTGGCAGAATTGAAGGATGTCAATGACATCGGCTCACGCGAAACGCATGCCAAAGGCCAGACCATCCTGGTACCCATTGTGGAAAATCTCGATATCGCCGAACGGCAGACGCTGGCGGCACTCGCCGCCAATCGCGCCGCCGAACCGGTTGACCGGGGTGAACGCGACAAACCACGCGCGGTACAGATTCGTGACACCCACCGCGTGGCCAAGGGCGACACCATGTTCAGCATTGCCCAGCGCTACAAGCTGAACGTGGCGGAATTGCGCAGCTTCAACGGACTGCGCGGCAACGACATCCAGATCGGGCAGACCCTGAAGGTCGCCGCGACCAAGCCGAACCCGGCCCGTCAATACGTCGCCAAACGCGGCGATACCCTCTCGACCGTGGCACGCAAATTCAACGTGGCCGCAGCCGACCTGGCGAAGTGGAACAATCTGGCCAGCAAGAACCTGCGCGCCGGTGCCAGGATCGTGATTTACTGATCCGCCAGCGAGTCAAAATGAAACAGCCCGTGATCAAACCACGGGCTGTTTCATTTTGACTCAACCGATTTATTTCACGACACGCAGGTGACTGCGTCCGCCACCGGCCGGCGGCTGCGGTTCAGGCTCCGGCCGCTCTTCGGCTGCCGCAGTTTCCGCGACATCCTCGCCTGCCGACTGCAGACCAGTCTGCACGTCTTCGTCGTACTCAAAGCCCATACCTTCGCCATTTTCCTTGGCAAAGATCGACACCACGGCCCCGACGGGAATCACCACCTCGCGCGACACGCCATTGAAGCGTGCCGAGAACGTGATGAAATCATTGCCCAGCGTCAGGTTGCGTGTAGCGTTGTAGCTGGCGTTGAGCACGATTTCACCATTCTTGACGTACTCCATCGGGACCTGCATCTGGCCACGTACTATCACCACGATATACGGCGTCAGTCCCTGATCGGAACACCATTCGTGGATGGCGCGGATCAGATACGGCTTGGTGGATGTCATCGTCTGCATCGTCTTTCCTCATGGAGGGCCGGGTGGCAGGACTGCCAGACCCGGCCGAAAGGATTACTTGCGCATGGCCTTTTCGTTGGCGGTCAACGATTCGATAAAGGCCGGGCGACTGAACAGGCGTTCGGCATACTTCAGTACCGGTGCCATGGCCTTGGTCACTTCAATGCCATAGTGTTCCAGGCGCCACATCAACGGGGCGATGGCCACATCCAGCATCGAAAACTCTTCACCCAGCATGTACTTCTGCTTGGTAAACACCGGAGCGATCTGTGTCAGGCTGTCGCGAATGCCGGCGCGCGCCTTTTCCAGGTCCTTCTTGCTCGCAGCAGCATCTTCCAGGGTATGCATGTGGATGAACAGTTCGCGTTCGAAATTGAACAGCATCAGGCGGGTACGCGCACGCATCACCGGATCGGCCGGCATCAGTTGCGGATGCGGGAAGCGCTCATCGATGTATTCATTGATGATGTTGGATTCGTACAGGGTCAGGTCGCGCTCGACCAGCACCGGGACTTCATTGTACGGATTCATTACCGCCAGATCTTCCGGCTTGCTCTGCACATCCACGTCAAGAATTTCGAAATCCATGCCCTTCTCGAACAGGACGATGCGGCAGCGATGGCTAAACGGGCAGGAGGTGCCGGAATACAACTTCATCATGGTAAGGAAACTCCCAATTTGGAAACGTGCGTGATTTTATCCCAGCACACCCACCCAGGCCAAAAAAAACACAATAACACAATGATTTTCAATATTTTTTCGACAACCTCACATCGAAGAATCCTGCCATGCCAAACCAGCCTGTTGCAGCCCTTCCTGCAAAAAACCCATGGCCTCGCGTACTTCGCTTTCCTGCCCGGTCACGCTGAATTCGATATGCAGCCCGGCATGGCGTGCATTGCCGAAGCTGGGCAGGCTGGAAAAAGCGATCTGCGGCCAGCATGCCGTCAATGCTTCCATCAGGTCGATCAGTTCACCCTCCCGTGCCTCGGGCACGATGATCGACAAGGTCTTGGGGGCAATTCCGGCCGGGTAGTAGCGATCCAGCAGCCAGTCCGCCATCGGCCACGCCATTTCCGGGAAACCGGGCAGCAGGTAATGTTCGCGGATGCTGCATCCTGCCACCTGGTTGACCGGGTTGGGCACCAATTCCGCCCCTTGCGGAAATTCGGCCAGGCGGATGCGGTGCGGGTAGGCCTTGTCGCCAAAGCGTGCCTCGATGATGGTCCTGGCCTGCGGCTGGATTTCCAGTGGCACGCCCAACGCCTCGGCCAGGGCCTGCCGGGTGTGATCGTCCGGCGTGGCGCCAATGCCGCCACAGGAAATCACGATCTGCTGCCGTGCCAGGGTTTGACGAAAGGCATCGATCAGCACAGGCCGGTCATCCGGCAGATAACGCACCCCGGCCAGGCGGTGGCCACGCGCCTTGATTTTTTCAAGCATCACCGGGAAATGCTGGTCCTGCCGGCGTCCGGAAAGGATCTCGTCGCCGATGATGAAAAGCTGAAAGTCTGTCATGTTGCCCCGCTTTGCCTCTGGCTGTGTCTGCTATCATCGAAGAGCATAAACCAGAGCGCCCCATGAAGCACCCACATGCGGCGCCTTTATTCCACAACCCGCGCGTGATTCAATGACAAGCTATCCCCTGCCCGATTTCGAAAACAAGATCTGCCCTCCCGAACAACTGGCCGAGCGCCTTGGCCAATTGCCACGCCCACTGGTATTCACCAACGGCTGTTTCGACATCCTGCACCGTGGCCATGTCACCTATCTGGCCCAGGCACGTGATCTGGGCGCCGCCATGGTCGTGGCACTCAACACCGATGCCTCGGTCCGCCGCCAAGGCAAGGGTGATGACCGTCCGATCAACGCGTTGCCGGAACGGGCTGCCGTAATGGCGGCGCTGGCATGCGTCGATCTGGTGACCTGGTTCGACAGCGATACCCCGCTGGACCTGATCCTGACCGTGCGCCCGGATGTACTGGTGAAGGGCGGGGACTGGTCAATCGAAAATATCGTCGGCAGCAGTGAAGTGCTGGGCTGGGGTGGCAAGGTGCATTCCGTTCCGTTCCTGCACCAGACCTCGACCACTGCCACGCTGTCCCGCATTCGTGCGAGCGAAGCGGCATGAACGACGCGCACAACCTGCTCTCCGAGTTTTATCAGGATCTGCTGCAGCAGGGATTGTTGCGCACCGAAATGCTGGCCCAGGTTGTCCTGATCGGCGCGGTGCTCGTCATGGCCTGGCTGCTGAGCCGGGCCGTGCAGCGCCGGGCAGAGGCCAGTGATCCGCAACGACGCGAACAGCTGAGCCGCGAAGCGTTTGTACGCATTGTTTTTCCGCTGATCGGGATGCTCGGCGTGTGGCTGGGCGGCTGGTTGCTGGGCCACTGGTTTGCGGCCTCGCTCAAGCTGGTGAAACTGGCCAACATCCTGCTGCTGGCGATGGTCAACATCCGCTTGCTGGTATTTCTGATGCGCCGGGTATTCGAGGGCGCAGAATGGGTGCGTCGCTCCGAGCGCATCATTGCCGCCACCATCTGGTCGGCCTATGCGCTGCACGTGATCGGCATCCTGCCCGAATTCTGGCAATTGCTCGATGGCATTCGCCTGCATATCGGCAAAAGCACGGTATCGGTGCTGACCATCCTGCAGGCACTGGCATCGGTTGCCGCAACCGTACTGGCTGCGCTATGGATCGGCCGGGAAATCGAGCGGCGCCTGATGCAGGCCGAGGTCATGGATGTGAGCTTGCGCGTGATGGTGATCAAGGTGATGCGCGCACTGCTCATCATGCTGGCAATTCTGATCGCACTGCCGCTGGTGGGCATCGACCTGACCGTCCTGTCGGTCTTCGGTGGCGCGCTGGGCGTGGGCCTGGGTTTCGGCCTGCAGAAGATTGCTTCCAACTATGTTTCGGGCTTCATCATCCTGATGGATCGCTCGATCAAGATCGGCGACATGGTGCAGATCGACAACCGGCTCGGCATCATCACGCAACTGACTTCGCGCTATATCGTGCTCAAGGGCGGCGATGGCACCGAAGCGCTGATCCCCAACGAGGCGATGATTACCTCGACCGTGGTCAACCTGTCCTATACCGACCGGCTGATCCGCATTGCCCTGCCCATTCAGGTGGCCTATGGCACCGACCTGAACCTGGCCAGAAAACTGCTGGAAGAGGCCGCCCGCATCGAACCGCGCGTGGTCGACAATCCGGCACCCATGGCATTTGTGAAGAACTTCGGGGAAAGCGGTATCGATCTTGAACTGGGCGTATGGATCAAGGATCCGGAAAACGGTCAGCTGCCGGTACGCTCATCGGTGAATTTGCAAATCTGGGAAATCTTCAACCAGCACGGTATCAGTATTCCCTACCCGCAGCGCGAACTGCGCGTGTTCGGCAATCCGCCCGTTTCCCCGCAAACCATTTCCGGTTAACCGTTAAAGGAGCAACAGCATGTCAACCATCCAGCGTTACCATGTCGGACCGCGCCTGTCCGAAATCGTGGTTCACAACAATACAGTCTATCTGGCCGGCCAGGTCGCCGATGTGCTCGACAGCGATGCCGGCGACCAGACCACCCAGGTCCTGGCCGCAATTGATCGTCTGCTGGCCGAAGTGGGTTCGGACAAGACGCGCATCCTGTCGGTGACCATCTATCTGACCAGCATGGATGATTACGATGCGATGAATCAGGCATGGTCAGCCTGGGCACCGCACGGCCACACGCCTGCGCGCGCCACGGTGGAAGCCAAGCTCGCCGATTCGCGTTACAAGGTGGAAATGAGCGTGATTGCCGCCTTGTGATCGGGTGAAGTTAGAGCCTGAACCGGCATTGCCGGATCAGGCTTCACTCAGCGCCTGGAAAATGTAGCACTCGATTTCCAGCCGCGCGGTTTCTTCCAGCCCGCTAAACTGCAGACCCAACTGCACCAGCGGCAGATCCCCACCCAACAGGTGCAGATTGCGCACCACGCCCTGCACCACTTGCGGCAAGCATCTGACATCGGCCTCGTCCGGTACCAGATTCAACACCAGCGTATCCCCCTTGTCGGCAATCCATTGCGGCATTTCAATCTGGCAACCTTCCGTGCCCAGATTGACCATATAGCCATCGAACGATTCGCTGCCATTGGCTCGCCTGAGCCGTATCGGGATATTCACCCCCACCCGCAGGCTGCGGCGCAATTGCCTGACTGTAACCTGCTCCGGATACGCCAGCGCCATCCCGCATTCGCAATCCTGCGGCGCCATCCGCACAACGCTATTGAACGACACGACATGGTGCTTGTCGGCCAACAGGCGGATTTCGACTATTTCCCCTTGCTGCAGCGCTTGGGTCGTTGCATGGTCGGGCACGATCTCCAGCGGCAAATCCAGCCCATCCTGCCAAGCCTGCAGCCTGGCCGGAATCAACGCCGGTGATGCCATATCCAGCCGGCGCAGGTACAGCAAGTTGCCTGGCGGCAGCTGCAGTGCGGCGAAATCCATGGGCATGCGGGAATAGGCTGCGTCTTCCCGGGACAAGCGTGCAGCATCGCGCAACTGGGGCGCAATCAAACACCAATCGGCAACGGTGTAGAGCTCGATGGCCTGCAAGGCAGACGCTTGCTGCTCGGTGTGCAGCACATCTCCCGGCGCCAGCAACAAGGTGCCCAGCGCATCGAGCAAGGGATAAGGCAGCGCGCTGCCAAGCCGGACTTCTTCTGCTGCAACAGGAACGAGTTTCGGTCTGGGCATGATCGCACGCCGTCAAAGTATGAATAGATGCTTATATACCATGCCGCTTGGCATGGGAGAAAACTTGCGTCTTTCCCGCATGTTAGAATCGCGCGCTGTTTTGCAAATGAATATCCGATGCTGCACCTGCTCAATCCCCCACAACGCGCCGCTGTACAATACCTCGATGGCCCCTGCCTGGTTCTGGCCGGTGCCGGTTCGGGCAAGACCCGCGTGATCACGCAAAAAATCGCCTACATGATCGAGCGGGCGGGGTTCAGCGCGCACAATATCGCGGCAATCACCTTCACCAACAAGGCCGCGCGCGAGATGAACGAGCGGGTCGGCACGCTGCTGCCGGCCGAGCGTCTCAAGGGCCTGACCGTTTCCACCTTTCACTCGCTGGGTCTGCGCATCCTGCGCGAAGAGGCTCCACACCTCGGTTATAAACCGAAATTCTCGATCCTGGATTCGGCTGATTGCTGGAAAATCGTGTCCGACCAGTTGGCTACCACCGACAAACAGGCGATCCGCAGCGCACTCTCGCGCATTTCACTGCTCAAGAACGATCGTGTCTCGCCGGACAAGGCGCTGCGCATGGCAGATTCCGAAGGCGAACTGCAACTGGCGCGGCTTTATCGCGCCTATCAGGACACGCTGTTTGCCTATCAGGCAGTGGATTTTGACGACCTGATCCGCCTGACTGTCGATCTGTTCGAATCCAACGCAGAGGTGTTGCACAAATGGCAGCAGCGCCTGCGTTACCTGTTGATCGATGAATGCCAGGATACCAACACCACCCAGTATGAACTGGTGCGGCAGCTGACTGGCGAAAAAGGCATGTTCACGGCGGTGGGCGATGACGATCAGTCGATCTATGCCTGGCGCGGCGCCAATATGGAAAACCTCAAGCAACTGCAAACGGATTTCCCCAAGCTGCATGTAATCAAGCTGGAACAGAATTACCGCTCGGTGGCACGCATCCTGAAATGCGCCAATGCGGTGATTGCCAACAACCCGAAACTGTTCGAGAAAAAACTGTGGTCCGACCTTGGTATCGGCGATCCGGTCCAGATCATCGAATGCAAGAGCGAGGAGCACGAGGCCGAACTGCTTGCAATGAAGCTGCAGGCGCACAAGTTCGAGGCCAACACGCGCTTTGCCGATTACGCGATCCTGTACCGTGGCAATCACCAGGCACGCATCATCGAACAGCAACTGCGCGCGAGCCACATTCCCTACATGATCTCGGGCGGCCAGTCTTTCTTCGACAAGGCCGAGATCAAGGATGTGCTGGCCTATCTGCGCCTGATCGCCAACGAGGATGACGATCCCGCCTTCATCCGTGCCGTCACCACGCCCAAGCGCGGCGTCGGCAATACCACGCTGGAGCGTCTCGGCGCCTGCGCCGCCCAATTGCATGTATCGCTGTTCGCCGCCGTGTATGAAGCCGATTTCCATGGCCAGGTCCAGCCACAACAGTACGCGCCGCTGCGCGAGTTCTGCGACTTCATCAATGCCATGCAGCAGCGCGCCCCGCGCGAAGATGCCGGGACGCTCCTGCGCGAAATCCTTGCCCGCATCGATTTCGAAACCTGGCTGTATGACAACGACGAACCCAAGCCGGCCGAAACCAAGTGGAAAAACGTGCAGGAACTGGTGAGCTGGATCAGCAAAAAAGGCGAAGCCGACGGCAAGAACCTGATCGAGATCAGCCAGACCATCGCGCTCATCACCCTGCTCGAAGGGCGCGATGAGGAAGAGGTCGATGCGGTGAAACTTTCGACGCTGCATGCATCGAAAGGCCTGGAATACCCGCATGTATTCCTGATTGGCTGCGAGGAGGAAATCCTGCCGCACCGCGAATCAATGGAAAACGGCATGGTCGAGGAAGAACGCCGCCTGATGTATGTCGGCATCACGCGCGCGCAGCGCAGCCTCACCATCACCTACTGCGGCAAGCGCCGCCGCGCCGGTGAGTGGCAGATCGTCGAACCCAGCCGCTTCCTGAAGGAATTGCCACCCGAGGAAATCCGCGTGAGTGGCCGGCTTGCCGGCGACAAGGTGGAACCGGCGATCAGTAAGAAGGAAGGCCGCGCCATGCTGGCCAATTTGATGTCCAAACTCGGCTGAGCTGCATTACGTCTCGGCAAGTACCCGCCACACCACCAGCTTGTCGGCAAAGGATTGGGTAAAGGCCGGGCTGGACGAGGGCAAGCGGATGACGCGATAGCGATCCGCCAGACCGCCCAGCTGTTTCAAGCCGATTCTTGCCGCTGTCGCGCCATTGAAAGCAATCGCCTCCAGCTGCGGCAGGCTTTGCACCAGTCCAACCAGATCGTTGCCGCTCAAATCGCGGATATTGCTGTCCAGGCTCCCCTCGCGCCGCGCCTCGGCCACCACGTCCCACAGACCGATCCGGTGCCGCAGCAAGGTCTGCAGACGCTCCTCGTAGGCCATGGCCGGCAAATCCTCGCCGAGGATCGCGCCCATCAGCTTCCAGAACTGGTTTTGCCGATGGGCATAATACTGCCCCTGCGCCAGTGAAGCTTCGCCGGGCAGGCTTCCCAGCAGCAATATCCGCACCTGTGGATTGACCACCGGTGGAAAACAGCATTTGTGCCCGGTCTCGGCTGATGTATCCGTCAAAATTCCCATCTCATCAAAAACCTCATACTGGTTAGATATCTAACCAAAACAAAGGCTGTACACAACGGTATTTCAGGCTATGCTTGTGCCCTGTCGATCCATCCGATGAGGAAAACACACATGTTCAACGATTTGCAAGGCAAGCGCGTACTGATTACCGGCTCCACCATGGGAATCGGCCTGGCTGCGGCGCAGGCTTTTGCCCGTTGCGGGGCCAAAGTAGGTATCAATGGCCGTCGGGCGCCGGATAGTCTCGACGCCCTGCTCGCCGACATGCGCGCATCCGGTGCGGAGGCGGAATTTTTCCCCGCCGATCTGTCAGTCACGGCGGAATGCGAAAAACTGGTGAATGATTTCGTTGCCCGCTTTGGCGGCATCGACGTGCTGATCAACAATGCCGGGGGCCTGGTTGCGCGCAAACCGCTCGCCGAGATTGACGACGAATTCTTCGCCGCAGTGATGGATCTCAACGTGCGCTCGGCCGTGATGCTGACCAAGTATGCGCTGCCGCATCTGAAGGCATCGGCACAGGCCAGCGGGCAAACCAGTTCCGTGATCAGTGTCGGCTCGATCGCCGGCCATACCGGCGGCGGGCCGGGTGCCGGGCTTTACGGCGTGGGCAAGGCCGCGCTGCACAACATCCAGAAAAACTGGGTCAGCTATCACACGCAAGATGGCATCCGCTTCAACGTGGTCTCGCCCGGCACGGTCGATACCGCCTTCCACGCCGACAAAAATGATGACGTGCGCGCACGCATCAGCAGCGGCATTCCGATGGGGCGTTTCGGTACGGCCGAGGAAATGGCGCCGGCCTTCCTGTTCTTTGCCTCGCATGCCTGCAGCGGCTATATCACCGGCCAGATTCTCGATATCAACGGTGGCCAGTTCATGCCCTGATGGCAATCTGCCGGATTTCCGGCTTCGCCAGATAAACCACACGAAGGATGCGTGCACGACCCAGAAAATCTCGCAAATGCTAGGCTCTGTTGTTTGATAAATTGTTTTCATAACAATTTCTTTCAAACATCAAAAGCAATGCGTATCATCTGCGAAATTTTTTTCGCGAGCTCCTATGCGGCGCATTCCTTTGTGGGTCTTGGGTCTTTTCTGCATTTCGATGGCGTTTGGCGCAGTCGGCTATCAGCGTGCCGGCAACTGGAAGGAATTCCACTTCGCCGGCACCCGGCTGAAAGTTGATCCAGGCCGGCCCGATGCCGTGATCCGCACGGCCAGTCTGGCGCGCCTGCCACGCGATGTGCTCAAGGCGCCCATGGCGCGCGATGTACTGACCGAAGACCTCGCCTTCTATTACGAACAGCACGAAGACCGGCTGGGCATCCAGGGCGCGCTCAAGCGCATGGCCTATGAGCATGATCCGGAACTGGGCGATCGCCTGCTGGCAAGCGTACTTGATGAGCCGGCCGAACTGGCATTCTGGCGCGATGGTCGCGGCGCCCTGCGCCATTACGCTGTCGTGATTCGCCGCAATTTCATCAACCGGCTCCTGCAACAGGCCGCGCTGATCGCACTCAAGGACAAGCAGCTCAAGCTCGCCGGGGAAATCAATGCGGGCGGGGAGCCGCTCAAGGTGTTTGCGCTCGAAATCAATCCGCGCCGCACCTTCCTCTTGCTGGGCCAGGGCGAAAGGCTGGTGCTGCTGTCCGATCCCGGTTTGCTTTTCGATGCCGGGAACAAGCCCGATCCGACTGCGGTCACCGCCGTACGGCGCTGGCTGGAACAGGATGGCGCGCTCTCCAGCACGTTTGCACTCGATGGCAAGGCCACGCATACGCTGGCGATCGGCAAGCGTGCGCTGGCACTGGGTTATGGTGATTTTGTCAAAGGCTTCAAGGGGTTGCGTTTCGATTACACGCAAACCTGGTCGACTTCGCTGTGGCTGGACGAGGGCAAGACGCTGCCGGCCGGCAATCTGGCACTGTGGCAAAACGCACCGGCCAATCCGGCCGCCTGCATGGCGGTACCCGTGGATTGGGCGGGTGTGGCACGGGTGATTCGCGAGGCCGAGTCTGGACCGAAATTGCCCGACACCAGCGTTCTGGCTGCGCTCGAAGGCGCCGGGCTGGCCTGCTGGTATGCCGAATCACGCCTGTATTCACCGCTCTTTATTGCGCGCCTGCCCCAAAGCACCCCGCGCCGGGATGAGGCACTGCAAGTCTTGGCGACCTGGGCCATCAAGGCGAAAAAGGGCGGTACGCGCGGCCCGGCCAGAATCTGGCAACACGACAACGCGATGCTGGCAGCGCGCGGTGATGCAGTGGTGTTTTCACCTGATGGCGAACTGGTGAAAAAAACGCTCGACACCATGGCGCGCACGCATCCGAATGTTACCGATCAGTTGCCTGCTTCGGATGCCCTGCTGGCATTGATGACACCGCGCGCAATCTCGACCATGGCCGGTCGCGAAATCACCGACATTTTCAAGCGCGATGCCGACCGGCTTGCCGTGGTGCAAACGCATTTGCCACCCAAGCTGCGCTCGCTGGCCAGTTATCCGCCACAGCGACTGCTGCTCCCAGCGCAAGGACGGGGCTGGCAGGCTCTGGCATGGCAAGCGCAATGAAGCGGCGTGAATTCATACTGGGGGCGCTGGCGCTCGGCATCGCGCCCGGTTTGCCCGCCAGCGAACCCGTGCGGCTGACGCCAACGCAATCGCGCATTTTCCGGGCCTGGTTTACCCGTATCGTCACCGCCCAATTCCAATCTGGCCCCACACCACGCTGGGCGCAACGCGATTGCGTGGGTCTGGTGCGTTTTGCCGCAGCAGAAGCGCTGCGCGAACACGATGCTGCCTGGAAAAAAGCCAACGGCCTGTTGGCGCAAGCGGTGCCACCCGAGCTGGATCTCTCCCCCGCGCAACAAAGCCTGCGGCATAACTGGCGGCGCGCCGACGGCTCACGCGGCAGCTATGTCAGCGCGCTGGAGATGGTGCAGGAAAACACCGCGTTTCGCGGTCAGGACTGCAATCTGGCCCAGCCCGGCGACCTGCTCTTTTTCGACCAAGGGGATGCTCAGCACCTGATGGTCTGGATGGGCAGCTACATCGCCTACCACAGTGGCAGCAGCACACCCACCGACCATGGCCTGCGCGCGGTGGCGCTGCGCGATCTCATGAGCTGGCGCGATACGCGCTGGCGGCCGGATATGGCCAATCCCAATTTTGCGGGCATCTATCGCCTGAACTTTCTTTCTGCCTGAGCATGCCGATGAAAACAATTTTCCGGATATTTCTGTTGTGCCTGTGCCTGATCCTTCCGGCCCATGCCGATCAACCCCTCCAGGGATCAGCCTTCTTTTTGCTGAGCGATACGACACATGGCTCCGCAGAACCGGCGCAGGTGCGGCTGGAAGCCGGGAATCTCGGGGCAATTGCCGAATACGGCGGCGTTGATGTCTATGTCTATCGCGTGAGAATGCCACTCGAATTCCTGAAGGCGCAGAAAAATCTGCACCGGGTCACGGTGCGCGGCAACTACACCGGCGAGGGCCTGGCCAATGTGCTGGCGGACACATGGGATCACTGGTGGATCATGTCACGACGCTACTGGCGCACGGTTTTTTCCAGCGAGGCACGCAATGCGGTCACTGCACAATCCGCCGAAGTACGCACGCATCCTTTGCAACACATCGCGCCGCCGGTGGCGCTCAATCCGCGCTATCAGCCGCTAAAAAATCACACACTGGTCGACAGCTTCCGGTATCCGGTTGAGATCGCCAAACCGATCCAGCCGCCCAAAGGCGTGAAACTGGACGGCAGCAGCAGCAATTTCATCGAAGCGCGTACAGGCAATGTGCAGATTCCGCTCGGCAAACTCGAACCGGGTCTGTACCTGGTCGAGGCCATGTCTGGTGACTATCGCGCCGTCATCCCGGTTTTTGTTTCCGATTCGATTGCCGTGACCAAGGTATCGGGCGAGCAGATGCTGGTATGGCTTGCTCACCGGGAAAACGGCAAGCCGGTGGCCGATGCGCGTGTGGTCTGGAGCGATGGCGTGGGCGTGCTCGGCAACGCCACCACCGATGGCAGCGGCATAGCCACCTTCAAGCGCGGTACACCGGAAAAATCCTATGTCTACGGGGAAGATGCGCGCGGCGGTGTTTTTGTGGCAGAAAACTTCTACTACGACAGCGAAATCTACAACACCAAGTTCTACGCCATAACCGATCGGCCGCTCTATCGCCCGGGCGACACCGTCTTCGTGAAATTCCATGGCCGCACGTTTCTGAATGCGCGTGATTCAAAAGCCATCGAAGCCGGCACGCTCGAACTGGAAGTCTTTGATGCCGGCGGATTCCCGGTAGCCAAACAGACCGTACCGGTCCAGCCGCAAACGGGCGGCGCCGCCAGTTTCACCCTGCCCGACAACGCCGTGGCCGGCGGCTACGAATTGCGCTTTGCCTACAAGGGCGAAAGCTATGGCGCGGCGTTCCGCGTCGCACAGTACCAGAAGCCGCATTTTGAAATCGGTATACAGCCTGCCAAAAAGGATTTCAAGACGCGCGAAGCAGTGACAGGCCGTCTGCAGCTGACTTATCCGGACGGCAAGCCGGTAGCCAATGCCCGCGTGGAAATGACCGTACGCGCCCAGCAACTGTCCATGGTCGGCGGCGATCTGACTTATGCCGGCCAGTTCCCGGTCAAGCTCGATACCGAGGAATTCACCACCGACGCCAAGGGGCTGGTGCAATTCAAGCTGCCGGCGGCAAGCGAACCCAGCCGCTATGTGGTGTCGGTGCTCGCCACCGACGGCGCGGCCTACCGCGTGCGTGCCACCAGGGAAATACTGATCGAACGCGGGGCAAGCACTTATAGCCTGCGCGCACCCAAAGCATTCTCGGCAATCGGTGAGCGCGTGGTTTTTGCGATTGGCGCACAAGGCACAGGCGAAGCACCGGCGAGCTGGGACTGGGTGAAACTCGAAAGCCGCCAGCGCGCCAGCGGCAAGCTGGCTGCTACCGACCGTTTGGAATTGAGCTTTGCCGAGCCGGGCACTTACACGATCAATCTGCGCGATACCGCCGGCAATCTGGTCGGCGCAGCTTCGCACCATGTCAGCGGCGCGGGCGTCAAAGCGCCGGAAGGCTCGATCCTGATGGTGTTCGACAAGACCGAATACCGCCCCGGGGAAACCGCGAGCGCGCTGATCACTTTCCCGCAGCCGGTCGACGAAGCCTTGCTGACGCTGGAACGCGATCGTGTCGAAAAAACAGCGCTGCTGGGTAGCGCCAGCGGCTGGATCAGATCGAAACGGATTTCGCCGCAGCAATGGCGCATCGAAATGCCGGTTGAAACCACTTACGCACCGAATGTGACGCTCTCGACCACCTTCGTGCGGGGCGGCGAATATGCCTTCCAGAATCTGGGGCTGAAAGTCGCCTTGCCGCGCGTGGAGGTCGGCGTGCGCGCCGACAAGGCGGTGTATGCGCCCGGCGAGAAAGTCACGCTTGATCTGAGCGCGATGCTCGGCGGCAAGCCCGCAGCCGGTGCGACCTTGGCAGTCGGGGTGGTCGACGAGATGGTGTATGTGCTGCAACCCGAAATTGCGCCGGATATTTTCGATTTCTTCTACCACCCGCGTCGCAACAATGTGCGCACGTCGGCCAGTCTGAATTTCATCGGCTACGATCTGGCCGCACCGCCCCTGCAAGCGGCAATACCGGCACGCGGACAAACGCCGCAACGCGCGATCAAGCTGCTGGAGCGCCCGCGCCGTGAAGAAAAAGACACCGCTTTCTGGCAACCGGAAGTACGCACCGACGCACAGGGACGTGCGAGCGTGTCCTTCACCATGCCCGATTCGCTGACGCGCTGGCGTGTGACCGTGCGTGCGGCCGCGCCAGGCGGGGAAGTTGGCCAATCGCTCGCTTATGTGCGCTCGGACAAGGATTTTTACGCCAAGTGGACCAGCCCGAACTGGTTGCGCTCGGCAGACCAGCCGGTGGCCAGCGTGGCGATTTTCAACCAGACCGGCAAGGATGCGCAGGCCGAGCTGACCGTGACCGGCGCCATCGAAAAAAAGATCGACAATATTCTGCTCAAGCCAGGTGCCAACTTTGTCGCACTACCTTTCGATGGTGGCGCCAAGCAGCCACGATTGGGAATTGCGCTGGCCGTTGGCGGCAAGCAGGTTGATGCACTCGCCGTACCATTGACGCTGGCTCCCAATGGCTGGTTTGGCCTGTTTGTGCAGAATATCGCGCTGAGCGCTGCCGAGACGCCGATCAAATTGCCGGCCGATGCCCGCCAGATACGCGTACAACTCTCGGATAGCGCCAATCTGCAATTGCGCCGGCTGATCGACGATCTGATCGAGTATCCCTATGGCTGCGCCGAGCAGACCGCGAGCCGGCTGATTCCCTACAGTCTGGCGCTGAGCGCCTTGCAGCCGGCCGATGAACGCTTGGCTGCACCGCTGCGCCAGAAGCTCAATGGCTACCGCTTCCGGCTGGCGCAAATGGCCGGGCCCAATGCCACCTTCGGTTGGTGGTCCGTACCGGAAGAAGATGGCGATGCCTTTGTGACGGCTTATGCCTACTATGCCGACTGGCATGCCAGCCGTGCGTTGGGCATGAAAATGCCGGCCGGCCACTTCGATCGTCTGCTGGAGATTTATCGTCAGGACGGTCAGAAACGCCTGGTCTGGCAACGCGCGCTGATGTTGTACTGGATGCATGAAATGGGCTTGCCGGTACGCTCGCTGGCTGAAGCACTGACCGAACAGGCTGTCGGATTCAAGCCTGGCGGCAAACCGGCGCGGACCAGCCATGCCAGCAGCCTGGTCATGGCGCCGGACGACTCCGGACTACAGCCCGTGATGGGCCTGCTGCTGGGGGCCTACGTGGTGCAACAGTCCGGCGGCAAACTCGCTCCACGGGTAACACAGGCAGTACAGGCCGCAACGCCGATCGTCGCGCAGGCAGGCACACCGCTGGCCGATGCATTGCTGATGCTCGCCGGTCACCGTCCGAATACCGACACGGCTGCCATCCTGGAAAAAATTCGCGCCGACGCGCCGACCATCGACCGATCGCTGGTTTTGCTCTGGAGCCATCGCGCGCTGGGCGGCAGCCCGGCCCTGCAGCGTCAGGCCGCACAGCCTGCACTGGCCGCACCGTGGTTCCCGCGCTTCAGCAGCACGGGCCAGCCGGTATATCGCTGGCCTGCCGGCAGCCTGCCAAGCTCGCTCAAGCTCGCAGGTACGCCCAAGCCGGGCCTGAATGCCGTGTTGCACTACGAAAGCCGGGAAGCCGAAGAAGGCAAACTGCCGGTTGCCTTGCAGCGCACGCTGTATCGGCTGGTAAAAGAAACCGCCCCGAAGGGCGAGGAAGAATCATCCGCCGCGCAGGGTAGCATGCGTTTCCGTCTGCAGAAGGCTGACCCCGGCACCCCGCTCAAAACCGACGAACTGTATCTGGACGAGGTATCCCTGAAACGGACCGGCGAATCACCGATGCGGTTTGGCATCGTCGAAATCCCCCTGCCGCCGGGTGCGGCAGTCGAGCCAACCACCTGGGGTGTGCTGGTACGTGAGGGCCGCGGTGAATACGAAGCGCTGGCCCGCGCCACAGCCGAAGAAACACCAACCGGCTATGCGATACCGGTTGAACTGCTCGGCGATACCGTGATTCATCGCCACCTGTTGCGCGTGGCACAGCCCGGCCGCTACACCTTGCCGCCGGCACGCTACTACCGCATGTATCAACCCGAACGCAAAGCCTATGAAAGCAAGCCGCGTGCTGCGCTTATCGTTCGCTAGTCTGGTGCTCGCGGGCAGCTTGGCCAGCCATGCTGCAACACTGGCCTGGCTGACAGATGGCCAGGTACAGACCCGCACACTCTCCAGCGCCCCCCAACCGGAAACCGTACCGCTCGGCAGCCTGTGGAAGCTGTATGCCTACGCTTATCTGGTGGAAACACAGGCCAGCGAGCACGCATATACCTGCCCTGCCCGCCCAATGAAGGCCGGTGATGAAAACTTGCATTGTTGCGCGCCCGGTGAAACGGTCGGGCGCGATCTGGCGCTGGCGCGTTCTTGTTCGCCCTATTTCTCTCCGCAGCGCCTAGGCGTTTCCGCTACCGACTGGCGCACGTTCTGGCAGCGGCATGCGATGCCCGACTGGCTGGGCGATCTTGGCAGGATGCAGCCGGCTACCACCATCCCGTTGCCGGAGCTGTTGCAAAGCCTGCGCGCTTTTAGCCCGGCCATGCGGGAGGCTGCACGCACCGCACTCCTGCACGCTGCGGTGGAAGGCAATGGGCGCGAAGCCTGGCCGGCACTGGGAACGGGAATCCGCTACAAGACTTACTCCTGGCACGATGCAACGGGGCGCGCGCTGGGTGGCGCAGCGGGCTGGCTGGTCGATGGCACACCGTTCTGGTTTGGTGCAACCGGCTCCAGCCGCAGTGCATTAGGCCAGTGGGCTGGCCAGATCGCATCTGCTTTGCCCGAAACACGGGCGGATGCGTTGCCGCAGGAATCCACCTGCGTCGATGTCGATTTCTTTGCGCGTTACCCATTGCGTGCGGTCTGGCACGGCAAGGAAGCGGCACGAGCCGGTCGGATGACGGGTACCTACCGGCTGGAATTTGCCAATGGCAACAATCTGACCATCCACCCGCGCGGGGAGTTGTTTTTGCAGACAGGCGATTCGCCAACCATCGCCGGCCGCTTTGGCCTGAACGAATATATTGCCCGCGTGATCGCACGCGAAGGCGACACGTCCATGCCACAAGCGGCCAGCGCGCTCGCCATCGCCGCACGGACTTACCTGACACAGAACGCGGCATACGCCGGCGGTTGCTGGCGCATCGACGATTCGACCCGCAGCCAGCGCGTCAGCCCGAATCCTCCGGATCGCACGGCACTGGCAGCAGCCTGGTTTACCGATGCGCTGGTGCTCGATGGCGTACCGGTGCAATACCACCGGGACAGCGCCGGTGAAAACCGTCTTTCCTGGCAGGATGCGCGTGTGCAGGCACAAGCGGGCTGGCACTTCGAGCACATCTTGCGCGCGGCCTATCCGCGCGCCAGCCTGATCGCGCTTGATGGCTCGCGCGAATGTCGCCGGCTGACGGCTGCGGAAACCTGGTTGAATGCCATGACCGCTCGCTGGCAGAAGCAACTTGCACGCGAACCTGGCTTTGAGCTGCTAAAAACACCGCCACAAATCTGTTCACTGCGTGCTGGTCAGCCTTATGCCGACCAGCGTCGTTTGCGCATCCACGCGCGTGGCTGGCGTACGCTCGATGAGCGCATCACGCTCGCGCACGAATATCTGCATCTGGTGTTTCGTTTTCATCCGAATGGCGCCGACGAGGAATATATCGAACGGCTCGCGCGCCGACTGATCGAGGGTTGACATGGGTAAGTCAGGCATTGCATTACTGTTGGCAACCGGTATGGCCTGGGCCGAAACGCCGCACGGCGGCTGGCGCCATGACCACAAGGCCGAGACCGGTTTCGTGCAACCGGTGAATTACCCCGCAGCATCCGTCACGGCAGAAGGGCAGGATAATGCGCTGGCGCTGATCCAGGGACGCGTAGCCGCCAAACGCAAGACGCCGGCCACGCTGGTAGTCAACGGGGCAGCGATGCCGCTGCTGGCGGATGAATCCGGTCACTATGCGCGCCCTTATGCCTTTGGTTCGGGCTCGAACAGCGTGGAAGTACGCGACGGCAGGCAAGTGCGGCGTGTGCAGTTTTATGAAGCCAATGCAGGCAAACCGCAGGCACGGCTACGTGTGCTGCTGTCCTGGGATACGCCCGGCACCGATCTCGACCTGCATGTCATCTCGCCCGATGGCCAGCACGTGTTCTATGGTCATCGCGTGGCCAATAACGGTGGCGCACTCGATGTCGATGTCACCACCGGCTACGGCCCGGAAATCTACGCGAGCCCGGCTCCCCTCCCCGGCGTGTATCACGTCTATGTGAACTATTACGGCAACGGGGGCGATGAAAGCGATCCGGGCGCAATCACGCTGGCGCAAGTGGCCGTGGTATCGCAGGAAGGCACGCTATCGGAAAAACGCCAGGTCGTGCAGGTGCCGCTGCGCAATCCGGGTGAGCTCACGCTGATCAGGTCATTCAGCTACCCATGAAGTGCATGGATCACTGAAAAAAGCGCAAACACAGGCCGAATCCAGCCGCAATCGGTGCAATGCACAAAAGCATGCGCGATTTCGTGCAAAGACTTCGTGTTTTGTGATTTTTATGACATGGGTCAGCGGCCAAAAATCTTTCAATCTGGTATCTTTCTGCCTTGAGCGCGAATATCCGGGTTTACCCTGATATTCAACCGGCACTGGCAAGCCTGCCCTGCTGGTCGCAACCAGATTTTACAAGTAAGGAGCCACAACCAAATGTCTCGTGTTTATAACTTCTCCGCCGGCCCTTCGATGTTGCCGGAAGCCGTTCTGCAAAAAGCTGCCGCCGAGATGCTCGACTACCAGGGCACTGGCCAGTCCGTGATGGAAATGTCGCACCGCTCCAAGCCGTACGAAGCCATCATCAACGGCTGCGAAGCGCTGGTGCGTGAAGTACTCGGTGTTTCCGACGATTACCATGTGCTGTTCCTGCAGGGCGGCGCCAGCTTCCAGTTCCACATGCTGCCGCTGAACTTCATGACCATCAACAAAAAGGCCGATTTCACCCTGACCGGCCAATGGGCGCAGAAGGCTGTTGAAGCAGCTTCCAAGCTCGGCACCGTGAATATCGTCGGTTCCTCGAAGGACAAGAAGTGGTCCTACCTGCCGGAAATCGCAGGTGCGGACAAGGATGCGGATTACTTCCACATCTGCAACAACAACACCATCGAAGGTACCCAGTACCACGCGATCCCGGATGTCGGCAATGTACCGCTGATCGGCGATGCCTCGTCCGGCATCCTGTCCGAGCCGATGGATGTGAACAAGTTCGCCGTACTGTACGCTGGCGCACAGAAGAACCTCGGCCCGTCCGGCGTGACGCTCGTGATCATCCGCAAGGACATGGTTGACCGCATCCCGGCCGGTCTGCCGACCATGCTCGACTTCCGCACCCACATCGAAGCCAAGTCGATGTACAACACCCCGCCGTGCTACGCGATCTACATCATGAAGCTGGTGCTGGAATGGGTGAAGGAAAAGGGCCGCGAAAACCTGTTCGCCCAGAACGCAGAAAAAGCTGCCATGCTGTATGACTTCCTCGACAGCTCGAGCTACTTCTACAGCCCGGTGGAAAAGAGCGTGCGTTCGCTGATGAACGTACCGTTCATCACCCGCGTGGCCGATGCCGAAGCAGCGGAAGCCATCAACAAGAAGTTTGTGAAGGAAGCCGAAGCCAAGGGCCTGGTAAACCTGGCCGGTCACCGCTCGGTCGGTGGCATGCGCGCGTCGATCTACAACGCGATGCCGGTTGAAGGGGTCAAGGCATTGGTTGAATTCATGAAGGAATTCGAGGCGAAGAACGCCTAAGCAGTATTGATACATTTTCAGGTCGCCTTCGGGCGACCTTCGGTTTTTAAAGGACACACAATGTTCAAAATCCAGACTCTGAACAAGATCGCTGCCTGCGGCCTTGATCGCCTGCCGCGCGACAACTACGAATCCGCCACCGAAATCGTGAACCCGGACGGCATCCTGCTGCGTTCGGCCGACATGCACAGCATGGACATCCCGGCTTCCGTGAAGGCCATTGCCCGCGCCGGCGCTGGCGTAAACAACATTCCGCTAGACAAGTGCACCGAGCACGGCATCGTGGTGTTCAACACCCCGGGTGCGAACGCCAATGGCGTGAAGGAAATCGTGATCGCGGCGCTGCTGATGTCAAGCCGCAACATCGTTGAAGGCGTCAACTGGGTCAACACCCTCAAGGGCAAGGGCGCCGATGTACCGCCGCTGGTCGAAAAGGGCAAGGCACAGTTCGTTGGCCCGGAAATCCAGGGCAAGACTTTGGGCGTGATCGGCCTGGGCGCCATCGGCGTAATGGTGGCCAATGCTGCCAATGCGCTGGGCATGAATGTGATCGGCTACGATCCGTTCGTCAGCATCGATGCCGCATGGAAGCTGTCGCATGAAGTGAAGAAGGCTGCCAGCCTGGATGCGCTGATTGCCGAATCCGACTACATCACCATCCATGTGCCAGCCACCAAGGACACCAAGAACCTGTTCAACGAAGAGCGCATTGCCCGCATGAAGAAGGGCGCGCGCCTGATCAACTTCAGCCGCAACGGCCTGGTCGACAACGCTGCCATCAAGGCAGCCATTGCATCCGGCCATGTCGCCGGCTACGTGATCGACCTGCCGGAAGATGAACTGATTGGCGTGGACAAGGTGCTGTGCGTACCGCACCTGGGTGCCTCGACCCCGGAATCGGAAGACAACTGTGCGGTGATGGCTGCCGACCAGATGCGCGAATTCCTCGAGCGCGGCAACATCAAGAACTCGGTGAACTTCCCGGCCTGCGAAATGGCACCGTCCGGCAAGACACGCATCACCATCAGCAACAAGAACGTGCCGAACGTGATCAGCAACCTGACTGCCGCCATCGGCGCTGCAGGCCTGAACATCGACGACATGATCAACAAGAATAAGGGTGATGTAGCCTACAATATCATCGACGTTTCAGGCGACGTCAGTGAAGACCTCGCTGGCAAACTGAAAGCGGTTGATGGCGTGATCAACGTGCGCATCATCCCCGATTGCGCCTGATCCTGTAATACAATTGCGCCACCCGGCAAGAAGGGGCCACTCATGCGAGTGGCCTTTTCGCGTTGAGGCGCGGCCTGATAACGGTTTTCATTTGGTAAACTACACGGTTTACTGGCCTGCTAGCCCTCACCCGCGTTGAGTACGTGTCTTATCCCTGGCAACGGGATCTGCGGTGCGCTTGCCAATCTTGATGGTTATGGAAGGAATGCAATGAAACGAGTGGATGATTTCCGGCTTCGATTTGGCAAGCAGGAGCTGGTACCGATCATGATCGGCGGCATGGGCGTAGATATTTCCACAGCCGAACTGGCACTGGAAGCTGCCAGATTGGGCGGTGTCGGCCATATTTCGGACGCCATGTCTCCCACCGTCTCCGACCGGCGTTTCAACACCCGGTATGTGAAAGACAAGCTGCAAAAGTATAAGTACAACGTCGCCAATACCGACAAATCCGAAGTCCAGTTTGATCTGGGACTGCTGGCCGAAGCCACGCGCATGCATGTGAGCAAAACCATGGAAGCCAAGCGCGGCTCTGGCATGGTATTCATCAACTGCATGGAAAAGCTGACGATGAACGCGCCGCGCGAAACGCTGCGCACACGCCTGCACGCAGCACTGGATGGCGGCATTGATGGTATTACACTCAGCGCGGGCCTGCACCTGGGTTCGTTTACGCTGATGGAAGACCACCCGCGTTTTCGCGATGCCAAGCTCGGCATCATCATCTCTTCAGTGCGCGCGCTGCAATTGTTCCTGCGCAAGAATGCCAAGCTCAACCGTCTGCCCGATTTCATCGTGGTAGAAGGCCCGCTCGCGGGTGGCCACCTCGGCTTCGACATCAAGGACTGGGCGAAGTACGACCTGCGCACCATCGTGCTGGAAGTACTGCAATACCTGCGTGATGAACATCTGGATATTCCGGTGATTCCGGCCGGCGGTATTTTCACCGGCTCAGACGCTACCAATTTCCTGGAAGCCGGTGCCGCTGCAGTACAGGTCGCCACGCGTTTTACCGTGGCACGCGAATGCGGCTTGCCGGAAAAAGTGATGCAGGAGTATCTCAAAGCCACCGAAGCCGACGTCGAGGTCAACACGGTTTCGCCGACCGGCTATCCGATGCGCATGCTGAAATCCAGCCCTGCCATTGGCTCGGGCATTCGTCCGAACTGCGAAGCCTATGGCTATCTGCTCGACGGCAATGGCAACTGCTCCTACATCAATGCCTACAACAAGCAGATCGAACTGCATCCGGATGCCAAGAAGATTTCCGTAATGGAAAAAACTTGCCTGTGCACGCACATGCGCAATTTCGATTGCTGGACCTGCGGCGCCTATGTCTACCGCCTGAAAGACACCACTCGCAAGCTGGCTGACGGCTCCTACCAGATCCTGAGCGCCGAGCACATTTTCAAGGATTACCAGTTCAGTACCGACAACAAGATCCTGCTGCCGGAATCTCTGCTGGCATAACGGGTACTGGCAACATTACAAACAAAACGGGGAGGCCACTGGCCTCCCCGTTTTTTGTCTGGCTAACTGATCAATCCTTGAACATCTGGTGCGGAATCAGCTTCCAGTAGTCTTCCTGCGTGGCATCGTTCATGCATGCCTCGATGATCTTGCGACCCAGCGGATCCAGATCATCCGTCAGGTAAGCTGCCAGTTCACGCTTGAAGAATTCCTTCCACTGACGGCCGGCTTCGGCATAGGCTTCCGGACCGACTTCGCGCTGCATGTCGACATGCAGCAGCACCGGCGGAATCAGGGTGCCTTCGATCTTGACCTGCTTCGGAATATAGCCAAGCAGCGGGCATGCAGTCTGAACCAGCTGATCGCGACTGAAACGTGCACTACCGCGACGGGCCAGGTATTCGCGCGCAATCCATTCCGACATGAAGCCCACCTTCCAGGCGCCGACATACTGGTTCGGAATCAGCACATGGCGGGTATCAGTATTCTCAACGATCTGCTGCAACAGCAGGTTTGCCTGATCCACACGGCGGCCGGTACAGAATGCCCAGTAAGAGCCTACCCCTTCCGAATGCATGCCCTTGGAATCCTGGATGCTCGGGTTGGCATGACCACGCGGAGCGACCAGACGCCACAGCCAGGCGAGTGCCGGCGGCAGAATGTGCAGCATACCGAGAATGCCGTACTGCTGGCTTTCCTTGTGGGTTGGCGGGCAACGCACGCCAAAGCTGCGGACATTAATCGATGTGGTTCCCTCTTGAATACCGTCGATCATGTCACGCGGAATGATCACGCGCGGATTGGTACACGGCTTGCCCGGTGCATCTTCAATATGCTCCCACAGCAGCGCCTGGCCACCCGGCACGATGTAATGATTGAGGAAAACCAGCGGACGGCCCGGATTCATGCACAGCTTTTCCAGGTGCGGATCCGTGCCGTAACCCTTGATATGGTCAACACGCACGAACCAGCCATTTTCAGCATCGGCAATATTGAGCTTGGATTGGCCTTCGTTGTAACGCGGATGCGCACAGCCCATGTCATCGGCCATCGGATTCAGATGGCAGGCTTCCGGCAGGGACAGCGTGCGCTCCTCGCCAGTCACCACATTCTTGCCCAGCAGCAGTCGGCCATCTTCCATGCGATGGATATGCTCGGTCATTTCGCTCTTGCCGCCACCGGATGCGCCTTCGTGCATGATCACGATCTGGTTGTCGTACGGGGTCACCACGCCGACAGCCGAGCAGTGGTTGGTCGTCCAGCCTTCGCGCTCGCCGATGTCGAGCAGCATCGAGTAAACCCCCTTCTTGGCCGACGGGCCCGGATAGAGGTTGTAGGCATAGATTTCCTGGTGTGAGCTGTAGCGCGAATGCACCACGATCTGCTTGCCATCGTAATGGGTATGACGGAACGGCGGGGCGATGAACAGTACGCCACCCGACAACTTGAAGTTGGCCGGCACTTCGCTGTTGGGAATCATGCCCTGCAGATCCGCCAGGGCACCGGCAAAGAAAGCGGCGTTCTTCGGGCAAATCAGCAAAGCACCATAGCCCAGCTCATCAGGACCGGCATAGAACGGCACCACCACCAGCTCCTGTGTCTTGAGCCAGTCGAGCGTTTTCTGGCGCATCTTGTCGAATTTTTCGCCAAAACGCTCCTGATAAGTCGGCTTGTCGGTCGGCAGATTATCGCCAATCACCATGGCATCCGGATCGCGGCGACGCATGCGCGGATCAACAAAGTTGACCGCCAGGCCATTGCGCGCCTTGGTGACTACGGCTTCGACCACACGCCCCACGCCAGGCACGTCGAAGGCGGACTCATATTCGCCCTTGTCCTCGCGATTGCTGTGGTTCCAGTCAGTAGCACCAGCTTCGCGACCGAGCGCCCAGTTAAACAGATCCTCGCGGTGTTCTGCGACATACAAAGCCGGGGCAGCACTGAGCACTTCAATCACGTGTGCAGGCAAACCGAGTGAAACCCAGTCCTTCTTGAAGTCAATCTTGCGAATCGTTTTGTCCATGGTTGAATAATCCGGTGAATACCTTGCAAGGCCGGGTGAGTAAAACCCCCAACTTGACGCGGCAAAACAAAATGAAGAAACAAAACTTGTATTTTAACTACATATTGCCGCTCAGGACCAGCCAAAGTGGCATGACCAGACCTGCATCGCCCGCCGAAACATGACATTTCGCAATTTCCTACAACACCTGTAGGCTGTGCAGCAGCACAAGCAATACTTGTACATGCCGTGACGCTTCCCGCGCACATTTTCGGCCACACCATCGAGCCTGCGGCGCTAGAATACAGTTCGTTACCCACCTGACACACTGATTCCGACATGCCCACCACCGATTTCGTCGATTGGTTCCGCCAGGTAGCCCCCTATATCCATGCCTTTCGGGGCCGCACCTTTGTCATCGCCCTCGGCGGCGATGTTGTGCGCGATGGCAAGTTCTTCCAGCTCACCTACGATATCAACCTGCTGACCAGCCTGGGTGTACGCCTGGTGGTGGTACATGGTGCCCGCCCACAGATCGAAGCACGACTGGCCGAGCGCGGACTGGAAACCAGCTACAACCAGGGCATGCGCGTAACCGACGCCGCCGCGCTGGAATGCGTGATCCAGGCCGTGGGAGCAGTGCGGGTCGAAATCGAATCCCTGCTGTCGATGGGCATGCCCAACTCGCCGATGGCCAACGCCGATATCCGCGTTTCCGCCGGCAACTTCATCACCGCCCAGCCCATGGGTGTGTGCGATGGCGTGGACATGATGTACACCGGCGAAGTGCGCAAGGTCGACACCACCGCAATCCGTTATCGGCTCGACGATGGCGAGATGGTGCTACTTTCCACCATCGGTTACTCGCCCACCGGTGAAGTTTTCAATGTCCCGCTCGAAGACATCGCCACCAGCACAGCCGTCGCACTGAAAGCCGACAAGCTGCTGTTCCTGCTCGACCAACCCGGCGTGGTAACGGAAAGCGGAGAGCTGCTGACCGACTTGACCGCACTGGAAGCCGAGCAATGGCTGGCCAGCAACACCTTTGCCCATGAAGACATCAAGCTCTATCTGCCGTGCGCCATTCGCGCCGTGCGTCAGGGCGTCAAGCGGGCGCACCTGGTCAGCCACCATACCGATGGCGCGCTGATGATGGAACTGTTCACGCGTGACGGTATCGGCACCATGGTCTCGCACGAATCGCTGGAAACGCTGCGCGAAGCCACCATCGACGATGTCGGTGGCATGCTGGCACTGATCGAGCCACTGGAAGACCAGGGGGTACTGGTCAAGCGCGGGCGCGAGCTGATCGAGCGGGAAATCCATCGCTATTCGGTGCTGGAATACGACGGCCGCATCATCGGCTGCGTGGCCATGCATCCGTTCCTGGAAAACCGCATGGCCGAGATGGCCTGCCTGGTGGTCGACCCGGCCTACCGCGAGGAAGATCGTGGCGAAAAGCTGCTCAAGCATATCGAGCAGCAGGCGCGCAGCCTGGGGGTGCGCAAGCTGTTCGTGCTGACCACGCGCACCGCGCACTGGTTCATCGAACGCGGCTTCGCCCCGGCCACGGTCGAGGATCTGCCGATCGAGCGCAAGCGGCTTTACAACTACCAGCGCCGCTCCAAGGTTTTCATCAAGCAGATCGCCATCTGATTTCACAGCACCTCGAAAAAACCACTGTATTTTTCGAGGTGCTTTTCAATGAAATCTTCAGTAAGCCTGATCCCAGCGCTTGGATAAACGCAATGCGCAGTTGATCAGCCCCACCATGCTGTAGGTCTGCACGAAATTGCCCCACAGCTCGCCTGTCCTGCTGCAGTAATCCTCGGCCAGCAAACCTTGCGGGTTGCAGCAGCGCAGCAGCGTCTCGAAGATATGACGCGCCTCCTCCCGGCGCCCCAGCGCCTGCAGGGCATACACATACCAGAACGTGCAGACGAGAAAGGCATTGTCGGGGGTACCGAAATCATCCTGCTCGACATAGCGGTAGATGAAATCACCATGCTTGAGTTCGGCCTCGATTGCAGCCACCGTCGAAATAAAGCGCGGATCGCAGGCAGTCAGGAAACCGAACTCGTGCAACAGCAGCATGCTGGCATCGAGCGCATCATCGCCCCAGGCAGCAACAAACGCCTGCTTTCTTTCGTTCCACGCCTCCTTGCAGATCACGCGATGCATCCGGTCTGCGGCCTCCCGCCAGTAGCTCTCGCGTTCGGACAGCCCCAATTGCTGCGCGATGCGCGCCAGACGATCACAAGCCGCCCAGCAGATCACGCTTGAATAGGTATGCACGCGCTTCTTGCCGCGCAATTCCCAGATTCCGGCATCAGGCTGGTCGAAATGTGCAAGCGCCTGCACACCCAGGGGTTCCAGTCGGCGGAACAGATCGGCATCACCACGCCGGAACAGCCGATGATCGAAGAACATGTGCGTGGCCGACAGAATGGCGGAGCCATACACATCATGTTGCACCTGTTCATAGGCCAGATTGCCCACGCGCACCGGCCCCATGCCACGGTAACCCGCCAGTGCCGGCGCAGCATTCTCATGCAGATGCTCCTCGCCACTGATGCCATATACCGGCTGCAGCAAGCCGTGCTCCTCGCCAGCGGCAACATTCAGGATGTAACCGAGGTACTTTTCCATGGTGCTGGTCGCACCCAGCCGGTTGAGCGCGTTGACCACGAAATAGCCATCGCGCAGCCAGCAATAGCGGTAATCCCAGTTACGTCCGGAATCGGCATGCTCGGGAATCGAGGTCGTCATCGCCGCCACGATCGCACCGGTATCTTCGCTGGCGTTAAGCTGCAATGTGATCGCGGCACGAATCACTTCATCCTGCCACTCGACCGGCACAAACAGGCTGCGTACCCATTCGTGCCAATATATTTTCGTTTCTTCCAGAAAGCGACGCCCCACCACCTCGACCGCCTCATGCAGGGTTTCGTCCGCGCCGAGGACAAAGGTCAGCGTATCGTCCACGAACACCGGGCGCCGTTCCTGTATGGCGCTGATCGAAGCATCGGTGGTCAACCGCAGCGTCAGATCAGGCCCGACATAGCGGATATGATGGCTGCCGAACGTCACTTCCGGACTATGCTCGCCATAACGAAACAGTGGCTGGATATTGGCAATCATGCGCGGCGTACCGGATACACGCCGCACCCGGCGCACCAGCATCACCGGATGGAACATCCGGCCAAAAAGCCTGAATCTCGGTGCAAAATCAGTCACTTCCAGACAACCACCCTGCGCATCATGCAAACGTGTCACCAGTACGGCGGTATTGGTCTCGTAGCACTGTTCCGCATGCGAGAAATTCACCAGCTCGATGCCAAATGCGCCTCGTCCGGTTTCATGTGCCTGCGGCTGCAACAGATGGCAGAACACGGGATCGCCATCAAAACGCGGAAAGCAACTCCAGACAATATGGCCGCGTTCGTCGATCAATGCGCTGATGGCACCATTGCCGATCAGCCCCAGATTCAGATTACTCATCCGCCTCTCCTTTCGCATTCCGCTACAAATACCCGCAAGCTCTGCCGGCAATGTGTCGTTTCGATGACAAATTAAATTTGTACAAATACAATATGGCGAAGTAAAAGTATTTTGTACACCCCTCGGCACGAATTCCGGGCCGCAATTTTTCAGGGCCACCGCGTCCTGCCATGTTCGCAACGGAGTCACCGCCATGAACACTTTTCGCCTGCAGTTTCGTTTTTTAGCCCCGCTGTTTCTGGTTATTGCGCTGACGGCCTATCTCACCGTCCCCCTGGTCGACAAGCTCTCGCTGCGCTGGACCGTGCGTGATCTCAACAGCCGCTCGCAACTGATCACCAACACGATCAGCGAGAACGTCTTTGATGCCGTCACCAGTCTGGACAAGCCGCGGCTGGATGCCATCTTCAGCCGACTGATCATGGATGAGCGTGTACTGGGTGTCGGCATCTGCGACCATGAGCATCAGCTTTCGGAAAAAACCGCCGGATTTCCGGATAGCATCACTTGCAGCGTAGCCGATGAAGTGGCCAACAAAAGCTCGCCCACACTGAAACTGACGCGTGGTTCAGTCCATATCGCCGTCGAGCCGCTCAATCGCGGTGCGCTGAGTCTGGGCGAGTTGATCCTGGTGCATGATCTGAGCTATGCCGAAACGCGCGGCGAAGACACCCGCCGTTATCTGATTCTGTTCTTCGTGATTCTGGGCAGCGTCATTGCCCTGATTACCGTCGTCACCGCCCACCTGAGCCTGCGTGGCTGGGTCACGGGCGTACGTGCCTTGCTGCACGGAGAAAGCCTGCTCAAACCGTTCGAAGCACCGGCACCGGAGCTGCAGCCGCTGGCGCAAGAGTTGCGCGCAATGCTGCGCGAACTGGAGGACGAACGCCGTGCAAGAGAAATTCCACCCGATATCTGGGCGCCCGACCGATTACGCGACCTGTT
Source organism: Formivibrio sp. oc-25 (assembly GCF_055810895.1). Taxonomy (NCBI): domain Bacteria; kingdom Pseudomonadati; phylum Pseudomonadota; class Betaproteobacteria; order Neisseriales; family Chitinibacteraceae; genus Formivibrio; species Formivibrio sp. oc-25. The sequence continues at coordinate 94,778 of NZ_JBVVOL010000004.1, read as the reverse complement.
GCATGGTGATTTGCGCGGTGACGAGGTACTGGTGGTATCCAACCGCGAACCGTACATCCATGAAGAAACTCCGCAGGGCATCGTCGTCAAGCGACCGGCCAGCGGTCTGGTCACCGCCGTGGAACCGGTGATGCGCGCCTGCTCCGGCACCTGGATTGCACACGGCAGCGGCTCGGCCGACCGCCTGGTCGTCGACCAGAATGATGTGGTGGCAGTGCCGCCGGACAACCCATCCTACTCGCTCAAGCGTGTCTGGCTGAGCAAGGAAGAAGAGGAAGGCTACTACTATGGCTTTGCCAATGAAGGATTATGGCCGCTATGTCACATCGCGCATGTTCGACCGGTATTTCGCGTCTCGGACTGGGAACACTACAAGGCGGTCAACCAGCGTTTTGCCGATAAGGTCATCGCTTCGGCCCGCACCGAAGACCCGGTGATTCTGGTGCAGGATTACCACTTTGCCCTGTTGCCGCAGATGATCCGCGAGCGCCTGCCGCGCGCCACCATCATCACCTTCTGGCATATTCCGTGGCCCAATCCTGAATCATTCGGTATCTGTCCGTGGCGCAGCGAATTATTGCGCGGCATGCTCGGCAGCAGCATTCTGGGTTTTCATACCCGTTTTCACTGCAAGAACTTCATTGAAACCGTTGACCGTTACCTGGAAACTCGCATCGAGCACGAACATTCTGTCATCACGCTCGACGGCCAGGAAACATTGGTCAAGAGCTACCCGATCTCGATCCATTGGCCGGACGAACAGGAAACACTGAGCTGGCCCACCATTGCCGATTGCCGCCAGGAATTGCGCGATCGCTTCGGCCTGCCGCAAGATCGGCTGATTGCGGTGGGCGTGGACCGTTTCGATTACACCAAGGGTATTCTGGAGCGCGCCAATGCGGTGGAGCGCCTGCTGGAGAAACATCCGGAAATGATCGGCAAGTTCACGCTGGTCCAGGTGGCAGCCCCTTCGCGGAGCTCGCTCGATGAATATCGCTATTTCCAGGAACGCTTGACCCGCCGCGTGGAAGAAATCAACCAGCATTTTGGCAACGCCGATTACACCCCGTTCATCCTGCTGGCCGAACATCAAGGTAGCGAGATCCTGACTCGCTATTATCGTGGCGCGGATGTCTGTGTCGTCACCAGCCTGCACGATGGCATGAATCTGGTCAGCAAGGAATTCATCGCCAGCCGCAACGATCTGCAGGGCGTACTGATCCTGAGCCAGTTTGCCGGTGCCGCCGGGGAACTGCCCGAAGCGCTGATCGTCAACCCGTATCATGTCGAGGAAACCGCCGACGCCCTGTATCGGGCCATCACCATGCCCCAGGCTGAACAGCGTGAGCGCATGCGCAGCCTGCGCGCCACAGTGCGTGAGCGCAATGTCTATCGCTGGGCAGGCATCATGCTGATGGATGCCGCACGCATCCGCCGGCGCGAGCGCATCGAAGCCAGATTGTTATTGCATACGGAGAAAAACTGATGCGCTATATTTTTTCCCCACACGGTGAATTGGCCCTGCGCAGCTTCATCGCTCACGACACGCTGTTGGCTTTCGATTTCGACGGCACGCTGGCACCGATCGTCCTGCAACCCGAAACGGCCAGCGCGCCGACCAGTATCAACCAGGCCATGAGCAAGCTGTGCGAGATCGCCACGGTTGCCATCATCACCGGACGTTCAATCAAGGATGTCCGGGCACGTCTTGGGTTTCAGCCCAAGTACATCGTCGGCAACCATGGTGCCGAAGGCTTGCCCGGGACATCCAGCCCTCCGGGCACCCTGCCGGAAATCGCAGAATGGGAAAGTCAATTACGCGCAACCTGGCAGGGCTTGCCGGCCGGCATCCATCTGGAAAACAAGGGACACTCGCTGAGCCTGCATTACCGCATGGCAACTGATCGCGAAGCGGCCCGGCAATCACTTGAGCAGAAAATCCAGCAGCTCGTACCTGCTGCGCGGCGCATCGGCGGAAAATGTGTGATCAACCTGCTGCCGCGCAATGCAGCAGACAAATTTGATGCATTGCTGGCACTGCAACGTACAGAAGCCGCCCCGCATGCACTCTTCATCGGCGATGATGAAACCGATGAGAGCGTGTTTCGCCAGGCACTGCCGCAATGGCTGACGATCCGGGTCGGGCGCAAGCAGGACTCGGCTGCCAGTTATTACCTGAATACACAAAGCGAAATGGCGGGACTTATCCAGCGAATAGACCGCTTGATCCGCACGATCAAAAAGGAAACCCAGGCATGAGTTTCAATATTTTCCAGCGCTTCCTCGACAAGAACACACCCGAAGAGCTTCTGCTCGCTACCGGCATGGCCATATTGGCCTTCACCATCCTGTATACCGTGCGGGCATTGCTGATCCGCAAGCTGTTTCAATGGTCGCAACGCAGCACGACGCACTGGGATGACCTGCTCGCGGAAATCGTGGCCGCCACCCACACCCTGATGCTGCTGGCGCTCGCGCTGCTGGTAGGGCTGAATAACCTTGAACTCTCCGCCGGCATCGAGAACATCGTCGACAACGGTTTTACCCTGGTACTGCTGTCACAGGTGGGCATGTGGGGACACCGCGCAATTCGCGGCTGGCACCAGATCCAGATCAGGCTCTCGCGTGAGACAGAAAATGGTGCCGCCGCGATCAATTACGGCATCATCACCTTTCTGGCCGAGCTGATTCTCTGGATCATCCTGGTGCTGATGGTCCTGGATAACCTTGGCTTCAACATCACCACGCTGGTCGCCAGCCTCGGGATCGGCGGCATTGCCGTCGCACTGGCCGTGCAGAACATCCTGGGCGACTTGTTCGCCTCGCTTTCCATTGCGCTGGACAAGCCTTTTGTTGCTGGTGATTTCGTTGTCATCGACAACCTGATGGGCACGGTCAAGCATGTCGGGCTGAAAACCACGCGAATCCAGAGCCTGTCCGGCGAAGAACTGATCTTTTCCAATGCCGACCTGCTCAAAAGCCGCATCCGCAACTTCAAGCGCATGGCCGAACGCCGCGCGACCTTCCAGATCGGCGTGGTTTTTGGTACATCCCCGGAAAAACTGCGGCGCACCAACCAGATCATCCGAGAGGTCATTGAATCGCAACCGGATGTTCGCTTCGATCGCTGCCACTTCAAGACCATCGGCACCAGCAGTCTGGATTTCGAGGTGGTTTTCTATGTGCTCGACCCTGACATGACCCGTTACATGGATATCCAGCAAAACATCAATCTTGCATTGATCGAACGGATGCACAGTGAAGGCATCGAATTCGCCTTCCCCACGCAGACCTTGCACATCGCCACCCTGCCAGCATAAACATGGTTACGCGGCACTGCCTCACATCACCATTACAATTTCCTGCCGCCATCTTGCGTACCGAGCCCATCATGAAAACTGCTGCAAACAGGTCTGCTGCCGACAAACCACTTGATATGGAGGTATTGCGCCAGTTCCGCGTGATTTTCAAATCGGTACGCAAACACTTTCAGGCGATAGAAGACAAGCTAGGCATCAGCGGCTCCCTGTTATGGGCCATTTCCGTCATTGCCGAGCAACCCGGCATCAACGTGACTGCGCTGGCACGCGCGATGTCAGTTCACCAATCTACCGCCAGCAATATCATCGCCAAGCTGGTCGATCTGAATCTTGTCTGCAAGGCCCGCCAAAGCAGCGACAACCGCATTACGGGGCTTTTTATCACCGAGCACGGCAATGCCCAGCTGCAGTTGGCACCTGGCCCGGTGCGAGGCTTGCTGCCAGATGCTTTGGGCAAATTGCCCTACCGTACCCTGTGTGACCTGAATCAGAATTTGCAGATCCTGCTTGAACAGATGCAAGCACTGGAAGCCAATGCCAGCGATACACCCTTGGCCGACATCTGATGTCGAAAACCCGAGAAAGCAATGCGCCACTTCTACCGTTCCATTTATCGTCACCGGCTGACTGACCGCACCGCATGGAAAGAGCGTGCAATCATCTGGCTGGCGGCCGCCGCAGCGGGTTTGCTGGTGGTGCTGTTTTCGATCCTGACCGAGCATGCGATCGCATTCTTTACCGATACCTCACAAGCACATAACTGGTTCCCCTTGCTGATCTGCCCGGTTGCCGGAATGCTGATTGCCTGGCTGACGCGCAATTATTTTGCCGGCAGTGAAGGCAGTGGCATCCCCCAGGTCATCGCAGCCCTGCGCGATGAGGTACCCAATGAAAAAATCGGTTTTTTCATCTCGATGAAAATTGCCCTGGGCAAGGTTGTTCTGGGGGTGGCCGGCCTGGCAGCCGGATTTTCCATGGGGCGGGAAGGCCCATCGGTTCAGGTAGGTGCATGCACCATGCATGCCTTTCGCCACTTCCTGCCCAAACACTCACAACGCAATACCAAACACCTGATGCTGGCCGGTGGTGCTGCAGGCATCGCTGCCGCATTCAACACCCCCTTGGCCGGCATCGTGTTTGCCATCGAGGAGCTGGGCAAGCGTTTCGAAGAAAAAACCAACGGCGTGCTGATCTCGGCCATTGTCCTGGCAGGTTTGATTTCGATTTCACTGCAAGGCAATTACATCTACTTCGGGAGACTGACCGTCTCCAGTGTCGACTACCGCATCATTTGGCCCGTCTTGCTCGCAGCGCTTGTCTGCGGCATTGCCGGTGGGCTTTTCAGTCAGCTACTGGTTCGCGGTGCACGTCCTGGCCAGGGCAGAATGGGTAACTGGCGCAAGGCACACCCGTATCTCTGGGCAGGTTTTTGCGGACTGATGGTGGCCATGCTTGGATATGCCAGCCAAGGCACTGCGCACGGTTCTGGCTATTTCATCACGCAAGGTGCACTGGAAGGGAGTTCGGACATGGCTTGGTACTATGCCCCAGTCAAGTTTGCTGCCACGGTATTCTCGTTCCTGAGCGGCATTCCTGGCGGCATATTTGCGCCAAGCCTGGCCGTCGGCGCGGGTATCGGTGCAGACTTGCATCATTTCTTGCCAGATGCCAGCCCCCTGGCGATCCACGCATTGTGCATGGCCGGCTTTCTGGCAGCAGTCACCCAGACCCCTCTGACATCGTTCATCATTGTGATGGAGATGATAGACGGGCACGAAATGGTCATCAGCCTGATGGCCGTTTCCATGCTGTCCTCGTTGGTGGCACGCCTGTTTGGCAAACCCATTTATACCGCCTTGGCAGAATACCAATTGCAGCGTTGCACCCCATCCGGACCGGCAAATCCGGCGCAAACCGGACAAGCAATACGGACAAAATAAAATCCCCGCCGGTAATACATACCCGCGGGGATAGGGCGTAAATAACGCTTACTTCTGTCCCTGCACTTCGATCTCGACACGACGATCCGGTGCCAGGCATTCGACCAGCTTGCCAAACGGGCGAACCTTGTCACAACTGCCAGCCGTGACCGGTTGTGATTCACCCATGCCAACAACCTTGATCTTCTCGGACTGCTTGCCCTTGGCCATCAGGTAATCAGCCACGGTTTGGGCCCGCTGCTCGGACAATCGCTGATTGTACTTTTCCGAACCAATCCGGTCGGCGTGGCCGGTAACACTGACGAACCCGTTCTGCGGATCCATCGCCTTGGCCTCGTCGTACAGATCATCGAGCGCCTTCTTGCCTTCCGGCTTCAACACGTACCTGTCAAAGTCGAACAGCACATCCGCCTTCAGCGTATAGACCTTGGGTGGCGGAGGGGGTGCCGGCGGCATGGGCTTGGGTGGCTCGGGTGCCGGCACGGGCGGCGCAGCTACCGGTGCGGGCGGTACCGGCTTGACATAGCCATCGCACCCTTCAACTGTTGCAGCCTCCGGCGTCCAGGTACCCGTGCGCCAGCATTCGCCAAAGCTGTTTTTCCAAACCGGCTCGGCAGTGGCACCTTGCACATAGGCCTCGATACCGGCAACTGCAAACGAACTCGCCCCTGCAATGACAGTGGTAGCGATCATTCTGACAAGCATTTTGCGTGACATATCGACCTCCTGGAAAAATGGAGAAGACAGTGCACACTTTTGTTCAACCCTGATTATCCGTTAGGGCGCGAGATGATGGCGAGACGGATTGTGAAGCAATTTTGTCACTTGAGAGAAGTCCATGGTTATCCCATGGACGCCGAACAAGGGGCAAAAGGGATCGCAAACCGTCCGCTAGCGCTCGTGCAGGCTCGAAGAGCCGCCTGATGGATAATCAGGGTTTAAGCATCACTGTTCTTTCACCGTAGGCGGCATTTTTGGGAAAACGGATGTCATCAGCCGCGATCAACCGATGAAAGGCAGCATCATGTCAATCTGGATGGGCACAGATGGACAGCATTGGCGCTGCCGCTACATGCCCAGATGGCGCGCAATATCGATCTGCCATTTGGCCGGATCTTCATGTCCGACGATGCGATCGGCACCGCCCGCGCCCATGGGGCGAGCCAGATCGACCATCTGCGGTGTGATATAGGTATTGGATCGCGTACTGAAAATGACCTTCACGCAGGGCTGCAGCAGATTGCCTTCGTTCTGATCGATCACGATGGCCAGCCGGCCGGATTCCAGCCGCACCAGCGATCCCACCGGATAGATGCCCACGGTGCGCATGAACAACTGCACCAGCTTGGGATCGAAGTGGAACTTGCTCCACTCCCACAGCTTGCGCAGCCCTTCCGGCGCCGGCATGCCCTTGTGGTAACAGCGATCGGAAGTAATCGCATCATAGACATCGACAATAGCAGCCATGCGTACCAGCTGCGGAATTTTCTCGCCCGGCATCTTGTGCGGATAACCGCTGCCATCCATACGCTCGTGGTGGCTCAAGGTAATCGCCAGCGGGATGTCATGGATACCCGGTATTTCACGAATTATCTTCCACCCTTCCTCCGGGTGCGATTTCATGATCGCGAATTCTTCGTCAGTCAGCCGGCCCGGTTTGTTCAAAATGGCGTTGGGCACCTTGATCTTGCCGGTATCGTGTAGCAAGCCACCGATCCCGGCCAGGCGCACGGTATCAGCATCCAGCCCCAGGCTGCGCGCAAAGGTCACCATCAGCGCGCAGACACTGACCGAATGCAGAAACGTGTACTCGTCCTTGTCCTTGATGCCGGAAAGCCCGATCAGCGCACCGCTGTTGCGCAGAATGGATTCGGTAATGGTCTCGACCACCTCTTCCACCTGGTCGATCGGCACGGCCTTGCCCAGACGCACATCGTTCATCACAGTGCGCACCACGCGATGGGCATGCTGATGAATCTTTTTCGCGCGGCCGATTTCGTCCATGAGCGAGAAGCGCTCCGGCGTCGACGCTTGTGCCAGCCGATTGATCTCGGAATCGATTTCCGCCTGGACTTCAGCTTCGGTCGGCGCATCGCTGCCGACATCGGCACCGAGATCGGTGTCGATATACAGCTCATGCACACCCAGGCTCACAATTTTGGCGATCTCGGCCTCGGAGCTGATCAGAAACTGGCTGCGAACGAAGGGATGGCTCATCCAGTCCACATTCAGATCATGCAGATACATGCCGGGCTTGAGCCGGGAAACCGGGATTTTCTTGATCATGACCAGACAGAACAAAATATTTGATCATGGATTTTAACGGATTCCTGCCCGCTCTTCGCCGCGATCCAGTCCGTTCATCCCCGGCAATTGTTGGATTGGACAAGCCGGACTGGTTGATTCGGAAACGCGCCACTATAGTGAAATTGAAACAGCATTTCACAAAGGAGGTGCATGATGGGACTCTTTGACAGATTGACCGATACCTTGCTTGAAAACCGCGGCAAAGATGATCCGCGCAGCGAATTCATCGCGCCCCTGATCACCATTATCGAGAAACAGGAAGGGCTGGCCGGCCTGGTCGACATCTTCCTCAAACACGAACGCGATGCCAACATCCAGCCTTGGCAAGCCAGCGCAGGCTCCGGATCACAGGAAGATATCGAAAACACTTTCGGCAAGGCATTTCTGGACGAATATGCCAGCCAACTGGGTATAGCACCAGCCGAAGCGGTTGATCGTTTGGCCGCTAATGTCCCGCGCTATATCGATGAGTTGGTTGCGAAAGGAGAATGGCCCGCCGCCAGCAATATGCTGGATACGGCCATGGAAGTACTCAAGACCAAGACCATCAACTGAGTGATCCTGTGGGGGCGGGTTGATACGAGGACTTGCCTGGCAAGCGGCAATCCGTTTCAATGCCGGGATGAATCCACCCTCGTTTTCCTGCCGCGCCGGCTGTGCTGCCTGCTGCATTGCACCTTCCATCAGCAGCCCCATTCCGGGGATGCCGCAAGGCAAGCCGGCCGGCGTTGCGTGTATCCAGCTGGACGAATCCTTGCGCTGCAAGCTGTTCGGGCAACCCGAACGCCCTGCGGTTTGCGCAGGGCTGCAGCCTTCGCTGGAAATGTGCGGCCACGACCGCGATCAGGCCATGCATTGGCTAACCCGGCTTGAGATCGCCACCACGCCCTGATCACAGCAATACGGAAGAAAACCCTTGCCGCAGCAGCTTCCCGGTTTCCGGTGCCGGTGCCGGACGGGCAAAGAAGTAGCCTTGCAGCTCATCACACTGCAAGGCACGCAGGATATTGGCCTGTTCCGAGGTTTCCACGCCCTCTGCAATGGTCGAGAGCCCCATCGCGCGCGACAAGCCGATAATGGCGCGGACAATCGTGGCATCGTTGGCATCCCGCACGATGTTGCGCACGAATGATTGGTCGATCTTGATCCGGTCAATCGGAAACTGTTTCAGGTAATTCAGACTGGAATAACCCGTACCGAAATCATCGATCGACAGGCGCACCCCCAGCCTGTTGAGATCGTGCATCAAGGCCAGTGTCGAATCGAGGTTGTGCATGATCGCACTCTCGGTAAATTCAAGCTCCAGCAGACGCGGATCCAGGCCGGCCTGGCTGATCGCGCTGAGAATCGTTGATTGCAGCGCGGCATCACGCAATTGCTTGGGCGAAAGATTGACTGCCATGATCAGGTTGGCATGGCCAGCCTCCTGCCAGTTGCGCAGCTGCAGGCAGGCTTCGCGCATCACCCAGGCGCCAATCGGCACAATCAGGCCGGTTTCCTCCGCAACCGAGATGAAATCGCCCGGCGGAATCAAGCCTCGCACCGGGTGGTTAAGCCGAACCAGCGCCTCAACCCCGACGATGCTGCCTTTCTTCGCACAGACTTGCGGCTGGTAGTGCAGCACGAACCAGTCGTTTTCCAGCGCCTGATGCAACTCGCTCGACAGGCCCAGCAGGCGCCGCGCGCGCGAATTCAGATCATTGGTATAGAAACGATAACTGTTGCTGCCCTCTTCCCTGGCATGAATCAGGGCCGAATCGGAATGCTTGAGCAGGGCCTCGAAGCTGTCACCATCCTCCGGATAAAGTGCGATGCCCAGGCTCGCGGTCAGGCTGATCTCGGTGCCATCAACATCCATGATCTGCGCGGCGGCAGCCAGCAATTGGTCCGCCACGGCCACGGCCTCGCCTTCACCCTGGATTTCCGGCAGCAGGATCACATACACATCACCGGACAAGCGCGACACTGTGGCCGCCTCTCCCAGCACCGTCGAGAAGCGTTCGGCCATGATGCGCAGCACCCGGTCGCCGACGGCATGACCCAGCGATTCGTTCACGTAGCGGAAACGATCAAGATTTGCGCACAACACCGCCACAGCATGTTCATGCTGGCGTGCATGCACGATCGCCTCCCCCACCCGATCTTCCAGCAACAGGCGATTGGGCAGGCCGGTCAGCGGATCATAACGCTTAAGCCACTGCAACTCTTCCTGTGCGCGGCGCTCGGACAGATCGGCATATACGCTGAAGTAATTACCAATCTGGCCATCCGCGTTGCGCACCGCGCTGATGGCCAACCATTCCGGGCAAGATTCACCATTCTTGTGCCGATTCCAGATTTCGCCTTGCCAGCTGCCAGCGCTTTCCAGTGCCGCCCACATCTGCAGGTAGAAATCCCGGCCATGCCGGCCGGATTGCAACAGCTTCGGATTTTTGCCGTGTACATCCTCCAGCGTGTACCCGGTCAGCTCAGAAAAAGCATGGTTGACCATGATGATGTGGTTGTCCGCATCGGTGATCATCATGCCATCGCGGCTTTCCTCGAATACGCGTGCATGCAGCTGAACCTGCGCCTCGGCACGCGCACGTTCTTCTGACTCATGCAGCTTTTGCAGTGCAAAGGAAATATCGCCGGCCACCTCCAGCAGCAGGGTGCAGACTTCCTCATCGAAGTAATCCTGTTCTGTTGCCGACAAGGCGAATGCACCACGAAATCCGCCACCTGCAATCGGCATGCTCATCATGGCGCGAACACCCATGTCTTCCAGCACTACGGCAGGGGTAGACCAGCTCCAGCTGCGCATGTCATTGATTACCAAGGGCCGCTCTTCACGCAGTGCGCGCACGCTTGGCAAAGCGTCTATGGCCCCATCAGGCAGATTGTCATAGCGCTCGCGGAACCAGCCGGTATCGGTGTTGGGCGCGCCTGCATTGGCAATCATGGCCGGTCGAGCCGAGAGATCCTGGCCGGCATCGAAGATCCAGGCCCAGCTGAAACCTGCCATTTCCAGTGCTACTTTGCAGACGGAATCAAACAATTCCTGGCGCGATTGGCAAGTCACAATAGCTTTGTTGGTGCCACTGAGCACGGCGTAGATGGCGTTTTTGCGTGCCAGCATGCTCTCGGTACGCTTGCGCTCCTGGATATCCCGCACTACCGCAAGAATCACCTCGCGCTCACCCAGTCTGGCCCGGTTAAGCGTCACGTTGGTCCACAACAAATGGCCATCCCGGTGACGTGTCTGCCAATCAAACACCTGCGGCGCTTCGGCGGACTTGGCCCACCATTGCTGCAAATCGACCAGGGTATAAGGCGGATAATCCAGGCAGAGCCGGGTGAAATCCAGTTTGAACAAGGCGGCCTTGTCATAACCGAAGAATTCGCAGGCACGCTGATTGACATCCAGAATGGCGCCCGTCTTGGCACACTGAACAAAAATGGCATCCTTGACGGATTCGAAGATACTGCGAAAACGCTCTTCGCTTTCCTGCAGCCGGCTGCGTTGCAGTTCCAGCTGGCCAAGATAACTGCGCAACTGGAAATACAGCAGCGATGCGGTAACCGCCACAAAGAACCAGCCCTTCAGGGTACTGACCTGTGCAATGGTCTGCGGATCATCGAACCAAAACAGCACGATCTTGTCGGAAAGCAGTATCCACGCTGCAGCAAGCAGGCCGTAGGTCAAGACGATCTTCAAGGCAATTTGCCGGGTTTGAAATTTCATGGCATCTCGGAACCATACGCAGGAATAATTTTTCTGCCCTGAGCGCGAGCACTCCTTACCGCTCAAGACAACATTTCGCAGCACTGCATGTCACTACGCACTATTCCACAGATAGAAAAATTATCAAGTGCCACTACCCGGAATGTAGAAAGATTTCATAAAGCACCCAGATTATTGGCAGGAATCCCCTCAGACAGAAACAAGACAACACATGGAATCCATACTGCAGACAATGATTCATTGTCAGGCTGGCACCAGCCTGATTCAGCTCACAGCCCTGATCGACCAGATTCGCCCTGCACGACCAAACGATCATCCAGCGGTGATCGACAAACTGACCCAGTTAAGCCGGCTGCTGGAAACCCAGCCGGAATACCGTGCGGCCTTGCGTACGCTACTGAATACAACGCTGGCCAACTGTACCCAGGTGCGGCTCTACTCCGATACCGGCATCCTGGCCAATGAAGGCTTTTTCGCCACCATCAAACGGCGGATCGGCTATCGATTCCTGCCGCCTGCGCACCAGCCAGACAGCCTGAAAGACATTTTCGGCACCCTGTTTCATGCCAGAACCGACCATGTATGGTTGGCGGCCATCCCGCGCGAGACTTGGCAGGCGCTGTGGCATGCGCTGCACATGGAAGAGGCCGACAGCTTTGCCATTCAGGAAACCTCAACGCTACAGGTGCTGGAGGCCATCCAGATCCTGACTTGCCGCATTGCCGCGATTGGGCTGGAACCGGAAATGGCGCAGAACTACCCGGCCATTGAAGATTTCGAATCGCCCTTCGTGCATCAGCAGATAGAAACACTCCGATTCATCGAGCATTACCGCACCGCGCTGACCGCAAAACAAAGAACCGGCGAAGACAGCCGGCATATCAGCGTACTGCTTGATCAATGCGAGGAAATCATCGGCAAGGTACGCCGCAACACGCGACGGCACGGCATTTCAATCAGCCTGACCTACCATCTGTTGCGACTCGAGCAGCATATCGAACGCATGCGCCTATTGTTGCTGCTGGTTGATCCCGCAGCCTCGGAAGCGCGTAACGAGGCACGTCTGACCCTGTTTCTGACATTGGTGCGCGCCGAAAACCGCAAATACAACCTGCGCGATGTCATGCGCGAAAACACCGAACTGCTCGCCATGCAGGTCACCGAGCATGCCAGCCTGACTGGCGAACACTACATCGCCGAGACACGCAGTGAATGGAAAGGCATGTTCCGCTCCGCCGCAGGAGCCGGCGTCATCGTGGCGGTCATGGCTTTGTGCAAACTGCTGTTATCCCAGATGCACCTGCCGCCACTGATGACAGCGGCCGCCTTCAGCCTCAACTACGCTGCCGGCTTCATCCTCATTCACCTGCTGCACATGACGATTGCAACCAAGCAGCCGGCCATGACCGCAGCACACATCGCCGCCGCATTGCCGCCACCGGGGCAAAGAAATGCCAATTACGATGAACTGGCCGAGCTGATCATCAAGGTATTCCGCACGCAGTACATCGCCATCGTCGGCAATGTCTTGCTGGCCATGCCGGTGGCACTGCTTGTTTTCTGGCTGTTCAGCCTGCTCGGCGGCGAGCCCGTGATCAATACCGACAAGGCACACCATCTGCTGCATGAACTGCGCCCCTGGTCCGGCTTTGGCCTGTTCCACGCGGCCATTGCCGGCGTTTGCCTGTTCCTGGCAGGCCTGATTTCCGGCTACTACGACAACAAGGCACTCTATCAACGCATTCCACAGCGTCTGGCGGCACTGCCCTGGCTGCAACGACTGGCCGGCCTGGAAGGATGCCGCCGGCTGGCGGACTATATCGAGCATAATCTTGGCGCATTGGCTGGCAATTTCTATTTCGGCATCATGCTGGGCAGCTTGGGTACACTGGGCTTTCTGCTTGGCCTGCCAATCGATATTCGCCATATCACCTTTTCGGCAGCCAATATGGTCTATGCCGTGGGTGCGCTTGATTTCGCACTTTCCTGGCAAGACCTGCTGGCGGCGTTCGGTGGTGTAGCCCTCATCGGGCTGGTCAATCTATATGTCAGCTTTTTCCTGGCATTGTGGGTAGCATTGCGGTCCCGCAAGCGGCGCCTGAGCGAGCTCAGGCCTTTGACAGGCAAGGTTTTGCAGCGCATCTGGCAGAATCCGCTTGATTGCCTGATTCCTGCACGTGATGCCGCCGCAACACCAGCCAGTGAAATGCCCCACTGACCATGGAACCTTGTTCCGCTATTTTTATACTAAATATCAGTACAAACGGGAGAAATCCTCATGATTGAATTCAAATCTGCAATAGCTGCCCTCATTGCAACCACAGTTCTGGTCACTGGTTGTGTCACGCCGGATTCGGCCAATGTCTATAGCAAAAGTGAAATGCGCCGCCCGGCCAAGGTGCGGGCGGGGGTCATCGAACAGATCCGTCCGGTCAAGATGGAAGATGCCATGGGCATTGGTGCGGTCAGCGGCGCAGCGATTGGCGGAATTGCTGCCGGCAGCGGTATCGGCAAGGGTAGTGGCAGCCTGATCGCCGGTATCGCCGGCGCTCTGCTCGGCGGTATTCTCGGCGACAAGATCGAGCGTGGCGTGGTGCGCAAGGATGCGCTGGAAATCACCGTACGCATGCAAAATGGTGAGCGTCTGGTCATTGTCGAAGATGCCGACATCGCGCTCTACCAAGGTCAGGCCGTAGATGTGATCGATGACGGCAAGACTGCGCGCGTAGTGCCGGCAGCCATCCAGCCTTCTTCGCCACCGCTGGCGCCCAGCAAAACCAGCCTCTGATCAGATATCAAAAGCACAACGGGGCAGCGCGGGCCCCGTTGCAATTGGCTTGCCGGGTTAATCAATAACCAAGCCGCTGACAGATCGTCGAAACAGCACCGGCAGCATTGAGCGTATAAAAATGCAGACCGGGCGCGCCACCCGCCAGCAGGCGATCCGACAGATCCGTCATCACATCCAGCCCGAATGCCTTGATCGAGGCCGTATCGTCGCCATACGCCTGCAGACGCAAGCGCAGCCAACGCGGAATCTCGGCGCCGCACATATCCGAGAACCGTGCGAGCTGGCTGAAATTCTGGATTGGCATGATGCCCGGGTAGATCGGGATCGCCACACCACGCGCCGTTACTTCATCCACAAAACGGAAATAGGCATCGGCGTTGAAGAAATACTGCGTGATCGCAGTATCGGCACCGGCCTTGACCTTGGTAACAAAATTGTTGAGATCGGCCTCGGCAGACATGGCCTGCGGATGGAACTCCGGATAGGCACCGACCTTGATCGCAAACCAGTCGCCATATTCGGCACGCAGGAATTCGACCAACTCGCTCGCATAACGAAATTCGCCCAGATCGCCCACGCCGGAGGGGATATCCCCGCGTAGCGCGACAATCTGGCGAATGCCTTCCGCCTTGTAGAGATCGACCAGATCCTTGATCTTCTGGCGCGACGAAGAGACGCAGGTCAGGTGCGGCACGGCAGCAATGCCTTCGCGATGAATCTCCAGCACGGTATTCAGTGTGCCATCCTGCGTGGTACCGCCCGCACCGTAAGTCACCGAGAAATACTCTGGTCTGAACTGCGCCAGTTGCTGGCGGGTTGCGCGCAACTTGGCCGCCCCCTCCTCGGTCTTGGCCGGGAAAAATTCAAAACTGATGGGTTTTTTATCTGACATGTTCATGAACTCGGGAAAAAGTGAACATGTGAACGTGTGAACATGTGAACGCGCGAACCCTTGTTCACACGTTCACTGATTCACGGGTTCACTCGCCTTTTAATAACGGTAGTGCGCCGGCTTGTACGGACCTTCCTTCGGCACACCGATATAAGCGGCTTGCACATCAGAAAGCTCCGTCAGTTCAGCACCGATCTTTTTCAGGTGCAAACGCGCGACCATTTCGTCGAGCTTCTTCGGCAGCACATATACGCCGATCGGGTATTCAGCGGTCTTGGTGAAAAGTTCGATCTGCGCGAGTACCTGATTCGTGAACGAATTGGACATCACAAAGCTCGGGTGGCCGGTGGCGCAACCGAGGTTCACGAGTCGCCCCTCGGCCAGAATGATGATGCGACGGCCAGAGGGGAAGATCACATGATCGACCTGCGGCTTGATATTTTCCCACTGGTACTGGCGCAGGCTGGCAATTTCGATTTCGCTGTCGAAGTGGCCGATATTGCAGACGATGGCATTGTTGCGCATCTTCACCAGATGATCGTGTGTGATCACGCCAACGTTGCCAGTGGTAGTGACGAAGATGTCGGCCTTGTCGCAGACATCGTTCATGGTCACGACGCGGTAGCCTTCCATGGCAGCCTGCAGCGCGCAGATCGGATCAATTTCGGTCACCCAGACGGTGGCGCCCAGCCCGCGCAGTGATTGCGCACAGCCCTTGCCCACATCGCCATAACCCAGCACCACAGCGATCTTGCCGGCAATCATCACGTCGGTGGCGCGCTTGATGCCATCCACCAGCGATTCGCGGCAGCCGTAGAGGTTGTCGAACTTGGACTTGGTCACCGAGTCGTTGACGTTGATCGCCGGGAAAGCGAGCTTGCCTTGTTCGAACATCTGATACAGGCGATGCACGCCGGTGGTGGTTTCTTCGGTCACGCCCTTGATCGCAGCCAGACGCACCGAATACCAGGTCGGATCCTTGGCAATTTGCGCCTTGATCGCAGCGAACAGCACGGTTTCCTCTTCGCAGGTCGGATTGGCGACCACAGACAGGTCCTGCTCGGCGCGCGCACCCAGATGCAAGAGCAGCGTTGCGTCGCCGCCATCATCCAGAATCATGTTGGCATGCTCACCCGCCCATTCAAACGCACGGTGCGTGTAATCCCAATATTCTTCGAGCGATTCGCCCTTGTAGGCAAAGACCGGGATGCGCTCGGCCGCGATTGCAGCTGCTGCATGGTCTTGTGTCGAGAAAATGTTGCACGACACCCAGCGCACGTCGGCCCCCAGCGCGACCAGGGTTTCGATCAGTACGGCGGTCTGGATCGTCATGTGCAGCGAGCCCATGATGCGCGCACCCTTGAGAGGCTGGCTTTTCGCGAACTCTTCGCGAATGGCCATCAGGCCCGGCATTTCGGTTTCGGCAATGCGGATTTCCTTGCGGCCCCAATCGGCCAGAGCAAGATCGGCAACATGGAAATCGGTGAATTTGGATTCGACCACAGCGTTCATTGAACTCTCCTTGAACGAAGGGCCGGGAGGGGATCGGTTCAACTCACCTGATCCACCGTGCCCGGCACGGGGTTATTAGTCAGGTGAGCGCCGTTGTTGCTTCCGAGCCTCAGGCATGAAACTGCCCTGCAGCGCTCCTCGGTATCACGGAAATTCTAGCGATTACCAGGCCGATAATCCACCAAAAAATAAAAAGTCAATACCATTGACCAATAAAGCCGGGGAAATCACACAAAAAACCCTACTGGCATTCTTTCACAATTCCGAAGTTTACGGATACATGTTAGGATTCATTAACATTTAATTGACATATCCATTTGATTTTTCTGGCCATTAATAAATAATTACTTACTAATATACAACCCAGTGGAAATCGCTTAAAAATTACAAAAAACATTCAAAAATAGAAAGAATAAAGCATGCGAATGAAAAAATACGTGCTTACACTGCAGCATGCACTCCCACGAAGCCTCATCTTATTCGTTTATGGTTTGCTACTGTTGGCAGCCAATGTTCACGCGGCACCTAGTGTGGCCTTCCATTACGGAGCAACCCCGCCGACAGCGCAATTGAAACTGTTCGAGTGGGCTGTTGTTGAACCTGGCCACTTACCCAAACCACCCAAAGACACCCAAACCGTCTGGTTTGCTTACCTGAGCCTCGGCGAAGTCACTCCGGACCGCCCCTATGCTCAAAGCATTCCCACAGCATGGAAACAGGGGCGTAACACCGCCTGGAATAGCGTGGTCATTGATCAATCTGCGCCAGGTTGGCCGGATTTTGTGGTTGAGCAGATGGTAAAGCCATTATGGGAGAATGGTTACAGGGGATTCTTCCTTGACACGCTCGATTCCTGGCAAATCATCGCCAAGGATGAGCAGGCTCGCCAGCGCCAGATCGATGGATTGATCCGCACCATCGCAGCCATCAAGAAAAAGTATCCGCAAGTGCGCCTGATTGCCAATCGCGGATTCGAAACTCTGCCGCAGACTCATGCCTGGCTCGACGCCGTGGCATTTGAATCCTACTTCCAGGGCTGGAATCCAGAACAAAAGCGCTACCAGCCCGTATCCGAAGAAGATCGGCACTGGCTTGACAACCAATTGCGCCCGATTCGGGAGCAATACCGCCTGCCACTTATTGCAATTGATTATGCCCCGCCAAAAGATAAGGATTTGGCACGTGCCACAGCACGTAAGTTGCAAGCTGCCGGTTTCATTCCGTGGGTGAGCGATCCACGCCTGCAAACAATGGGTATCGGGCACCAAGAGGTATTACCCCGCAATGTGCTTATCCTGTATGACCGTCGAGACATGCCTCTACCGATCGAAGGCGCAGTGCAACATATCGCTACCATTCTGAACCATCTTGGCTATGGTCATCGTCTAGTCGATATAACGGAAGGTCTATCTCATCAAGAAGAAAACGAAGAGTACGCTGGAATCGTAAGTTTACTGGGAAGTGTAAACCTGCCGACTGGATTGCAATCCTGGCTAAAACTGCAGATCGACCAAGGGGTACATTGGGCCGCATTCAGCAGCTTTGGTGTCGAATTGTCGCCAGCATGGCAAGAGAAGTTACAACTAAAAACGAGCGGAAAATCCCTACAAACACAAGCTGTTACGGTAATAAAACAAGATGCCAATCTAATTTATGAGGCAGCATTACCTCCACTTAAACAGTCATTTGGGGATTTGGTCAGTAAAGAAAGCGGAGCGTTACTGGATCTGCAAAACAATCAAAATATTCGCTACCAGCCCGTAGCGATTACATCATGGGGAGGTTACGCACTTTACCCATATGTATTCAAGACCCTGCCAGATAATAGCAATCGTTGGGTAATCAATCCCTATGATTTTTTAGCCAAGGCACTGCGACTGGCTCCTGTCCCAGTGCCAGATAATACGACAGAAAACGGTCGGCGCATTTTGCTCTCCCATATCGACGGTGACGGCTTTGTCAGCGAAGCGGAAATTCCTGGCCGTCCACCCTCCGGAGAAGCCATGCTAAAAGAAATCCTGCAAAAATATCCAACCATGCCGATCACCGTATCGGTAATTGAAGGAGAAATTGGCTCAGAGGGGCTCTACCCAGAAAAATCAGCCTTGCACGAAAAAATTGCCCGGCGGATTTTTGCCTTATCCAATGTGGAAATTGCCAACCACTCCTTTTCACACCCCTTCAAATGGAAACAGGCAACACTTAGTGACAACAGTTCAGATTATCATTTAAAAATAACAAGTTATGACTTTGACTTGATCCGAGAAATCGAAAAAAGCACACACTACATTGACAGCAAACTAGCTCCTCCTGGCAAGAAAACCCAAGTATTCCTCTGGACCGGTGATTGCGACCCGCCCGAAGAAGCGATTGCTCTGACGCGCAGGCTCGGATTATTGAACATGAACGCTGGCAGCACCGTCATATCAAAAAGTGAACCGACGGTAACGGCTGTTGCGCCAATAGGTATGTACAAAGGTGAGGAATTACAGGTCTTTGCACCAAACCAGAACGAAAACGTCTATACGAACAACTGGACAGGCCCGTTCTATGGTTATCAGCGCGTGATAGAAACGTTTCAGATGACGGAAAGTCCACGTCGGCTCAAACCGATCAATATCTACTACCACATGTACAGTGCCAGCAAAACGGCTTCGCTCACAGCACTTAAACGTGTTTACGACTGGGCACTCGCCCAGCCTGTCACCCCCATGTTTGCATCTGAATATATCAAGCGCGCACAGGGCTTTTTCAGCATGCAACTAGCGCGCGGAACGGACGGTAAATTCCAGATTCGTGATGCTGGCGCCTTGAGAACCGTGCGTCTGCCGCTTTCTGCCGGTTATCCAGACCTCAAGCGCAGCCGCAATGTGGCGGGATTCCTTGATTCACAAGGTGTACGCTACATCCATCTAAGTGCCGGCGAAGCAGATCTGGCACTCAGGGAGAGTAAACCGACAACACCATACCTTGCCTATGCCAATGCCAAACTGGATAAATGGTCAATTCTTACTGATGGTTTGCAATTTTCGCTGCAAGGCTGGCAACCCTTGCGATTTGCATTGGGTCAAGCCAATGGATGCAGACTGACCATTGGCAATCAAATCATCTCAGGCCGCACTGACGGCGAACTTACCCATTTCGAGCTCAAACAGAATGTTGCGTCCGAGATCAAACTCACCTGCCAGCGCTAAACTGCGTCGCCGCGCCAAGCTAGCCGCACGTTGGATGCTCGTTCCTGTCGTACTATGCGCTGCACTGGGCATGCTCTGGCTGTTTCCGCGCGAAGAGGTCACTCGCGTTCAAGCGCTCGAACAAAAGAACGATCCTGTCGCCACCGACTACCTACGCGGGCTGCTCAAGCAGCATCCAGACGATGTCGAGGTTCGCAGCGAACTGGTTGAACGCGCCTTGCGTGCTGGCGATACCGTTCTTGCGCAAACACTGCTGTCCCCGCTCATGCAAACGGGAAATGGGTATCGGGCTCGAGCCATGAAGCACTTGGTAGACATCCTGGAAAGTCGGCTTGATCAAAACCAGACCGATACGCCGGACTATCTTCGCACCCAAATAGAGCTGCACAATGCGCTGATACCATTGCTCACGGCGGAAACACTGGCCGATATCGACCCAGAATGGTTACTGGCAAAAACCGGGCGATACCTGCCCGACCATCTGCCTGCGCTGTATCAAATGCTGGCAGACAGCGCGAACGGACGTGCCCCATACTGGCTGGAGCGGGCGGCGAAAGACGCACTGGCCTCGAGTCATTATCGCGAGGCTGCTACTGCCTATTTCCAGGCCCAGAAAGCAAGCCGGGATCCTGCCCACCGCAAGCATTACTTCCTGGAAGGCCTCAAAACGCTGCAAAGTGGCCAACTGCTGCAAGATGCCTTGACCATAGCCAAGCAGCAGGAAGCTGAATGGGAAAATGACCGCGATGTCATGCTCTATCTGGTCAAATTATCAAGAGCAGCAGGAGACAATGTCGCGGCAGAACGTTATGTCAGGCGCTTACTTCAGCTAACCCTGCTTGAGCAGGTTGGCCCCAGACTGCAACAGGCGAACTGGCAGCCCGGAAGCCAGTTGACCCGATCCGAAGCCACCAGACTGCCAACCGCGCCATTCGACGACGAAATCTACACACTGGCCTACGATGTATTTGTCAGCAATCAGAAACTCGATGATGCCATGGCTGTAGCCATCGTTGCCTTGCAGCAATTGCCGAGTCGGCCTGACTGGATACGGCGACTGGCCCAAGCGGCAGAGTGGGGCCAACAACCTGCGGAAGCCCTCGCAGCATGGCGTGAACTAGCCACGAGGTTCCACGATGAAAAAGGCTGGGAGGGCATGGCGAGGCTGGCGCCAAGCCTGCTGGCCGACGAAGACATGCTACTGATCTGGCGGCGACAAGCCGCACATCGCACCCTGGATTCAAAAGAACTGCGTGAGATTCAGAGCATTTACGAGCATCTGGCTCGCCCATTGGAGGGAGCTGCCTTTTTCGAACAGCAGTTCGCAAGCCAACCTCAGCCACAATTGCTGGAACAGGCCGCCTATCTGCGTCAGAGCATAGGCGATATCGAAGGGACATTGGCCAACTACAAGCTGCTTGCCCACACCTATGGCCCTCGTCCGAATTGGGCACTGATCGAAGCGTCGATCCTGTACGCACGGGATGCACAACAAGAGGCACTGAATGCACTCAAGGCGGCAGAATCGACAGCCACGATAAAGGATGCCGACTTCTGGCGTATCCTCGGGGATCTGGCCTGGAACCTCGATCAGCGCGATACGGCACTGAAGGCTTACCGTCAACGCCAGCAGGCCGAGGATTGGCAGCGTATCGACATGGATCGTCTGCTGAGTCTGCTTGAGGCGGAACAAACCGAAGAGCGCTTGGCGGTCAGCCGTGCCGCGTGGATAAAAACCGGCAATGTCAATTATCTGACCGTAGCATTGGGCATCCTGCTCGAGCGACAGCAAACCGCTGCCACGAGGGAATTGCTGGCCGCCATGACCGCCAATCAGCAGCAGGAAGCCAGCCAAAACAGTGGGTTTCTGGCATTGCGGGCCAGATATCACATTCTGGCAGGCAATCGCAGACTGGCAGTTGCCGACCTCAACCACGCACACAGACTATCTCCGCAGCCGGAACTGAAAGCCAGCCTGATCTGGATGCTGATCGACGGCCGCGACGCCGCTGCACTGCAGGATATTTTGCTGCAGTGGGAGTCATTCGCTGGCCAGGATGTGGGGTTGGCGACAGCTGTGGCTGCTGGATGGCAGGCACTGGGCAATACCGAGCGAGCCCTCTTCTGGTCCCGGCAACTGCTGGCAGGTCATGAAAGCGATCCAGCCTGGCTGGTTGACTATGCCGATCTCGTCGAACAATCTGGCCAAGCCGATATGGCATGGCGGATTCGTCGACATGCATGGTTGAAATTGCGTGGAGAAAAACCCGTCGATATCGATACCCTGCAGCGGCAATTGCGACTTTCCCTCGCGATGGAACCGGTCGACGCTGGTGAAAAGCGCTTGTTCCAGGCCGTGCTCGCCGGCACATCGGTGTTACCCGGCTCAGCCACACCGGAGCAAGATGCCACCCTCATCAACGAGCTGGCTTATGCCTGGCACATGGGTCAAGACGATGATAGTAGGGCACGTTTCTGGTACTGGCGTCGCTATGCACAAAAACTGACAGACCCAGCCTATCTGGCATTGCGCGCAGCCAGTTTGCGGGAAGATCGCGCCACGCAGCAAAAGCTGCTTGGGGATGGCGCCGTGGCAATTCAGCCTGCCGACCATGTTGTTGCTGCAGAGGAAACGGGGGCACACAGGCTGGCCCAGTCACGCGCTTGGCAGGCCATGGAAGGCTCGCCTGCAAATGACAACCTGCACAGCCAGATGCAGGATATGATCCTGGCCAGTCCACGCGATCAGACCGGATTGCATAGCGAATATCAGTCAGGAGAGCTTTCGGGGTGGCACCACACCGTTTCCAACCAACTTGTGCTTTCTGGCGCCAACAGCTTGAATCTCGAGATCGCCGCCGCGCCGCAGCAGCAGTACTTTCGCCACACGCAAAATTCACGCAATGCAGTACTTAGCCTTTCTTCGCAAAAAGAAACCGGCAACAGCTTAAAGCTGGCTGTAGGACAACATTGGGGCAAGGAAGCCTACCGCAGCCTCGCGCTCTCTGGAGAGGATGATTTCGGCAATTGGCAGTTCGGCTGGCTAGCAGGCTGGAACACCCCGGTCAACGACAATACCGTGCTTTCCCTGGCCGGCATGCAGCGCGAGCTATCACTGGCCACGACCTACAACATTCGGCAAAACCTTGACTCCCGCCTGCGAGTGTCACGCGCCTGGATACTGGGTCAAGGCAATGAATCCCTGGGTGGTCGCAAACAGCTTGATCTCAGCATTAACTGGAACAGTCGGGACAAAGGCGGCTACTCACTATCGCTGTATGGCCAGCGAGCCAACTACCAACCGAAATTGGACCAAATATTGCCGGCTTATGCAGACCTTGTCCCGGATGCCGACCAACTGCCGCGGGCCAATGACCTGCTTCCCCAAAGCTATGGCAGGATCGGCCTGACCGTGGGTCACGGACTTGCCTATCAGGAAGGCTACACCCGCGCTTGGCGGCCCTTCTGGAGCGCCACGCTTGGCCACCAGACAATCAGCAAGATGGAAACCGCATGGCAACTGGGCATTGCCGGCAGTCTGTTCGGCAATGACCATCTTGCGATTTACGGTGGCCGATCCTTACTGAAAAGCGGGGGCAACAACAGCTTTGGCGGCATCTTTTACCAATGGTTTTATTGAAGTCATTCTGCAATCCCTACAATACGGAGTCCTACCTCATGACCCAACTGCTGCAACGTATATGTGTGTTCGTACTATGTGCCGCGCTGAGCGCCTGCGCTGTTGTCGATATTTCCGAATCCAGCAGCGAAAAGTTATCACCGACGGCACGCTGGGCCTTGCTCCCGGTACTTAACCATACGGAAACACCACAAGCCGGCTTGCGTGCGGAAACGATCCTGGTTCCGCTGCTGCATCAGCGCGGGATCGGCAATCTGGCAATTTATCCAGCCAGCCTCAATCGTGACAGCCTGCTGGCCGGCAACGAACAGGCCACTCAGGAAGAGGCCAAACGCTGGGCACGCGAGCAGGGATTTAACTACGCCATCACAGGCAGTATCGATGAATGGCGCTACAAGGTCGGGGTCGATGGAGAGCCAGCTGTAGGCATGAGCCTGCTGGTATGGGATCTGGCACGTGACCAGATCATCTGGAGTGCCGTTGGAGGCAAGGCCGGCTACAGCCGCGAAGCGGTCTCTGCAGTAGCCCAGAAACTGATGCGCGATCTGACCATCCGCGTGCCCCTGGCTGAAAAATGACAGTGAACAAGGCCGATAAATTATTGCAGTGGGTATTCGCCACGCCAGTTGATCCCGGCAGCACATATTGGCAATGGATCGAGGCAATGCTGATACCGACACTGGCACTGACTTTGGCAGCGCTTTTCCAGCCAGAAAACCCTTATTTTCTGGGACATGGCTTCCATTGGCCATGGCTGGCACCATTATTGATTGCACTACGCTATGGCACATTCACCGGCTTGGCCTCTGCTGGTGTATTACTGCCTGCCTGGCCACTGCTGGGTAGCGAGGGCAGTTTTCCCTATACCTACTTTCTTGGTGGATTCATCCTGACCATGATTGCAGGGGAATATGGCAGCCAGTGGCGCACTCGCATCCGGCGTGTGAACGAGCTCAATCACTATCTGGAAGAGCGCATCGAGCAGCTGGCAAGACGTCATCATCTACTGCGACTTTCCCATGAACGGCTGGAAACAAATTTGATCAGCCGCCCCGTGACCTTGCGCGATGCACTGGCCCAACTCACAGCATTGCTGAAGGAACGCAAGGACAATACGCCACTTCCTGTCGCGCAACAGTTTCTGACTTTTCTGTCACAAATCTGCCAGTTCGAGCAGGCCGCCATCTTTGAACATGTGGGAGGGAGTCTGCAACCGGCACCAGTCGCAATTATTGGAAGCAGCGATAACTA
Organism: Formivibrio sp. oc-25; assembly: GCF_055810895.1. Lineage (NCBI taxonomy): Bacteria > Pseudomonadati > Pseudomonadota > Betaproteobacteria > Neisseriales > Chitinibacteraceae > Formivibrio > Formivibrio sp. oc-25. The sequence continues at coordinate 70,207 of NZ_JBVVOL010000004.1, read as the reverse complement.
CCCGCTGGAAGACCCCTTGATAGTCTATGCAATCAAACGCAAATTGCTGTGCCATGTACAGAGTTTGGATACGGAAAGTGGGGACAGCCATCTCTTGCTGGCATTGCCATTAGTTACCAGTACAGGGCAGATTCGCGGCGTGCTGGCAGTGCGTCAAATGCCGTTTTTTGCTTTCACGGAAGATGCACTGCAGATGCTGGCCGCACTTGGCATCTATTATGTCGAGCGTATCGTCATCCAGGAAGTGGCCGAACCCATTCTGGAAATCATGCCGGATTGCCCACCCGACTTTGCCTACGAAGCCTTCAAACTGCAGCGGGTACAGCGAGAAACCGGCATCACCAGCGCCATTGTCGTGCTGGTATTCCGTTCCGGCACACATCAGCAGAAAGCCTATGAGCTGGTCCGAAAACAGCAACGCAGTCAGGATATGGTCTGGCATCTTCAACTGGACAGTAAACGGGTGATGGTCACACTCATGCCACTCAGTCCGCTGAGTGCAGTGGAGGGCTACCTGTCGCGGATCGAAAACCTGCTACAGAGTCATCTTGGACTCGATCTGGAACGCGCAGGCATCGAACTGTTCCAAGTGGATATTGCGCAACCTGCTGGGCTATTGCTGCTTCAAGACGTACTGAGGCGCAACCGTGATTAAAGTTATCCTGCTGGCAGCCAGCCTGCTCGTCCTTGAATCTGCCTTGCTGTTCCTTGGATTGCAGCACCCTGCAACGATCACATTTTCGGTTCTCCTGGGGCTGCACACACTGCTTTGTCTTTTCTGCACAGTACTCATGCACAAAATGTTGCCGGATAACTGCCGCGAACCTCACCGTGCAGTGATGGGGCTTTTATTCGCTATGGCATTTTTTTTGCCGGTTGCGGGCAGTGTGGCATTGTGGCTGATTCTGCATACGATCCAGCGTTGGCCTGCCGAGGCCGAGCAAGGCGAGTTCCGTGCCATTGTCCCCCCGGAATTTGCTCTGCAAGGCGATCATCTGCAGGTGCGTTTCGGCGCCGGCGGAGTCAGGGCGCGCTTGGCAGATCGACAGGCCCCCTCGGAAAGCCGGCTGGAGGCTCTGCTTGCGATCAAGGCCATGCCGCAGCGCTTGTCCAGTTCGATCCTGCGTTCATTGCTCGACGACCCAGAAGAAGATCTGCGATTACTGGCCTATGGCATGCTCGATAACGAAGAGAAAAACATCAACGAACAGATTAATCTGGCACTGAATGAATACCGTGCAGCGACGGACGAAAAAACGGAAATTGCTCGCAGGCTGGCCTTCCTGTATTGGGAGTTGGTCTACCAGAACCTGGTCACCGGAGACGTACGCCTTTACGCCCTGCAGGAAGCCCAGCGCTATGCTGACGAAACACTGGCAACCGCACCACAGGATGCGGGAATCTGGGTGCTACGAGGCAAGATCCGCAGCGCGAAGGCCGACTGGGATGGGGCACACGAAGATCTCCTGCAAGGTCAGCGTTTGGGTTTTCCTGCGACCCGACTGACTCCCTATCTCGCGGAGCATGCTTTCCGACAACGTCACTTTGACGAAGTCAAAGACCTGCTCAAATCCATGGACTCACTTGCCGTTGGCGACGTGATGCACCCTGTCATCCGTTTCTGGACAAAACATGAAGACTGATACGCCTGCCATCGATATTCTCCTTCTGCTTGAGGGCACCTTTCCCTATGTCAGCGGCGGCGTATCCAGTTGGGTAAACCAGATCATCCGGGGATTTCCCGAGTTGCAATTTGGTGTAATTTTTCTTGGCAGCCGTCGCCAGGATTATGGCGAGATGAAATATGCGCTCCCGGAAAACCTCGTGCATTTCGAAGAACATTACTTGCACGATGCGCAACAGGCGGCACAGGTACGCGCATGCGATGCCGATCCGGAAGTGATGGACGCGGTCAAATCGGCACATCGCTTCTTCCAGAGCGATATATCCGATCCAGCCAATCCGAATGGATATCAACCCATGCTGGATCATCTGGTAGGAGGCAAACTGACACGCGAGGTATTCCTGCACAGCGAAAGCGCTTGGAAACACATCTGCGGACAGTATCGAAGCCGCTCTACCGACCCGTCATTCGTCGACTATTTCTGGACGATCCGAGCCATGCACGCTCCGATCTGGCTATTGAACGATATCGCCACCAATGCGCCTGCTGCACGCATGTATCACACCGTTTCTACCGGTTATGCGGGCCTGCTAGGCGCCTTGCTCAAAAGACGTACCGGCAGGCCGCTGCTGCTATCCGAGCATGGCATCTACACCAAAGAACGCAAGATCGACTTATTCCAGAGCGAATGGATCAAGGACAACCGCAACATTTTCCAGCGGGAATCCACGCAGATCAGCTATTTTCGGCAGCTATGGATACGTTTTTTTGAAATGCTCGGACATGCCTGTTATCAGGCATCCGATCATATCGTGGCCTTATACGAAGCCAACCGCCAGCGCCAGATCCGCGATGGAGCGCCAGCAGAAAGAACCTGCAATATCCCGAATGGTATCGACCTGCCACGCTTCGCAGCCTTGCGCGAGCAACGTCCGTCAACACCACCCAAAGTTATCTGTCTGATTGGACGCGTGGTACCGATCAAGGATATCAAAACTTTTATCCGGGCGATGCGTACTGTTGTCAACCAGATGCCCGATGCACAAGCATGGATCGCTGGACCTGAAGACGAAGCACCCGAATACGCTGAAGAATGCCGCAATCTGGCCGTGAGCCTGGGTCTGTCCGATCATGTGAAATTTCTTGGCTTCCAGAAAATCGACGCGCTGATGCCACAGATCGGACTCGTTGTATTGAGTTCGATCTCCGAAGCGTTACCGCTGGTGCTGCTGGAGGGCTTTGCTGCCGGGGTGCCAGCTGTCAGCACTGATGTCGGCTCATGCCATCAATTGATTTTCGGGCTGAACGATGAAGACCGGGCACTCGGTGCAGCCGGTCGTGTGGTGGGCGTTGCCGATCCCCAGGCGCTAGCTGCGGCAACCATTGAACTGCTCGGCAGCGAACAGGCATGGCAAAAGGCCCAGGCTGCCGGAATCGCAAGGGTGGAGCGCTATTACACCCACCCCCACATGTTTGACGCCTACCGCAAACTATATCGACACGCCATGGAACACTCCTCCGAAAAACAGGAAACCAACTGATGGCTGGCATCGGATTCGAGCTGCGCAAATTGCTGCGCAAAGAAAGCTATCTGGGTCTGCTGCAGGCCTATGTTTATGCAGGCGTCATTAGCTCTGGCCCATGGATTCTGTCAATTATCGGCGTACAACTGATCGGGCTTTTCAGTCTGGCGGTGGTCATACCCCAAGCGGCGGTTCAACAGTTCCAAGTTTCCGTGACCTATCTGCTGGCATTCAGTCTGATCCTGACCGGGCCATTGCAGCTCTCATTTACACGCTATGTTGCTGACCGGCTTTTCGAAGGTAGGGATGACAGCATCGTTCCCAACTTCATGGGAGCACAGCTGATCACAACGCTGATAGCAGGCGTGCTGGGAAGCCTGATCTGCCTGAGCCTGTTTGCAGATCGTACTTTGGGTTATCAGCTGTTGATGCTGGTTGGCTTCGTACTGCTCTGCCTGATCTGGATCTCAACCATTTTTCTTTCAGGACTCAAGCAATACACCACGATTGTATGGATCTTTGCGCTGGGTTACGGCACTACGGTTTGCACCGCACTACTTTGGCGCCCGTGGGGCCTGACCGGCCTGCTGTCAGGATTTGTACTGGGTCATTTCCTGATGCTATGCGGCCTGTGGTATCTGATCTTGCGCCATTATCCGATCCGTTGCCTGGTTGCCTTCGATTTCCTGCAGCGCGGCCGCATGTATGCAACTCTGATCTGGACCGGTCTTTTCTACAACCTTGCCATCTGGCTGGACAAACTGATGTTCTGGTATGCACCAGAAACCAGCCAGCAGGTCATCGGCCCGTTACGCGCATCACCCATCTACGACCTACCCATTTTTCTTGCTTATCTTTCAATCATCCCTGGCATGGCCGTTTTTTTGGTACGAATCGAGACAGACTTTGTCGAATACTATGAACGCTTCTACAACGCGGTACGCGAAGGCGGATCGCTCGATCTGATTGAAAGCCACCGCAACGAGATGGTTTTTGCAATCCGGCAAGGTCTGGGTGAAATCATGAAGATCCAGGGCATTACCATCCTTATCGTATTCGTTCTGGGCAAACAACTCCTGCAATGGCTGGGAATTTCTCCGCTGTATCAACAGCTGCTGTATATCGATCTGATCGCGGCCAGCCTGCAGGTACTGTTCCTGGCCATTCTGAATATCTTTTTCTATCTGGACAAACGTCCCTTGGTTCTGCTTTTGACAGGTCTATTTGTACTCGGCAACGGCGTGCTGACCTGGGCATCCATTGCGATGGGACCGAATTGGTACGGTTATGGTTTTGCCTTGTCACTACTGATCGTGGTCTGTGCCGGCTTGATCCTGCTCAGCGAAAAACTGGAAAAGCTGGAATACGAAACCTTCATGCTTCAGTAACCATCATCCGAAACAAAAAGGGAGCACGCAGCTCCCTTTATTGACTTGCCAACAGACAATTACAATCCAGCATCTGCCCGCAGTTGCTCGACCTTGTCAGTACGTTCCCAGCTGAAATCCGGCTCTTCACGGCCGAAGTGGCCATATGCTGCGGTGCGCGTATAGATCGGGCGCAGCAGGTCGAGTTCCTGGATGATGCCCTTCGGGCGCAGGTCAAAGTTGCGCTTGATCAGTTCGACAATCTCTTCGTTACTGAATTTGCTGGTGCCCCAGGTATCGACCATGATCGACACCGGCTTGGCCACACCAATTGCGTAGGCCACCTGCACCTCGCATTGCTTGGCGATACCGGCGGCGACGATGTTCTTGGCCACGTAGCGGCCAGCATAGGCAGCCGAGCGGTCGACCTTGGATGGATCCTTGCCGGAGAAGGCTCCACCGCCATGCGGGGCCGCGCCACCGTAGGTATCAACGATGATCTTGCGCCCGGTCAGGCCGCAATCGCCCATCGGGCCGCCGATCACGAAACGACCGGTCGGGTTGACCAGGTATTTCGGGTTCTTCATCCATTCTCTGGGCATGACCGGCTTGATGATCTCCTCGATCACCAGCTCGGACAGTTGCGCATGGCTGATGTCCGGATGGTGCTGAGTGGAAAGCACCACGGTATCGACTTCCAGCACCTTGCCGGTCTCGGCATCGTACCGTAGCGTAACTTGCGATTTGGCGTCCGGGCGCAGCCATGGCAGGCGCCCATCCTTGCGCAGCTCAGATTGACGCTGTACCAGACGGTGGGCGTAATAGATCGGTGCCGGCATCAGCTGTGGCGTTTCATCACAGGCATAGCCAAACATCAAGCCCTGGTCACCGGCACCCTGCTCGAGATCCAGCCCCTGGCCTTCGGTCACACCTTGGGCAATATCGGGGGATTGCTTGTCGTAGGCCACCAGCACGGCGCAGGTTTTGTAATCAAAACCGATATCGGAGCTATCGTAGCCAATGCGCTTGATCGCATCGCGTGCGATCTGGATGTAATCAACATTTGCCGTGGTGGTAATCTCGCCTGCCAGTACAACCAGACCGGTATTGACCAGCGTTTCTGCGGCCACGCGCGCATGCTTGTCCTGACTGAGAATGGCATCCAGAATCGCATCGGAAATCTGGTCTGCCACTTTGTCCGGATGGCCTTCGGAAACCGATTCAGACGTAAACAGAAAATCTTTCATTGCCTTTGTTCCTTGTTCAAACTCCCGCCCATCACAAGATGTGCGAGATCTGGCACAGCGTGCCACTGCCAGCTTAAGCAGAAGTTGGACTGGATATGCGTCCGGAAATTCATGACACGCATCACGTCCCACTTTTCACAATAATGCTTAAAAAGAAGCCGAGACGTGAGCGCCGTTGTTTGAAGCCAAGCCTGGCGGGGAATCCCGTCGCAGCGCCCCTTGGCAAGAGATTATTATAACGTGTTTTTCCGGCAGTTACAGACAGAGAACAGTGTTTGCTGCCGCTTGCGTTACAATATCCGGTTTGAATTTCCGACCCTGCCATGTTGCGCTTAGGCAAACTGCTCTCCCGACTTCCGATTCCGCTACTGCAGGCATTGGGGGCAATCCTTGGCTGGCTGGTCTGGCTTTGCTCGTCCCGTCATCGTCGCCTTCTGGCCGCCAATCTGGCGCAGAGCGGTTTGAATGCCCCGCTCTCGACCTGCATTACCCATCAGGGTGTCAGTGCATTGGAAATGTTTGCCCACTGGCTGCGCCCGATTCCGGATCTTTTGCCATTGGTAACCGAGCGCCACGGCTGGGAGCATGTGGAAGCCGCACTCGCGAGCAGGCGGCCACTCATTTTCATCACGCCGCATCTGGGTGCGCTCGAAATGAGTGGCGTATGTGTCGCGGGCTGGGTGGACCGCAAGATGGCCCCCCTCTATCGCCCCCCCAAACAGGCATACCTCGAACCGCTGATGGTCGCTTCGCGCAGCCGCAGTGGTGCCGAGCCTGCACCGGCCAATTCGGCAGGGGTACGCATCCTGTTGCGAAATCTCAAGCAGGGTGGTGTCACCTTTATCCTGCCCGACCAGACTCCGGGCAATGGTGATGGCGTCTGGGCGCCATTCTTCGGCCGGCTTGCCTTTACCATGACCCTGATTTCCCGCGTAGCAGTCAGTACCGATGCCATTATCCTGTGCTGCCATACCGAGCGCCTGGGATTCAGCGGGAAATATCGTTTTTCGGTACGGCCTATGACCGGGGAATTCAACGGTGATCCAGCGCATGATGCGGCCTTGCTGAACCAGAACATGGAAGAGTTGATCCGGCAGAACCCGGGCCAGTACCTGTGGAGCTATAACCGTTACAAGCAACCCGCCGGCGCGCCCGAACCAGGAGAAAACCCGTGAAAGTCCGATTGTTTTCCGCCCTGTTCTGGTTGCTGCACTGGCTGCCTTTCCCCTTGTTGCGCATCAAGGGTGCCCTGCTGGGCGAGTTGCTTTTTCTGCTGATGAAGCGCCGCCGTAATATCGGTTTACGCAACCTGCAGCTGTGCTTCCCGGACTGGAATGCTGACAAGCATCGTAGCGTGCTGCGCCGGCATTTTCGCGAAATGACGGCAGGTCTCCTGGGTTACGGCATCCTGCTGCATGGATCGGCCAAGCGGATTGAGCGCTTGGTGCAGCGCGAAGGTGTCGAGCATTTCGATGCGGCAGCCACGCAAGCGCCGGTGATCATGCTGGCACCACACTTTCTGAGCATTGATTTCGGCGGCATCCGCCACACCATCGACTACGGCGGCGCCAGCATGTACTCGGCACAACGCGTGGGGACCTTCGATCAACTACTGCTGCGTGCACGCGGTCGCTTCAAAAATCCGCTGCTGATTAAGCGCAGCGACGGCATCCGCCCCTGCGTGCGGGCGCTCAAGGAAGGTCGCTGCTTCTATTACCTGCCTGATCAGGACCTCGGCCCACGCGAATCCATCTTCGCGCCGTTCTTTGGCATTCCGACCGCCACCACGCCGGCGCTTTCGCGCCTGGCACAGATGGCGCGCGCCAAGGTCGTACCGATGGTGACCGAGATGACTTCGACTGGATTCGTGCTGCGCTACTATCCGGCCTGGGACGACTTCCCCTCCGAAGATATCCACGCCGATACCGCCCGCATGAATGCGTTCATCGAAGAACGCGTACGCGAGCTGCCATCGCAATACTACTGGTTGCATCGCCGCTTCAAGACCAGGCCGGAAGGCAGCCCATCGCTTTATTGAGCATGTGACTGGCAAACAAAAACGGCACGCGGATTTCTCCGGTGCCGTTTTTTGAGAGATAGAATCACTTGATCAGCTATTGAGCTCTGCCAGCAGATCTCGCATCTGTTCGCTATCCTCGGCGGCCAGCATGCGTTCCACCAGCGGCCGGATCTTGCCCATGTCCGCAGAGAGCAATTGTTGCTTCACCTTCAGCAACTGGATCGGCAGCATCGAGTAGCGGCGCAAACCCAGGCCGAGCAACAGGCGCGACAGTTGCGGATCGCCCGCCATTTCACCGCACATCGCCACCGGCTTGCCCATGCGATCGGCCGTAGCAATCACATGTCCGATCAGCGCCAGTACCGCCGGGTGCAGCGGATCATACAGATGCGAAACCGTATCGTCGGTGCGGTCAATCGCCATGGTGTACTGGATCAGATCGTTGGTGCCGATCGAGATGTAATCAAGATGAGTCAGAAATTTGGCCACGGAAACCGCCGCCGCCGGGGTTTCGATCATGCCACCCAGTTCGATGAAATCATCGAACGGAATGCCTTCCTCGCGCAATTGCGCTTTCACTTCGGCAATATGTCGCTGTGTGGCGCGCACCTCTGATAGCTGCGAGAGCATCGGCAGCAGCAGCTTGATCTGGCCATAAGCGGAAGCACGCAGGATCGCGCGCAACTGCGTGCGGAAAAGCTGCGGTTCGGCCAGGCACAGGCGAATCCCGGTCAACCCCAGGGCCGGGTTCTGCGATGGGCTTTCCTGCTGCCACTTGGCCACCTTGTCCTTGCCCAGATCAAGGGTACGAATCACCACCGGACGGCCATCGAGCATCTGCACTACCTTGCGGTACGCCTCGAACTGTTCATCCTCGGTGGGTAACTCTTCCTTGCTCAAAAACAGGAATTCCGAGCGGAACAGACCAATGCCGGTGGCGCCGTACTCCAGTGCATCCTCGGTATCATCCGGCAGCTCGATATTGCCGAACAGCTCGACCTCGATCCCGTCACGCGTCACCGGCTTGCTCAGGCGGATATCGAGCAGCGCCTTCTGCTTGCCGATCCACTCCTCGCTACGGGCACGATATTCAGCCAGGACACGTTCATCCGGATCAACGACAATGACCCCGTTGACCCCGTCGACGATGATCAGCTCACCTTCCTGGATCAACTCCCGGGCATGGCGCAATGCCAGCACGGAAGGCAAATCGAGACTGCGCGCCAGAATCGCGGTATGTGATGTCGGGCCGCCAACATCGGTAATGAAGGCCAGATAGCGTGAATCCTTGAACAGCACGATATCGGCCGGCGACAGATCATGTGCCACCAGAATGCAATCGCCGCCGCATTCGGCATGCAGGTGTACGTTGCCATCCTGCCCTGCCAGGGTCTTCTGAACCCGTTCGACCACCTGAATCACATCGGCACGTCGCTCGCGCAGGTATTCATCCTCGATCTCGTCGAACTGGTCCAGCAGCACTTCCAGCTTCTGTTGCAACGCCCATTCGGCATTACTGTGCTCGCTGCGAATCAGTTCAATCGGATCATGCGAGAGCGCCTGGTCATTGAGCAGCATGATATGCAAGTTCAGGAATGCCCCCAGTTCGGCCGGAGAATTCTCGGGCAGCCCGATACTCAGTGCTTCGAGCTCCTTGCGGGTGCGGTGGATCGCTTTTTCAAAGCGTTCGATTTCCGCAGCGACCTCTTCCTGAGGTATCCGGTAGTGGGCAATCTCGATATTCGTCCGCGTGATCACCCGGGCATGCCCAATGGCGATCCCTCCGCCGATACCGATCCCTTGCAGCGTGATACTCAATTTCCTCTCCTCATTTCGCTCCTTGCCGGAGCCAACCGGCTTCCCTCTGACGGAGAAATTCACCGGTCAAGTTTCTGCTTTACTCGCCTTCGCCAAATTTGTCTGCCACCAGCGCAGCCAGTGCAGCCAAAGCATCATCCTCATCCGGACCATCGAAAGTTTCGATGCTGATCTTGCTGCCCTTGCCTGCAGCCAGCATCATCACGCCCATAATGGATTTGGCATTTACCCTGCGCTGACCACGCGATACCCAGACCTCACACTCATACTGGGTGGCCAATTGGGTGAATTTGCTTGAGGCCCGCGCATGCAGTCCCAATTTGTTGACGATTTCCACTTCCTGCACTGGCATTGCAACATTCCTGTCTGTTTTTTACTGTTCTGTATTGGCCGGGGTCATGTAAAGCACCCCTTCGAGCCCGCCGGTAATGGCTTTGCTCACCACGACTTCCAGCGGCTGATGGCAATAGGTCAACGCGCGCACCAGCATGGGCAGATTGACGCCAGCCACCGCTTCGATACGTCCTGGCTGAATCAGGCGACCGGCCACATTGGAGGGCGTGCCACCGTAAATGTCGGTCAACAGCAATACGCCGGAACCATCATCCAGGCCGGCACAAATCTGGCGCGCACGTTCCAGCACTTCGTCCGGATCATCGGCCTTGCTGACCGCCAGATGCGCCAGATTGGGTACATCACGCTGCATGATATGCCGGGCACACGCCAACAAGGCGTCGCCCAACATGACATGAGTAACGATGACAATGCCTACCATGAATATCCCGCTCGCTGCAAAAGCTGAATTGGCAGTAATGATATACCGAAACGGCCAATAACCAAGGCGGGAAACTGCCGGATTACTGAATCACATCAATCCTGCCGGGCTTTTCCAGCCAGCTGGTACGCCGGGACATCGATGCCGTCACTGCCACCCGTCCCTGCGCATCGACCAGCAACACATCCTTCACCCCGAAACGCGCGGCAAAATGCGGGGTGCTCGCCTCGCCGGCGATGAAAATCGGCTTGGTCGTCACGTCCGACAGCGTACCGGCATGTTCGCCCGGCGGCGCAATCACGGTTGCCGCCTGCAAGACTTCAGCCGGCTGGCCATTACGCGGATCAATCAGGTGCGCATAGCGCTTGCCATTTTTTTCAAAAAACCGCTGGTAATCGCCGGAAGTACCGATCGCTTCACCATCCTGCAATGCAATGGTCGCCATCGCCGCCGGCTTGCGCGGGTGCTGCAGGCCAACCTTCCATGCCTCGCCATCCTTGCTGCCCAGCGCCATAACGTTGCCGCCGATATTGATCAAGGCATTGTGGATACCACGTGCGCGCAATATGGCCGCCACACGATCAAGCGCCCAACCCTTGGCGAACCCGCCCAGATCCAGCGACACCGCCTTGTTGCGACTGGATACACTATCCTTGCCGATTTGCAGATCGGCCATCGACGGCCTGGCCTGCAACAGCTGCTGCAACGCGGCCGGATCAGGCGTCACCGGCTCGAAGGTATCGCGGTGGAAACCCCACAGCGCCACCAGTTGCCCCACTGCCGGATTAAAGAGATTGTCGGCGCGTTGCGCATAATCTGCCGCCATCAGCAGCATGCCGCGCAACTCTTCGTCCACGGGAGCGGACTGCCCCTGAGCGAAAGCGTCATTGAGACGGGTGACGGCAGAAGGCCGCCAGGCATGCAGCTTGGCGTGCAGGCGATCGAGCTCGGCCAGTGCCTCGCTGCTGGCCTGCTGCGCCAGACGCTCGTCCACGCCCCAGATCGACAGCACGACTCGTGTACCAAAGACATAGCTTTCCTGCTGGTACAGCCTGGGCTTGGAGCAGCCGGACAACAACACCAACAGCAGGATCGCCAGCAGTTTGCGCATCAGGCGGCCTGGCGCTCGACGGCATCAATGAACAGACCGGCCACATTGATGCCGGAAGCTGCGCTGATTTCCTGGAAACAGGTCGGGCTGGTCACATTCACCTCGGTCACGTAATCGCCAATGATATCCAGGCCTACCAACAGCAAACCTTGTGCCAGCAATTGCGGCCCGAGTGCCTCCGCGATTTCCCGATCACGCACGGAGAGTGGCCTTGCCACGCCGGTACCGCCAGCAGCCAGATTGCCACGTGTTTCGCCCGCTTTCGGGATGCGCGCCAGACACCAGTCAACCGGCTTGCCGTCGATGATCAGCACCCGTTTGTCGCCCTCGACAATTTCCGGAATGAAACGCTGCGCCATGATGGTGCGCGTTCCGTTGGCCGACAGCGTTTCGATGATCGAGCCGATGTTGGGATCATCGCCGCGCAAACGGAAGATCCCCATCCCGCCCATGCCATCGAGCGGCTTGAGAATGATGTCGCCATGCCCGGCCAGAAACGCGCGAATATCATCTTCCTGCTGCGTAACCAGCGTTGGCGCGGCAAACTCCGGGAAGCGCAGCACGGACAATTTCTCGTTGAAATCGCGCAGGGCCTGTGCGGAGTTGAACACTTTCGCCCCGTGCATCTGCGCCAGACTGAGCAGATGCGTCGCGTACAGATACTGCTGATCGAACGGCGGGTCCTTGCGCATGATCACGGCTGAAAAATCCGTCAGCACCACATTGGCGTAATCCCCCTCTTCGTACCAGTCGTGACCATATTGGGTTTCGGTAAACGATAGCGGCGCTGCCTGCATCTGCACCCTGCCCGTATTGACATGCAAGGTTTGCACCTGCGCAGTCCAGACCTCGTGCCCACGCGCAGCGGCTTCGCGCATCATGGCGTAACTCGAATCCTTGTAGATCTTCAGCTGCGGCAAGGGATCGATGATGAACAGGAACTTCATGCCAGCGCCTCTTCCGGCGAGACCAGATGCTCGGTCTGCTCCAGCTCCAGCGAACTGGCCAGCAAGGCCAACCGCGCCACCACACCATAGGAATAGAATCGATTGGCCTGGCAATCCGGGCGGCCATCACAATCCGGCGTATTCGACGGCGTGGCAAACGCCAGCGGCACGAAATGCATGCCCGGCGCATTCAGGTTTTCGTCCGGACCACGCCCGGTGTGCACGCGATAGAAGCCCCCCACCACGAAGCGATCGATCATATAGATCACCGGCTCGGCCACGGCAGCATTGATCTGCTCGAAGGTCGGCACCCCTTCCTGCACGATCACTTCCGACACCTCCAGCCCTTCCTTGACCACCGACATCTTGTTGCGTTGCTTGCGATTGAGCCCGAGCACGTCATCCGGCGATTTCACGCTCATCACGCCCATGCCATAGGTGCCGGCATCGGCTTTCACAATCACGAACGGCTGCTCATCAATGCCATGTTCGGCATACTTGACGCGGATTTTTGCCAGCATGTCCGACACCGTATCGGCCAGTTGCTGTTCGCCCTCGCGCGCATGGAAATCCAGCCCGGAAACACCAGAGAAATAGGGATTGATCACCCAGGGATCGATGCCGATCAAGCTGGCGAAATCATTCACCACTTCGTCATAGGCAGCAAAATGGCGCGTCTTGCGCCGCACGGCCCAGCCAGCCTGCAGCGGTGGCAGCAGTGTCTGGTCGATGCCTTGCAGCAGAGTTGGGATGCCTGCGGAAAGGTCATTATTGAGCACGACCACACAAGGATCGAAATCAGCCAGCTTCACGCGATTACCCTCGCGCAGCACCGGCTCCAGCGTCAGGCAACCGCCATCGGGCAGATCGAAACGCGTCGGTTGCGTAATTTCAGGGTTGATCGTACCGATTCGCACCACGATGCCGGCCTGACGCAGAATGCGTGCAATCGCCGACACGTTTTGCAGGTAGAACAGGTTGCGCGTATGGTTTTCCGGGATCAACAACAGGCGCCGCGCATCCGGACAAAAGCCTTCCAGCGCCATCATCGCCGCTTGTACGCACAGTGGATGGAAATCCGGATTCAGATTGTTGAATCCGCCCGGAAACAGGTTCATATCGACCGGAGCCAGCTTGAAACCGGCGTTGCGCAGATCAACCGAACCATAAAACGGCGGGGTATGTTCCTGCCACTGGTTGCGGAACCAGTGTTCGATTTCGGGCAGTGAACATAGGATTTTTCGTTCCAGATCATGCAGAGGGCCGGACAGGGCCGTGGTGAGGTGAGGCACGCTCATGATGGGTTCCAGCGGGTTGGGTAATCCTGAGCATATGCGGCCTGCTCGACGTGAATCAAGCCGGAAAGCCTGATATGGGTGCTATCAGGCTTACCCTCGCATGCCCATCATACCTTGAAGCGCGAAATCGCCGCCTCCAGCGAAGCGGTTCCCTGCTCCAGCACCTGTGAAATTCGTGCCGTTGATTCAACCGTATCCAGATTGGCATCGGACATCTGCGCCACCATTTCGATATTGCGGGCGATATCCTGACTGGCAGCGCGCTGCTCCTGGCAGGCATTGGCAATATCACTGACGGCCCCCAGCAGAACTTGCGCCTCCTCCAGCAATATCTGCATGCAATCATCGGCCTGCTGCGTCAAGGCACGTCCGGTTTCCATGCGCTGCCGGTTTGCATGCATGTGCTGTACCGCGCTGGTCGCAGCCGTGGAGATACCCTCAACCATGGCGGCAATCTCATGCGTGGAGACGCGCGTGCGCTCGGCCAGCTTACGCACCTCATCGGCGACCACGGCAAAGCCACGCCCCGATTCTCCGGCCCGCGCAGCCTCGATTGCGGCATTGAGTGCCAGCAGATTGGTTTGTTCCGCAATTTCACGAATCACCGTTACCACGCTGGAAATCTTTTGCGATTGCTCCCCCAACTGCTCGACGCTGGCCGTGGTCTGGGCCAGCTGCGCGGCAATCTGCTGGATTTCCCGCGTGGCGTTTTGCACCACACTACGGCTTTGCTGCGAATTTTCCTCGGCATGATGCGCAATGCCATCCGTCTCCTGCGTCCGGTCTGCGACATGCGAAATGCTGACCGACATCTGCTCAACGGCTGCCGCCATGTTGGCAGCGGAACGGCTCTGCTGCCCGGAGCGATCGATCAGATCCCGGGTAGCCTGCTGCAATTGCTCGGCACTGACATAGACCTGATGCACGGTTTGCTGAATCTGGCTGATCACGCCCTGCCAGACAGCCACCATTTCATTGATGGCCCTACCGACATCGCCCAGTTCATCACGGGTACGTACCGGGATGCGCTGGGTCAGATCGCCTTCGGCCAATCGCTGGCTACAGGCTTGCAGTTCGGCCACGGATTGGCGCAGCACAATCAACACCCCCAGCGACAGATAACTTCCGATTGCCACCAGCAGCACGGTCGGAATCAAGGCCAGCAGCATCTGCTTGAGCATGCGGGCTTTCTTTGCCTCCAGCTCCTGCAGCAATTGCGCATGCATGTCGTCGAACAAGGTAAAGCTGCTATCGATGACCTGGGTAAGCCGGCTAAAGTAGTCGCCTGCGGAGATAGTGACACCCGAGCTGCCCAGCACCTGTTCGCGAATGATTTTCTGGCCGGCAGCAACATCGGCCAGCGCCTTGTCAGCTTTGGACTGGAACGACTGCTGGAGGGCCGAATCGGCCTGGTAGGCGCGTTGCAACTGATTGCGGATGGTGCGCTCAGCGTTGCCCACCATGGCGCTGAGCACGCCCAGCTCCATGCGCAGCCCCTCATCCAGAGTCGCCTGCGCCGCAGCGGCAGTGCCGCGACCACGCAAACGCCCCAGCCACTCAGTCAGCGAAATGACATGGTCATAGAGAATGCTCTGCAGGAAATACGGGGAAGTATCTGCCTCCAGCGTGAGTCCACTGCGATCGGCAGCCTGTTGCCCCAGAAACATGATTTCTTCAATCAGCGCCGAGTGCCGCCGCGTGCTTTCTGCTGCCGTCAACCCGCGCCATTCGGACTGAAGCGCAGCCCAGGATTGCTCTGCCCGCTGCCATTCGGCCGTCAGCTGCAGGATCGACTCCTGCGAAGCGGTCACCGCGCGCGAACGCTCCAGGCGTTTTTGCAGTTCTGTTTCGTTTTCCTTGATCTTCTCGGCAAAACTGGTGTCTCCGCTCAGCAACCCGTTCGACATGCCGCGATGCTGTTGCAGGGTTTCAATCACCAGGCGCAAGGTCTGGTTGTACTCGGCCCCGACCTGCTCGCGCTGCAGCCCCTGAAAGGCACGAACCTGTCCTTGCACAATAAACGCCAGCAAACCCAGCAATGGCACAATCAGCGCGATGCCGATCAGCAGAAATTTGGCGGAAGAATTGAGTTTCTGCGCAAGACGTATCGCAGGAAGCAGAAAGACATTCATTGGCAGACTCCCGGATCAGGACAACAACTTTTACATAATAGTTACCCGTGCGGAAAAATCGATCTCGCCATTCGATTCATGCCACAACGACCCTTGCAATGTTGACGTACAAGCCCAATCATCACGCTTCAAGCATCAATCATCCGCGAGCATTTTCATGGCCCATATCCTGATGTACAGCACCGCAGTCTGCCCATACTGCATCCGCGCCGAACAACTGCTGAAACAAAAAGGCATCACCGAGATCGAAAAAATCCGCGTGGATATCGATCCATCGCGGCGCGACGAAATGATCGAAAAAACCCAGCGTCGCACCGTGCCGCAGATCTTTATCGACGATCTGCATGTCGGCGGCTTTGATGATCTGGCCGCGCTGGATCGCGCCGGCAAGCTTGATCCGTTGCTGGGACGATAAATTTCCAAGCCAGCCAGGCTCTCGGCCGCTGGCTGGCAATTCAATCCACGTCTTTTGCCTTGCGCTTTGCTGCGAAATAGCTCTCGGCAAAGCGCCGAAACTTCAGAACAGCCGGACTGCTACGTTGATCCGGCCGCCACGCCATACAGAGTTCAGCCACAACATCATTTTTTTCCAGCGGCCGGAATACCACGTTTTCAAGATGAAAGCGCTGTGCTGACTCGGGCAGGATGCCAATCCCCAGGCCGGCACGCACCAGCGACAAGATGGTGTGTGTCTGGTCCAGATACTGGATGTAATCGGGTTTCACTCCCGAAGAAACAAACATGCTCAGTATCAGATCGTGAAAGTATTTGCCCTCCTTGGGTGAATGCATCACGAAGGGCTGGCCGTTCATATCGGACAAGGCGATCAGCTCTCGCCGGGCCAATTCATGATTCACGGGCATCGCCACCACCAGCGGTTCTTGTTCTATCAGCTCAAAATTGATGGGCGTACGCGAGAACAGTGGCCGCAAAAATCCCAGATCGATCGTGTTGGACTCGAGCATGGCGATCTGCGCCACGGAAATCTGCTCACGCAAGACCACGTCAATATCGGGCAAAGCCTGCTTGGCCGCAGCCAACAGGCGCGGCACGATTTCATAACCGGCTGCGGCGGTAAAGCCGATCGTCACGCGGCCGGTCTCGCCCTTGCTGGCACGCTGGGCGGAAATGGCAGCCTGTTCGGCCAGATTCAGCAAACGCGTCGCATCCACCAGAAAAACCTGCCCGGCCGTTGTCAGCTTCACCGTACGACTGGTTCGTTCGAACAACTTCACGCCCAGGCTGTGCTCCAGCAGTTGTATCTGGCGCGATAGCGGCGGCTGCGTCATGAACAGACGTGCTGCCGCACGCCCAAAGTGCAACTCCTCGGCAACGGTCACAAAACAGCGCAATTGATTCAGGTCCAGGATCATTTCAATTCTTGTATTAATCAATACCGTTTATAGCTTAGACCATTATCGATGCGCTGCTTATGATGTGTAGCAAGAACAAAAACCACTACACAGGTTTCGCTTTCCCGGGAACGGTCCAAAGAAAGCCGTGCCGTCAGTCGGGTCCCATTCGCCACAAATCTGGAAATCTTTGTTTTTTAACATTGCAGGAGGAAGGAATCATGAAAAAGCTTGTTCGCCTATCCCTGATCGCCGCGAGTCTGGCATTTGCCTCGGGCGCTTTTGCTGCCAGTTGGCCCACCAAACCGGTGCAGGTCATCGTCCCGGTTGGCGCTGGCGGCGATACCGATGTCAACGCACGCCTGTTTGGAAAATTTCTGGAGAAGGAACTTGGACAATCGATGGTCACCGTCAATATCGGCGGCGGTGGCGGCACCATCGGCATGCGCAAGGTACTGGATGCCGCACCCGACGGCTATACGGCACTGTTCTTCCATGGCGAGGCCATGATTCCCAAACTGGCTGGCCTGGCTGATTTCGGCATTGATGCCTTCCAGATGGTGGGTATCGGCCTGGTGGATGATACGACGGTGCTGGCAACGCACAGCAAGGCTCCCTACAAGAACATGAAGGAATTCGTGGCTTACGCCAAATCCCATCCGGACGAAGTTGAGTTTGGCATTCTGACAGGGGGTTATCCGCACTTGATCGGCGTAGCGGTGGCTCAGCAGACCGGCACCAAGCTCAATCTGGTCGATGTGGGTGGCAATGCTGCGAAAACGGTAGCGCTCAAGGGGCGCAAGATCCATGTGATCAATACCCAATATGGTTTGACCAAGGATTATTTTACCTCCGGCGATTTCGTCAATCTGGGCTTGTTATCCGACAAGCGCAATCCGTTGTTCCCCAATGTTCCCACCGCCAAGGAACAGGGGTTTCCGATCAGTTTCAACAAATTCTTTTTCTATGCCATGCCCAAGGGCACACCTGCCGAGATCGTGAACAAATTCAGCACAGCCATGAAGCGTGTGGTGGATAACCCGGAGTACAAGGCCGAGGCGGCCAAGCTGTACGTGACTCCCACCTACATGGCGCCTAACGAAGCCAGTACTTACGCAGCAGAGCAATACAAGTACTTTGCCGGCTTCCAGGATTTGTTCCGGGCAGGTTCGAAAAAATAAGCCGGGTTCAAACCGCCACGCCGTCCAGTTTCAGTACTGGACGGCCACCGGAATCCCGCCTTTTCGAAATACAGGGGGTCTCTTATGAATGCCAGTAAAGATGTCATCACTGGTAGTAGCGTCATCGGCCTGGGCGGCGTTTTGCTCTGGGCATGCCAAGGGGTCAAGGATTTTGCGGCCGTCGGCGTTGGCGCAGCTTTTCTTCCCACGATTGCAGCCTGGCTGTTTATCGTGCTTGGCGCCGTCATGCTTATTGTGGCGTTGCGTACTGCCCCGCCCAAATCCCGATCCGGATCAGAGAATCCGGCACCGGCGGCCACTGCCTTTGGTGGCGTAAGCGCCGTGCTGCTGACATTTGTGCTGATGTGCCTCTATGTCGGGTTGATGGATATGGTGGGATTCATCCTCTCATCGATTGCCTACATTTTTCTTCAAACGCTGATTCTGACCAAAGGTGCGCCACGTCAATTTCTGCTGTTCGGCATATTGGCCGTCACCACTTCAGCCGCGACTTACTACCTGTTCGTCAAGGTGTTTCAGGTCATGATTCCCGCCGGCATGCTCGGCTAAGCGACAAGGAGCAATCCAATGATAATGGCAGGTATTCTCTCGGTTCTGACCCTCAAGGCACTCGCGCTGATTCTGGGCGGAACAGTCATCGGCATCATCATCGGTGCCATTCCCGGCCTCACGGTGACCATGGGTGTTGCGCTGTTTTTGCCGATCACCTTCGGCATGTCACCGGTCGAAGGCCTATCGCTGCTGATGGGGCTCTATATCGGCGGAACTTCCGGCGGCCTGATCTCGGCGATTCTGCTCAAGATTCCCGGTACACCGGCCTCGATTGCCACCACGTTTGATGGTGCTCCGATGGCGGCGCGTGGCGAAGCCGGCAAGGCGCTGGGCGTAGGCATCGTCTATTCGTTCCTGGGTGGGGTCTTCAGCCTGCTGGTGCTGTTCTTTATCTCGCCGCTGCTGGCTGAAATCGCACTGGAGTTCGGTCCGTATGAGTATTTCTCGATCGCCCTGTTCTCGCTCACGCTGGTGGCTGGCCTTTCCGATGGTTCACTGGTCCGCGGCTTGATAGCCGCCACGCTGGGGATGACGTTTGCCTTCGTGGGCATGGCCCCCATCACGGCTTTCCCACGCTTCACCCTGGGATTCACGGAACTGGATGCCGGGATCAATCTACTGCCTGCCCTGATCGGCCTGTTTGCCGTCGCACAGGTTCTGGAAACCGCAGAAAGCCGCAAACGCTATGAGCCCGTCAAACCCATGGATTACAAGATCAAGGGTTTTGGCTTATCAATGCAGGAATTCATCGGCCAGACCGGTAATTTCTTCCGCTCCTCGATCATTGGTACCGTAATCGGCATTCTTCCTGGCCTGGGCGCTGCTGTCTGCAATCTGCTGGCCTACGGCGCCGCGAAAAAACAATCGAAGCATCCGGAAAAATTCGGTACAGGCATTGTCGATGGCATTGTGGCCAGTGAAACCTCCAACAACGCCTCAACCGGTGGCGCGATGGTTCCGCTGCTGACACTGGGCATACCCGGAGACAATACCACCGCCATCATGTTGGCCGGCTTCATGATTCACGGCATTACCCCCGGCCCGCTGCTATTCGAGACCGATGGCGTGCTGGTATATGGCATTTTCACAGCGCTGGTCATTTCCAACATCTTCATGATCATCACCCTGTTCGGCGGCATGCGCGCTTTCGTTCGTGTTCTGTCGGTACCAACGCATATCCTGCTGCCGATCATCATGGCACTGTGCGTGATCGGTGCGTATGGCCTCAACAACCGCCTGTTTGATGTCTGGACCATGCTGTTCTTTGGTCTGCTTGGCTGGGTGATGAAAAAGGCTTCGCTGCCGAGCACGCCCTTGTTGCTGGGTTTCATTCTCGGCCCGGTCATTGAAGTCAACCTGCGGCGCGGCCTGATGAAAAGCAAAGGCGATCTTTCGCCCTTCCTGACAGAGCCGATTTCCGGCGTCATTCTGGCTGCAACCATTATCGTCGTCGCCTACACCCTGTACGGCGAGTACAAAAAACTGCGGCAACGCCAGTGCCACACCCCATCGATTCAAGCAGCGCCAACTGTCTGAACCTACTCCGAACGCATAGCCAGGGATACATCATGAAGCCAAAAATCCTGCAAAACGGCCGCCTGTCACCGACGCTTGAAGCCGAACTCGCAGAATCATTCGACCTGCATCATTTGTGGCAGGAGCCGGATCCCCACGCCTTCCTCACCAGGCACGGCAAGGAGTTCGTCGGCCTGGCAACCTCGGCCCCCATGGGCGCATCGGCCGAGTTGATCGATGCCCTGCCCAACCTCAAGGTCATTTCATGCCGCGGTGTCGGGCTCGACAAGGTCGACCTGAAACGTGCCGGTGAGCGCGGCATTCAGGTCAGCGGTACCTTTGGCGTACTCACCAATTGCGTGGCCGATCTGGCGTTTGGCCTGGTAATTGACGTTGCCAGACGCCTGTCTGCTGCGGATCGATTCGTGCGTGCCGGCAACTGGTTGAAGGATAAATATCCGCTGACCAGCGATGTCAGCGGCAAACATCTCGGCATCGTGGGTCTGGGTCAGATCGGCCAGGCCATTGCACGCCGCGCCTGTGGTTTTGACATGCAGATTCGCTATAACAACCTTGCGCCGGTGGATGGGGTCGATTATGGCTATGAACCGTCACTGACCGATCTTGCCCGTTGGGCCGACTTTCTGGTTGTGACCGTCTCTGGCGGCACTGGCACCCAGCATCTGATCTCAAACGAAGTGCTGGAAGCCCTGGGGCCGGAAGGTTTCCTGATCAATGTCTCGCGTGGTTCTGTCGTCGACGAGGCGGCGCTGATAGCGGCACTGACCGAGCGCAAGATCGCAGGTGCCGGGCTGGACGTCTATATGGACGAACCCAACGTGCCATCTGCACTGATGACACTGGATAACGTGGTACTGCTACCGCATTTCGCCAGCGGTACGGTTGAGACCCGCAAGGCCATGGAAGATCTGGTACTGGCCAACCTGCAAGCGTTTTTCAGCGAAGGGCGCCTGCTGACTCCTGCCCCATTGCCACAATGAATAACAAGCCAGCCCGCCGGACAAATAGCCAATAAACCAGGCATCCGTTGAATCAAACTTCTTCAACCTCCTCCCTCCCGGCGCATGCCGGGTTCTTTTTTTGCGCCGCTGCAACAGCAACTGGATCGTTGAACAGGAATCATGCGATCATTCCGCGTTCAGTTTTATGCCTTTTAACCCGCACACATTCATAGGAATCGCGATGAGCGAACAACAAGCCCAAGAAACCCAGCAACCGGTCTTCTCGATTCAAAAGCTCTACATCACCGATATCTCGGTGGAATCCCCGAATGCTCCGATTTCCTTCATGGATTCGACCACGCCGGAAATCAGCGTAAATTTCCAAAACGGCGCCAAGGCGTTCGAAGGTGGCTTTTATGAAGTCTCGCTGAAAGTTACCGCCGAAGCCAAGACCGAAGATCGCACCCTTTTCCTGGTTGAAGTCACCCAGGCTGGCCTGTTCAACATCGAAAACGTGCCGGAAGGCGAAATGGACAGCCTGATCGGCATCGGTTGCCCGAGCATCCTGTTCCCCTACCTGCGCGAAGCCGTGTCGGACCTGACCACCCGCGCCGGTTTTGCACCGCTGGTGCTGCAGCCCGTGAATTTCGAAGCCATCTTCCTGCAGCAACGTATGGAACAGGCTCAAGGCAATGCGGCAAATCAGTAAATCTTGCCTGATCGCGGCGCTGGCGCTCTTCAGCCAGGCCGCCATCGCGCTGGAAATGCGCTCGGCGGCTACGCACGGGGTGATCCTGTACGATCGCCCCGCCAATGATGCGCGCAAGGTGTTCGTGCTCAGCCGCGGCACCCCGCTCGAGGTGTTTGCCGAACAGGGTGACTGGGCGCGCGTGCGCGACCAGAGTGGTGCACTGGCCTGGTTGCATAAACGCGATCTATCCAGCCAACGTACCGTGCAGGTCATCAAACCGGCAGTTGCCTATCGCGAAGCCAATGCCCTGTCGGAAATTGCCTTCCGAGCCAATACGGGGCTGCTGCTGAATCTGCAGGAAAATACCCGGACAGGCTGGATTCGCGTCAAGCATCGCGATGGGGCTACAGGCTTCATCCGCATCGAGGATATCTGGGGATTATGAAGCTTGCCATTCTCGGAGCCGGCGCATGGGGAACCGCGCTGGCAATCCGTTTCGCCGATCGGCATGCGGTCACACTCTGGTCCATCGACACCGACAGCATCGCCGAGATGCAGCATGATCGCGTCAATACCCGCTATCTGCCCGGCATCGCCCTACCCGACACTATCCAGCTCTCCAGCGCGCTCGACACCTCGATCCAGGATGCCGGGTTGATCATCATCGCCACGCCGATGGCCGGCTTGCGCCCGACGCTGCGCAAGTTGCGCGAACTCGGCTCGCGCGTGCCGGTGATCTGGGTCTGCAAGGGCCTGGAAGCCGACACCATGCTGTTGCCGCATCAGGTGGCTGATGAGGAAATGGCCCCTGCCGTGGCACGTGGCACGCTGTGCGGCCCGAGCTTTGCCCAAGAGGTGGCGCAAGGTTTGCCCTGCGCCATCACGCTGGCATCGGCCCAGGGTGATTTTGCACGCGACATGGTGACTGAACTCAACACACCGGTCCTGCGCCTGTATGCCAGCGAAGACATCGTTGGCGTGGAAATCGGCGCAGCCGTGAAAAACGTGATCGCGATTGCGGCCGGTGTGTGCGACGGACTCAATCTGGGTTTCAACGCCCGGGCAGCACTACTCACGCGCGGACTGGCCGAAATGGCGCGCTTTGGCATGGCACACGGCGCCAAGCCGGAAACCTTCATGGGACTGACCGGCGTGGGTGATCTATTGCTGACCGCTACCGGCGATCTTTCGCGCAACCGTCGCGTCGGCCTGCTGATGGCCCAGGGCATGGATCTGGCTGGCACGCTGCAAAGCCTCGGCCATGTCGCCGAAGGCGTGCCGACCGCCAAGGAAGTGCTGGCCCGCGCCGAGAAACTCGGCATCGACATGCCGATCACGCGCGCGGTCTGCCACCTGCTGTTTGAAAACGTGCCGCCGCGCGAGGTGGTGGCGGAGCTGATGGGGCGGGCGCCGAAGATGGAGTCGGTGAGTTAACCGTTACATAATCGGCCATCATGGCTCAATGCCCCCCAGCCAAGAAGGTTTTATGCGCCTGCGGCGCAGTTTGATTTAGAGCCGTTTCCGCACGGCGGGCAAGAAGGAGGCTTTGCGTCGCCAAAGCCCCCTTCACCCCAAAGGCGAGCCCGATCCGGTGCCCCTTCGGGGTCCCCTGCGATGCTCACAAGAACCGGCGGCTGCGGAACTCGCCCTACGGGCTCAAACAGTCCTCGCCGAATTCCCGGACCTTGCTGTGCTTCTCGGCACCTCCCAGGGCATGAAAGTGTCCTTGCAATCTGCCAGCCCCATTTGAAACATGGCGAAAGATCGGCAAGAACACCCCAACCCCCTACAAGGCCGCCGAGTGCGCGGAGGGAGACCCAGGCTCCCGACCAAACGAGGGCAGCGCGGAGCGCCGGCCGCCCGGGGGCTGCTTTCTTTGGTTACTTTCTTTGCAGAAGCAAAGAAAGTAACTCACCCGCCGGGGTGAACTCCCGGCAAGCCCAAGCACCCGCGCCGCAGGCGCATAAAACCCATCAAAACCAACCACTCAAACCGCATTGAGAAACACCCGCTGCCGCGCCACAAACTCAGCCGCATGCGACAAGAACGGCGCATGCGCCGCGCCGGCATGAATCATCAGCTCCGCGTGAGGAACAGCCTCTGCCAGCCATTGCGCCGCCCCCACCGGCGTGAGCATGTCCTTGTCACCATATTGCAGCAGCAGCGGGCAAGCTACCGCCCTGACCCGATCGCGCAGATCGGTATCGCGCAGGATTTCCAGCCCGTGCTCCAGCGCTGCCAGCGGCGGTTCGCCATGGCTGAACAGATCTTGCGTCAGTTCGCGCGCCACGGCACGCGCCGCGGCATCGCCCATCGCCTGCAGACCGATGAAGCGCTTGAGCGTACCGCGCCAATCGGCGTGCAACTGGGCGAAGAACTGATCCAGCGTTGCCGCCGGCATGGCCGGCAGCCAGTCATCGCGCTGCACGAAACACGGCGAAGAGGCCACCAGCGTGAGCGAACGGATCTTGTCTGGCTCCTGCAAGGCCCATTGCGTGGCCACCGCGCCGCCGAGCGACCAGCCGATCACATGCGCCGGAAACGGAAACGCGGCATCGACCTGCTGCGCCAGGGTTTCAAGCGTGAACGGCTCGACCATGTCACTTTTGCCGTGTCCGGGCATGTCCACCAGATGCAGGCAATAGTCTTCGGATAACGCCGGCACCACATGGCGCCAGACCGTGCCATTCATGCCCCAGCCATGCAGCAGCACCACATCCGGTCCACGACCGTGCGTTTCTACGTAAAGACTCATTTTTCTGCTCCCAACAGTTCTAGCAGGCAGCGCGCCAATGCCACCACTTCGGCTTCGGTATGCGCCGCAGTCAGCGTCACGCGCAGACGTGGGGTCGGCACGGTGGGCGGGCGGATGGCGGCGACCCAGAAACCGGCATCCTTGAACGCGGCCGACATGGCCAATGCCTGGGCATTGTCATCCATCAGTACGGGCTGAACCGGCGAGGCGGAATCGAGCAAGCGACTGGAAACCGGCGCCAGCATTTGCCGGAACAAGGCAATGTGCTGCGACAGTCGTTCACGCCGCCAGTTTTCCGTAGCAATCAGATCGAGACTCGCCAGCAGCGTATGCGCCAGCAACGGCGGCGCGGCCGTGGTGTACACATACGGCCGTGCCTGATTGATCATCCAGTCGATGATGACTGGATCAGCCGCCACCGCAGCTCCCGCCACGCCCGCAGCCTTGCCCAGCGTCGCCATATAGATGATGCGCCGCGAGACCAGTCCGTACTCGGCCAGCGCGCCGCGCCCTTGCCCCAGTACGCCGAAACCGTGCGCATCATCCAGATACAGCAGCGCATCGTAGCGCTCGGCCAGATCGAGCAAGCCTGCCAGCGGCGCAATATCGCCATCCATGCTGAACACGGTATCGCTGACGATCAGCTTGTGCCGGGCAGTACTGGCAGCCAGCAAGCGTTCCAGTGCAGCCAGATCATTGTGGGCGTAGCGCTTGAATTCGGCACGCGACAACTGCACCGCATCGTTGAGCGAAGCATGGTTGAGCTTGTCGGCAAACACCGCATCACCGCGCCCGGCCAAGGCGGTGATCACGGCCAGATTGGCCATATAGCCGGTGGAAAACGACAGCGCCGCCGGCAAGCCAACCCAGGCGGCAAAACGCTGCTCGAATTGCTCGTGCACGGCGAAATGCCCGCTTACCAGGTGCGAGGCGCCGCTGCCCACGCCCCAGCGCGCCGCACCTTCCTGTGCAGCAGCAACCAAGGCCGGGTGATTGGCAAGCCCGAGGTAATCGTTGCTGCAGAAATTCAGCAGCTCGCGGCCATCCACCGTCACCTGCGCATGCTGCGGGCTTTCCACGATTCGACGCTGGCGATAAAGACCTTCGGCCCGACGCTGGGTCAGTTTGTGTTGGATTTCTGACAAAATTTGCATTTTTGACGGATGGCCTCAACTGTTACCGGTAACTAACCTATACTGGGCGCCTAGCTTACAAGCCAGGCTGACAAAACCAGGTTGCCCGCCTCAGATTTACCTGAGAGTATTTCTTTGGCGAACTGCAAAAAGTTTTCTTCGCTTGGCCGATTAACCCATGCAGGACGAACCCGCTTCCATGACAATGGGTCGGGTATCGACAATAAAAAACAGTATCAGGAGGGAAATCATGGCGTTTACCCAAGGAATCAATCGACTTATCCTCAATCTCAGAATCGGGCAGCGATTGCAAGCCGCCTTTCTGTTCATCAACCTGATCTTTCTCGCCGTTGCCGTCGTGGCCATTGTCGGCCTGCAAAACCAGCGCGCCAGCCTGAAAATCCTGCAATTCAATCAGGAACAGATCAATTTCAGCAAGGAAATCCTCAAACTGGTCCAGACCCAGCAGCAGGCCGTCTGGGATTCGCTGCAGGCCATCAATCAGGATGAACGCGAGGCAGCAGCCAAAAAACTGGATGATGCGCACAAGCAACTGGCCCAGATCCAGCAGGAACAAGCCAAAGCCATCCAGAAGGGCCAGCTCACGGCACAGGAAAAAACCCTGTTCGACAAGGTCGACGCCGTACGCGCGCCCTATGACAAGCAAACCGGTGAATTCATCAAGATCCTGCGCGATCCGTATGCACGTAGCGACCAGTTCGAGAGCGGGCAGAAGGAACTCAGCCAGCAGGGCGAGTCGCTGATCGCGGCACTGAAGCAGCTCGACGATTACGAGATCCAGGACAGCACGGCGCGCATGAGCGCGATTCATGGCAGCGCCGGCACCATGCTGACGGTGGTTCTGGCTTGTACCGGCGCAGCACTGGTCATCAGCTTCATTCTCGGCACACTGGTTCGCCGCAGCATTACCGTGCCATTGGCGCGTGCCGTGCATGTTGCGCAATCGGTCGCCAATGGCGATCTTACCGACCGGGTCGATTCCCGTGCCAATGATGAAACCGGCCAGCTGCTCAATGCCTTGGGCCGCATGGTGGAAAATCTTTCCGGCACGGTGCGCCAGGTGCGCAATACGGTCGAACAGGTCGATGCCATGTCGACCCGGCTGGCCGATTCTTCCGCTGCAGTGCTGCAGGCTAGCCAGGAACAGGCGGATACCGCTGCTGCTACGGCAGCTTCGGTGGAAGAAGTCACGGTCAGCATCAGCACGATTGCCGACAGTGCCGAAACCGTGCGCACGCGTTCGCAGGAAAACTATGAAGCCACTCGCCAGGGCACGCAAAATCTGGCGGCATTGATCGCCGAAGTGCAGGCGGTGGAAAGCTCGGTCAAGGATATCGCCAGCACGGTGGCATCGTTCGTGCAAAGCACGCACGCGATTGCCTCGCTTACCCAGCAGGTACGAGATATCGCCGACCAGACCAACCTGCTGGCATTGAACGCCGCGATTGAGGCAGCACGCGCCGGGGAACAAGGGCGCGGTTTTGCCGTGGTTGCCGATGAAGTGCGCAAGCTGGCGGAAAAATCCAGCCAGTCGGCGCAGCAGATCGACAGCGTCACCCACAGCCTGAGCAGCCAGTCCGGCACAGTGGAATCCGCCCTGAGCAAGGGTATCCAGTCGCTGGAGAAAAGCCTTGGCGTGGTGCAAAACGTCAAGACATCCCTCGCCCAGGCGGAAGTTGCGGTGGAGCATGCCAACAGTGGCATCAATGGCATCGCGGCTTCGGTACGCGAGCAACAGGCTGCCAACACGGCCATTGCCCAGTATGTGGAGAAGGTAGCGCAGATGGCCGAGGAAACCAGCGAGGTCATCGGCAGAACCAGTGAAAGCATCAAGGAAGTAACGCAATCGTCAAGGCACCTGCTGACGGCAGTCAGCCATTTCCGCGTGTAACCTCACCAGCCCTGCCAGGCAGTCCGCCCGCACTACGATGCGGGCGGACTGCCATCCACATCCGGCCCGGCAAAGTGCCTGTGGCATAATCCGGGGCAGATCGTCACCCAAGTTTTGCGATGCCCAAGACTGCCTGCTGGCACCAACCCCTCTGCCTTGCCCCGCACCACCTGCATCCATGGCTCAGCGACCCTGGCTCGCTGACCGCCAGGCTGAAGGCCCGTTTTCCGCAGTTTCGCGTTCAGGTTCTGCTGCAAGGTTGGCAACCCGCCCATCAGGATGAATACATACCCTTGCAACTCACCCGGCAACATCTGCACGTTGCCACGCGTGAAGTCCTGCTGCTCAGCGGCAATACGCCGCTGGTCTTCGCCCATAGCATCACGCTAAGAAAAACCCTGCGCGGCGGATTCCAATTGCTCGGGCGCATCGGCTCCCGGCCGCTCGGTGAATCCCTGTTCGCCAACCCCACCATCCGTCGCTCACCGCTATCGTGGCGCTGCGTCGATGCGCGACACCCGCTCTGGCGCAAGGCTCAAGTGGCTGTCGGCCCGCTGCCGCGGCGACTCTGGGCCCGTCGCTCGGTATTTCAGACCGGAAACGATCGCCTTTTGGTGACCGAATTATTTCTCCCTGCCATCGATGCATCCCCATGAACCGACAACGCCTGTCTGCCTATATCCGCCTGATGCGCATCGACAAACCGATCGGTACGCTGTTGCTGCTGTGGCCTACCCTGTGGGGATTATGGATCGCCAGCGCTGGCCGCCCCGATCCGCTGATCCTGGTCATCTTCGTGCTGGGCACCTTCCTGATGCGCTCCGCTGGCTGTGCCATCAACGACTGGGCCGACCGCGATTTCGATGGCCATGTCGCCCGCACGCAAAAACGCCCACTGGCCGCGCGCGAGGTTGAGCCGAAAGAAGCACTCTGGCTCGCTGCCGGGCTGGCTATCGCCTCGTTCCTGCTGATCCTGCCGCTCAATAGGCTGACCTGGCTGCTTTCGATCCCGGCGGTATTGCTGGCGGCCAGTTACCCGTTTTTCAAACGCTTCTTCGCCATCCCGCAGGCCTACCTCGGCATTGCCTTCGGCTTTGGTATTCCGATGGCATTTGCAGCCCAGACCGGCAGCGTGCCGGCAATCGCCTGGTGGCTGCTGCTGGCCAATGTGCTGTGGACCATCGCCTACGACACCGAATACGCCATGGTCGACCGCGCCGACGATCTGAAAATCGGCATCAAGACTTCCGCAATCACCTTTGGCCGTTTCGACGTAGCGGCGATCCTGCTCTGTTACGCCGGATTCCTCGGCCTGATGCTGGGCATAGGCCTGGCAACGGACAGGGGGATGCTCTATTTCGCCAGCCTGGTTGCCAGCCTGCTGCTGGTGTTCGACCAGTACCGCCGCATCCGCATGCGGGAACCGGCCGCCTGCTTTGCCGCGTTTCTGGCCAACAATCGCATTGGCGGGATCGTGTTTGCCGGTATGGTCGCGGATTACTGGCTCGGCTGATTCCGGAAACAGCGCATTAGGCCCGGCACAAAACTTACGTAAAAAATTGACAAGCAAATTAATTAAAGAAAGGAATTCCTAGATAGAATGCCTGCTTTACCGAAAGCAAAGGAGTTCCCATGCAGCTCAAACCACTTCTAGTTGTGTCCTTGGTCGCGCTGGTATTGGCAGCCAGCGGTTGCAAAACCATGGAAACACGCGAAGCGCCCGCCTCCTCCGCACAGGCAAGCACGACCAGTGATGGACAACCCATCACCATCGTCAAATCCACCACTGGTGACTTCGATGGCGAAATCATCGGCAAGATCAACCCGAAGAGCAAATTTGCCAAGGTCAAAATTGGCATGTCCAAAAAACAGGTCGATGACTTGATCGGGGTACACAGTGACCAAAGCGGCCACATGTCCGGCAAGGCGTTCATCCCGTTCTATTTCGGCCGTGACGCCTATCGCACCGAGTATTACTACAAGAAAGAAGGGCGGCTGATTTTTGCTGCGGGCGGTGCCTTTTCCCAAGGCGAGCGGTTGCTGAAAATCGTGGTCGATCCCAATGAAGCCGGCTATGCCAAGTAATCTGCAGTAATGGGTGGGCGCAACGGCCTCTTGCGCCCAGATCACTCCCCTCCTACCATTTCCCTCCTGCCCCGTTTCCCAGTTTCTCCGCATGCGCCTTCTGCAAAACCTGCTGGCCCCGCTGTCCCGTCCGGAACAGGCTCACCTGTTGCGCGCATTGTCCGATCTGGAATCCGGCTCGCCGCGCCAGTGGCTGCTGCTGGAAATCGCTGCCGCGCTTGGATCAGCACAACACAGCCGGCGCACCCGCTTACTGGCCAGGCTGGCCGGTTGGCTCGGTATTGCGCCATTGCTACCGGTTCTGAATTCATTGCAGCAGGTGGGGCTGGATATCTATCGCGACCAGGCACGCATGCAAGGGCAGATTCTGCGTCAGGGTTTCGATGACGCAGCACTGTTGCTGGCCTGTCTGAGTGCACTTATGGCCGGATTCGATCTGTTGCCGGCCAGCAGCCAGTTTGCCGCCTGGCTCTTGCTGTTGCTGGGTGGTGCCATCAAGCTCTGGCGTGCCCGACGCCATTACCCGCCTGCGCCCACGACAGCGGTCACGGGCGAAGAAGTGCTACCCGGGGCAGAAGCAGCGCTGGGCTTGCATGGCCTGCTCATGAGCAAGGACATAGCCACCCGGCAGGCAAGCGAGTTGCTGGCCGAACTGGCACGTGATCCGCAAGCCGGCTTGCCTCCCCTTGTGGCGGCCTTGCCCGAACTGACACCACCCGCCCCAAGCCAGCGCGAATTGCGACGCGCGACGTTGACCGGCTGGCTACTGCCGATCGTACCCGCCCTGTGGCTCAACGGCTGGAATTGGGGCTGGCTGCTCAGTATCTGTTGGGTGTTGGGCCTGGCCTGGCTCTTGCACCGCAACCGGAAATTCCTGCTACTGATCGCCGGCATCTCCGCCCTGACCTGGCTGCTGGCTTGCCTGGCCCATCTGCTGTAGGGCGGCCGTAGCGGTATAATCCCGCATCCCTTCCCTACCGAGTCCATTGCATGCGCCCCTCTTCCCGCCGCCCCGATGAACTGCGCACCGTGCGCATCACCCGTCATTACACCTGTCATGCCGAAGGCTCGGTACTGATCGAATTCGGCAATACCAAGGTCATCTGCACCGCCAGCGTCGAGGAAAATGTGCCCGGCTTTCTGAAAGGCAAAGGCCAGGGCTGGGTGACGGCCGAATACGGCATGCTGCCGCGCTCGACCGGTAGCCGCATGAAGCGCGAAGCCGCCAGTGGCAAGCAGGGTGGGCGCACCCAGGAAATCCAGCGCCTGATTGGCAGAAGTTTGCGCGCAGTGGTCGACCTGAAAAAGCTGGGCGAGCGCCAGATCGTGGTCGATTGCGACGTGATCCAGGCTGACGGCGGCACCCGCACCGCCAGCATCACCGGCGCCTTCGTGGCACTGACCGACGCCATCAACGGCCTGATCACCGCCGGCAAGCTGACGGAATCGCCGATCAAGGAAGCAGTAGCCGCGATTTCTGTGGGCGTATTCGACAACACACCCGTACTCGATCTCGACTACCCGGAAGACTCCGGCTGCGAAACCGACATGAACGTGGTGATGGCCGAGAGTGGCAAGTTCATCGAAATCCAGGGTACGGCCGAAGGCGAAGCGTTCAGCCGTGCCGAAATGAATGCACTGCTCGATCTGGCCGAAGCCGGTATTCGCGAGCTGTTTGTCCTGCAAAAACAGGCACTGGCCGACTGAAAACGCAACGTCCGCGCCTGCGTAATGCTGTTAGCTTGAGCATCGAATTTACCCTCTCCCCTAGCCCCTCTCCCGCAAACGGGCGAGGGGAATGCTTGGCTAATCCACCAACTTTGCTCCCTCTCCCGCTTGCGGGAGAGGGTTGGGGAGAGGGAAAACTCAGATACGTCTACGCGCTCTCGGGCGCAGTATCGGTCTTGCGTGGGCGGCGGGTGCGGGTGGAAGGCTTGCGCGGTTTCTTGGCCTTCGCCTCATCAGCCGGCGGCTCATTGCCAACTGGCTCAGCCACCTCGACCGGTGGGATCTGCACTTCCGCCACAGGCTCGGGCGGCACGGTGGCTTCGGCTTTCTTTGCTGCCGGCTTGCGTCCGCCGCGTCCCTTGCGCCGCGATTCGCCCTGTTTCGGCTTTTCCCCGCCCTCACCTTCCGGTGCCAATGCCTGCTCGACAACCGGCACACTGATCTCCTGTGCTGACGCAGTTTCAGATATTTCAGCAACTACCGGCTCTGCCATGGCTGCGGCAACCTCCTGCGCGCCACTGCGGAAAACATAGGTGCCCGATTTCTCATCGCGGCCAAACTCCAGCAAGCCGCGCATGCGCGCCTCTTCCAGCAAATTGCCGAATGCGCGAAAGCCATAGTAGGACTCGCTGAAATCCGGCTTGCGACGCTTGATCGCGTCCTTGAGCGCCGAGGCCCAGATCTTGCCGCTGTCGCCACGCTCGGACAGCAGCGCATCGAAGGTTTCCACCGCCAGTTCGATGGCCTGACTGCGGCGATTCTCCAGCTCTTCCTTGCGTCGTTTTTCCTCTTCGGGCGAACGCTTGCCGGCTTGCGTACCGCGCGGGTTGCGCTTGGCCGCCGCGCGCGGATTTTCGCGCACAAGGTCATCGTAAAAAATGAATTCATCGCAGTTGGCGATCAGCAGATCGGAAGTGGATTGCTTGACCCCGACGCCGATCACCTGCTTGGCGTTTTCACGCAGCTTGGAAACCAGCGGCGAAAAGTCCGAATCGCCGCTGATGATGACAAAGGTATTCACATGCGATTTGGTGTAGCACAGATCGAGTGCATCAACGACCAGACGGATGTCGGCCGAATTCTTGCCGGACTGGCGCACATGCGGAATCTCGATCAGCTCGAAATTGGCCTCATGCATCGTCGCCTTGAAGGTCTTGTAGCGATCCCAGTCGCAATAGGCTTTCTTCACCACGATACTGCCCTTGAGCAACAGTCGCTCCAGGATCGGCTTGATATCGAACTGCTCGTATTTGGCATCCCGCACGCCAAGCGCGACATTTTCAAAATCGCAGAAAATCGCCATGCTGAGATTGTCGGGGGATGAAGCCATCGTGTTCTCCTGGTATTTTCGGCACGCCGCAAAGGCATGCCCGGATCAAATCGTGCTGCGTTGCCGGCATACTAGCGCGGATTCCAAGCCGTTGCTGCCGAACCTGCAGAAATCATTCGGCATTGACCGCCGCCAACTGCATCGATCACCAACCGGGTGGATGAACGACGGCGGTGGTATGATTTTCAGCCATATCTATTCACCCCCGTCGAGGCATTTGCATGATCAAGAAAATTGGCGTCCTGACCAGTGGTGGGGACGCGCCAGGCATGAACGCGGCCATCCGCGCCGTGGTCCGGACTGGATTGACCAACGGTCTGGAAGTCTGCGGGATATATGACGGATATCACGGCCTGCACGCTGGGAAAATCGAAAAGCTCGAGCGCCAGAGCGTTTCCGACATCATCAACCGCGGCGGCACCATCCTGGGTACGGCACGCTTTCCGGAATTCAAGGAAGAAGCGGTTCGCCGTCAGGCCATCAGCAATCTTGAAGCACATGGCATCGAGGCACTGGTTGTCATTGGTGGCGATGGCTCCTACATGGGCGCCAAAGCGCTCAATGAAATGGGCTACCCGTGCATCGGCCTGCCAGGCACGATCGACAACGACATCGCCGGCACCGATTTCACCATCGGCTTTGACACCGCCCTGAACGTGGCCGTGGATGCGATCGACCGGCTGCGCGATACCTCGTCCTCGCACAAACGCATTTCGCTGCTGGAGGTGATGGGCCGGCATGCCGGCGACCTGGCCCTGTCGGCAGCCGTGGCCGGTGGTGCCGAAGCAGCCATCGTGCCGGAGCGTGGGCTGGACAAGATGGCGCTGTTCCGCAAGATCGAAAACGGCATTACCCGCGGCAAGCGCCATGCGCTGATCGTGATCTGCGAACACATCACCGATGTCAGCGCGCTGGCCAACCAGATCGAAGGGCGCACCGGCATCGAAACGCGTGCCACCATCCTTGGGCACATCCAGCGCGGTGGTTCGCCCACGGCACGCGACCGTATCCTGGCCAGCCGCATGGGTGCCTATGCTGTTCAGTTGCTGATCGAGGGCCATGGCGGGCGCTGCGTCGGCTTGCTGAACAATGCACTGGTGCACCATGACATCGTCGAATGCCTGACCAGCATGAAACGCCCTTTCGACCAGGACATGTACCAGCTCAGCCAATACCTGGACGGGTTCTCGCCCGTTGTTGCCCGATAAAGAACCCCTTAGTAGAAACCATGCAAGTGATAACCCCTTCCCGCCGCTTCACCGTGGCCCCGATGCTCGATTGGACTGACCGTTTTTACCGGCGCTTTGCGCGCGAAATCTCGCGCCATGCCTGGCTCTATACCGAAATGGTCACCACCGGCGCGCTGATCCATGGCGATCGCGAACGCTTCCTCAGATACGATCCGTGCGAGCACCCGCTGGCACTGCAACTGGGCGGATCGGATCCGGCCGATCTGGCGCAGTGCGCGCGCATGGCGCAGGAGTGGGGCTATGACGAGGTCAACCTGAATGTCGGCTGCCCCTCCGAGCGCGTGCAGAACGGCAGTTTCGGCGCCTGCCTGATGCTGGAGCCCGATCTGGTGGCCGATTGCGTCAAGGCCATGCGCGATGCCGTCAATATCGATGTGACGGTGAAACACCGCATCGGTATCGACAAGATCGAGGACTATGAATTCGTGCGCGATTTCATCGGCCGGATTCACGAGGCCGGCTGTACCACTTTTATCGTGCACGCGCGCAACGCGATCCTGAAAGGTCTCTCGCCCAAGGAAAACCGCGAGATTCCGCCGCTGAAATACGAATACGCCTACCAGCTCAAGCAGGATTTCCCGACGCTGGAGATCCTGATCAATGGCGGCATCACCACACACGAACAGATTGCCGAACACCTGCAGCATGTCGATGGCGTGATGCTCGGACGCGAGGCTTACCACAATCCGTGGATCATGGCCGAAGTGGATGCGCGCTATTACGGCGATGCGTATCCGCAGAAAACCCGCGAAGAAATCATGCTGGGCCTGCGCGACTACATCGAAGCCGAACTGGCCGATGGCCTGCCGCTGCGCCTGATCGCGCGCCACGTGCTGGGATTGTTTCAGGGACAGAAAGGTGCCAGGCAGTGGCGCCGGATGCTATCCGATGCCAAACTGCTCAAGGATGCCGATTTCGGCCTGATCGAACAGGCGCTGGCCCAAGTGGCAGCGAGCCGCAGACCCCGGGAGTTGTGATGAAACGCTTTGCCGCCGCTCTGGTTCTGCTGACCAGTCTGGCCACGTCGGCCACCGAATTGAACCTGGTCGCCATCATGGGTGAGCGCGCAATGGTGGAAATCAACGGCGGCAAGCCCAGATTGCTCGCACCAGGCCAGAGCGCCGATGGCGCCAGGCTGGTATCGGTGGCCAATGGTGCGGCGGTGTTCGACATCAACGGCCAGCGCAAGACACTGTCGATGGACAGCCGGGTTTTCCGCAGCAGCGGCACCACGCCCGGCAGCGAGGGCGATGGCAAGAAGATCATTCTGTTCGCCGATACCGGCGGGCATTTCTTTGCCAATATCACGATCAACGGCATGCCGTTCCGTGGCCTGATCGATACCGGCGCCACCTCGCTTGCCATGTCGGGCGTACAAGCCAGACAAGCCAGCATCGATCCGAAACGCGGTACGCCGGGCCATGTCCGCACCGCCGCCGGTGTGGTGCCGTACTACAAGCTCTCGCTCACCGAAGTGAAACTCGCCGGCATCACGCTCTACAACGTCGAAGCAGGTGTGACCGATGGCAGCTCGCCCGAAATCCCGCTGATCGGCATGAGCGTACTCAGCCGTTTCAGTATGGAACGCGACGGCGACAAGCTGATCCTGACCAAGCGCTTTTGATCGCCAGCAGCGAATCCAATCAACCCAGCGCAACCGTCACATCGCTCGTCACCGTACTGCTGCACGCCAGCACATAGCCCGCAGCCACTTCATCAGGCGTCAGCGGGACGGCGCTCGTGGATTCCACGATCCCGGAAAGCACCTTGCACTTGCACGAGCCGCACACGCCGGTACGGCAGGCACCGATGATCGGCAAGCCTTCACGCTCCATCACATCCAGCAAGGTCTCGCCTGTGGCGATTTCTGCCGATTTGCCGAAAGCCGGTACATTGAGCTCGAAGCGCGCCGCGTCGGCTGCGACCTCAGCCACAGTCGGCGTGAAGCTTTCGCGGTGAATCAGCGATTCCGGCATGCCTGCCGCCGTCAGCCATTCGGTCACGCTGTCCATATAGCCATCCTGCCCGCACAGCCAGGCCTGTGCCTGCTGTACTTCGGGCAGCAATGCCTGCAAGCGTTCGGCATCCAGCCGCCCCCGGTGGCAAGGGATCGTGCCCTGGGGCCGGGTCAGGAACAGGTGCAGATGGAAATTTGCATACTCATCCGCCAGCGCCAGCAGATCGCGTCCAAAAATGAAATCGGCTTCGCTGCGCGCGCTGTGGAAAAAATGGATCTGCACGTCCGCGCCGGTTTCCAGCAGCCAGCGCGACATCGATACCATTGGGGTGATGCCGCTGCCGGCCGAAAACAGTGCCAGAGTCTGCGGCACATCGGCGGACTTCAAGCCAAACTCACCCGCTGGCGCCAAGGCCGGCAGACTTATGCCGGCACGCCAGTTATCGAGCAGCCAGTTGGACACCAACCCACCCTGCACACGCTTGACCGTGATCGATAGCGTTTCCGGTTGGCTGGGGCTGGATGAAATCGAATAGGCGCGCCAGTGGGTACGGCCATCAATTTCGGCACCGACCGAGACAAACTGGCCAGGGAAATAGTCGAAACGCTGGCCTGTGGGGGCAGCCAGTTCGAAGGTGGCGCAATCGTGCGTTTCTTCGGTCCGCGCGATGCAGACCAGCGGGGTTTCGCCCTGCCAGACGGCAGGCAGTTCGATGGGTTTGTTCATGGTTCCGATAAACCTGTATTGGACAATTGCCTGTTCGTGCAATCGGAATGGTCTCGTAAGCCGTGACCCCGATTTTTATGCGCCTACGGCGCGCTGTTTTGGGTGCCGGTCGCGCCCGGCTTGGCGTGATACTTTCTTTGCTTCTGCTGTAGGTCGGGTTTTAACCCGACAGCAGCGGTATTGTGTCGGGTTAAAACCCGACCTACGGCATCGACAGCCAGAAGGGGGCTCAGGGTGTTCTTGCCAGCAATCGAGCAACTGATGCTGGCAAGAACACCCTTTCCCCTTGCTACGCCGAGCATCGCAGAAGATCGTGGGGTTTCGGCGAGGACTGTTTGAGCCCGCAGGGCGAGTTTCCCGAAAAGGGACTTGATTGGCTTTGCCAATCGTCGCCGCAGCCGCCGCGATCCTCGAGAAGCGCAAGGGAACCCGAAGGGCGTGGCAGCGGGGTCGCCTTGGGGGTGTCCCACAGGGACTCCCTTCGGTCGAAGGGGGCTTGGTGAAGCAAGCTCTTCCTGCCCGCCGGGCGGAACCGGCACTCAAAACCCGCGCCGCAGGCGCTAAGCATTACCGAGATTCCGGCCTGAGCCGGAAGAACGGCAAGGGCTTAGGCAGCCAGCATCTCTTCCAGATCTTCCTCAACCGACGTAATCAGCTTCAAACCAAACTGCTGATTCAGCACGCCAACCAGATTCGGGGTCAGGAAGCCCGGTGCGGTCGGGCCGACACGGATGTCCTTGATGCCCAGTGACAGCAGCGTCAACAGAATCACGATGGCCTTCTGCTCGAACCACGACAACACCAAGGAAAGCGGCAGATCGTTCACGCCGCACTCGAAGGCATCGGCCAATGCCAGCGCCAGCTGGATCGCAGAGTAGGCATCGTTACACTGGCCAATATCCAAGAGGCGCGGAATGCCGTTGATATCACCCAGCTCCTTGGTATTGAAACGGAACTTGCCGCAAGCCAGCGTCAGGATCACCGTATCTTTCGGCGCAGCTTCGACCAGATCGGCGTAGTAGCTACGCTCCTTCTTGTCGCCGTCGCAACCACCGACGAGGAAGAAGTGCTTGATATTGCCTGCCTTGACCTGCTCTATCACCGCAGGTGCGGCACCCATCAGCGCATTGCGCGCAAAGCCGGTGGTCGAGTAGACCGGCGCAGCATCTTCGACAAACCCTGGCTGTGCCAGCGCAGCTTCGATCGCAGCACTGAAATCGTCGCCCTCGATATGGGTTACCCCCGGCCAGCCAACAATGCTGCGGGTAAAGATACGCGCGCCGTACTGGCCGACGTTCGGATCGATCATGCAGTTGGAAGTCATCACGATCGCGCCGGGGAACGCGGCGAATTCCTTCTGCTGGTTCTGCCAGGCCGTACCGTAATTGCCAACGAGATGCTTGTATTTCTTGAACGCCGGGTAAGCATGCGCCGGCAGCATTTCGCCGTTGGTATAGACGTTGATACCCTTGCCTTCGGTCTGCTGCAGGATCATTTCCAGGTCATGCAGGTCATGGCCAGACACCACTATGGCCTTACCGGCAACCGGACGCATATTCACACGGGTCGGTTCCGGATGGCCGAAGGTATCGGTTTCACCCTTGTCGAGCATGGCCATGATCTTGTAGTTGAGTTGGCCAATGTCCATCGCGCATTGGAACAGCGAAGCCATGTCGGCCGGATTGGTACCGAGGAAGGCCATGAATTCGTGGTACTTGCCAGCAACTTCCGCATCAGTCTGACCGAGAACGCGGGCGTGTTCCATATAGGCGGCTGCACCCTTCAAGCCATAGAGGCACAAGAGACGCAGGCCGATGATATCTTCGCCTACTTCGTTCTTCTGGCGATTCAACGCAAACTGCATCGCATCGGACAGCATCACGGTCTTGGCATCCGGCAGTTTGTAGTGTGCGGCTGGTGGCAAAGTCTCCACAGCCACGCCTTGTGCTGCGCAGGCAGCTTCATAACGAGCGCGAAGATCGTTGCGATAGGCATCAGCACGGCGGCTGAAATCGATGATACGCTCGGCATCGAAGTTCACGTTGGTCAGGGTCGAGAAGAAAGCTTGCGGGGCGTAGGCATCGATCTCGGTATCGATCACACCTACCTTGCGAGCGGCAACGGCGTAGGTCGATACGGCTTGCAGTAGGTGAACCAGCATATCCTGCAGATCGGAAACTTCACTGGTCTTTCCACACATACCGCGCGCATAGCTGCAGCCGGCAGTGCCTTGAGGGGTACGGATGGTATGTTCACATTGCACGCAAAACATCTGTTTGACTCCAAGCTAATCAGGATAATGACTTCATCCAATTAGCGAGAAGCGTGCCAGAACAACAACCCTATGATTTATATGAATTTCTTATTTTACAAACCCAGGCGAGAGTCATAAAGACACGCGCCCAGGTTGGGTAAAATTGACTCAATGAGTCAAAATGACACAACAGTCTTACAGGGTAAAGTGACTGAGCGCCTGTGTCAGCTGTACAGCACTACGATCCAGATCGCGCGACTCTGAGGCAATTTCATTCGTAGCTGCCGAATTTCTGTCCGTCATATTTACGACCTGCTCGACATGCTTGGCAATCTCCTGTGTTGCAGCCCCCTGCTCACGCAAGGCTTCAGAAATTTGCTCAACCACGCCACCAACCTGCATTACTTTCTGGGTAATATCATCAATCGCGACGCCCGCTGCCTGAGCATGCTCGACCCCTGCGCTCACCTTGCTGACCGCCTCGTCAATGCTTCCCAGCATACTATCCTTGGTATTGCGCATATCGCTCATCATGACAGCAATTTCGCTAGTAGCCTCGGTTGTCCGCTCTGCCAACTTCCTGACCTCATCCGCAACGACTGCAAAACCACGTCCGAGCTCGCCTGCGCGCGCCGCCTCAATCGCCGCATTCAGCGCCAGCAAATTGGTTTGATCCGCAATATCCTTGATGATATTAACCGCGACACTGGCCTTTTCAGACTTATCGCCCAATTCTTCGACTCGTACCAAAACCTGACGAATCACCTCTGCAATCGCAGCCATTTCACTCGCGGCACGTTTGATCACATCACTGCCACCACTCGCGGCACGCTTTGATTCATCAGCCAGCATATAGGCATTGTCGATGCTATCCGTGATATGGGAAGCCGACACCGACAACTCCTCCACAGCACTGGCCATGGCCGTTGTAGATTCCTGTTGTGTCTGCGTGCCCAAGGCAATCTCCGCAGAAGCTTGATGCATCCGAGCTGAAAGCTGCTTGAGATCTGCTGCGGTCTGCGTTACCTCATCCAGAGTATGACGCAAGGCTTGCTGCATGCTGGCCACATTCTGCAAAAGCGGGGAGTCGCTGGCGCCTTCCAGTACGTAATTTATTCGGCCAGCGGCGGCCTCGCGAGCAAAACTCGATACTTCCATGCTGTCTTCGACCATTCTGCGTAGCATGATGGCGATATAGCAGAGCACCCCTGTTTCAACTACAACAAAAGCGGCATGGACCAATACCCGCAAATAACCATGATCGTGAGTTGGAAACACATACACCGGATACGATGCACCTTGCAGGTAACAGAAAAGCAAATGATGAACAGCAATCACCCCGGCAGCCAGAATCAAAGGGCGCCAATCACAGTACAACACGAGAAATGCGAGTAGAACGAAAATACCGAAATGCGCCTCGATTTGTCCCTGCGCTTGCTGAATCATAAGCGCTGAAAAAACCATCAAGGCTACGGCCACAGCCAATCTCGCAGGCATGCTTCCTGGACTGAGACGATAAAGGGCGACAGGAAGAAGAGTTGCCACTGCGCCCACGATCAGAGCAAGCCCCCAGGTATCCGTAAACAATCCATAGACGACAGAACCCAGCCACAGCAGCCCTAGCGTAACCAGAAAAATCCGGTCAGCTCGCGCACGAAATGCCTGCAAAGTAAGTGTTTGCACCGCATCAGACGGATTATTCACAGTGATTTACCCCTCGACTATATGTACACATCCCTGTCAGCCCACACATGGCTACAGCACCATTACTTACAAAAATTGCATATTAGCAGAGACTGCATGCACTCGGACTCATAACCCCAAGCGCTTGGCCAGCCGTAGCAGATTAGCGCGATCGACGCCCAACTGCTTGGCAGCCTGGCTCCAGTTGCCATGATTGATAGTCAACGCGGCCTGAATGCGCTGGCGCTGATAGGCATCCACGCCTTCCCGCAGCGACAAATCTTCCGCCACCACCGCTGATACCGGCACACCGCCGACTTCTTGCACCTCAGCCTGGATCGGCAGGCCCAGATCATCCGGGCGCAGCATGGCGCGTTCGTTATCACGCTGTACCGCCTTCAGGCTGGCGCGCAGCAGCAGGTGCTCGAATTCGCGCACATTGCCGGGCCAGTCGTAAGCCTGTAGCGCCGCCAACGCATGCGGATGCAGATCGATGCGCGGCACCCCCAGCTTGTGGCGGGCAGCATCGAGGAAATACCCGGCCAGGGCGGCCAGGTCTTCCTTGTGGCGGCGCAAGGGAGGTACGGCAATCGGGTAGACATGCAGGCGATGATAGAGATCGGCCCGGAAACGCCCGGCCTCGACTTCATGCAGCAGATCGCGGTTGGTGGCGGCGATGATGCGCACGTTCACGCGTATCACCTCGTCCGCGCCCACGCGCTGGATTTCGCCCTGCTGCAAGGCGCGCAGCAACTTGGCCTGCAGGCTGAGCGGCAATTCGCCGATTTCATCCAGAAACAGCGTACCGCCGTGCGCCAGCTCGAACTTGCCGGCGCGCTCGCTCACCGCACCGGTGAACGCACCTTTCTTGTGGCCGAAAAGTTCGCTTTCCGCAACCGACTCAGGCAAGGCGGCACAATTGATCTGCACCAGCGCCTGCTCGGCCCGTGCCGACAACGCATGCACGGTACGCGCCACCAGCTCCTTGCCGGTACCGGTCTCACCCGTGATCAACACTGCCAGATCGGTTGCCGCCACCATGGCGATTTCCTGGCGCAGATTTCCCATCGCCGGGCTATTGCCGATCAGATTGCCTTCGCGCCGCAGCGCTTCCTGCATCAGATCGCGTGCAATGGCGCGCTGGCGTTCGCTCGCCTGCTCCAATGCCCGGATCAGCGCCACATTGCGCAAAGTCGCCGCTGCCAGCGCGGCAAAGGCCGCCACGGTGGAATCGGGCAAGCGATCGAAGGCATGCTGATCGAGTGCATCGAGCGTGAGCACGCCCACCAGTTCCTGATCAACATGCAGGCTGCAGCCCATGCAGGCATGTACCGGCTGCTCACGCTCGGTATCGATCGCCATCAGGCCATCAAACGGATCAGGCAGATCGCAATCGACGGGGAAACGCACCGGTCGCGCCGCCTGCAGAATGGCATCCAGACGCGGATGCGCGGCAGGATCAAAGCGCCGCCCCATCAGATCTGGCGCTAGGCCATGGCTGGCCACCGGCACCAGCACTCCATCCTGCAGATGCAGCAAGGACACTGCATCGCAAGGCAGCACGGTGCCGATGGCGGAAACCAGGCGCTGAAACTGCACTTCGCCCGGCATGGTATTGGAGAGATCGACGGCAATCTGCCACAGGGCGCGGTCGATGGCTTGCTGGAAAATCATGGCGGTACAAGTTGATCAAAACGGTCGGCCAATCATATAGCCAAACGGGTAAACTTGCAGGCTGTCATGCACACCCCTGTCCTGCCATGAAAAAAATCGTTCTCGCCAGCAATAACGCTGGCAAATTGCGTGAATTCGCCCGCCTGTTTGCCGATCTCGACATTGAAATCATTCCGCAAGGCCAGTTGGGCGTTTCTGAAGCCGAAGAGCCGCACGCCACCTTCGTCGAAAACGCACTGGCCAAGGCGCGCCACGCCGCACGCAGCACCGGCCTGCCCGCGCTGGCGGACGACTCCGGCATCTGCGTGCATG
This sequence comes from Formivibrio sp. oc-25, assembly GCF_055810895.1. Taxonomy (NCBI): domain Bacteria; kingdom Pseudomonadati; phylum Pseudomonadota; class Betaproteobacteria; order Neisseriales; family Chitinibacteraceae; genus Formivibrio; species Formivibrio sp. oc-25. Next base: position 27,271 of record NZ_JBVVOL010000004.1, on the reverse strand, counting down.
TGCTCGGCGGCGCGCCGGGCGTCTACTCGGCGCGCTTTGCCGGCGAGCCCAAATCCGATGCGCGCAACAATGAAAAGCTGGTCTCCGCGCTCATCGGCCAGACCGACCGCCGTGCGTTCTACTACGCCGCGCTGGTGCTGGTACGCCACGCCGACGATCCGCAGCCAGTCATTGCCGATGGCTTTCTGGATGGCGAGATCAGCGAAATACCACAGGGTGATGGCGGCTTTGGCTACGATCCGTACTTCTTCCTGCCGCAGTTCGGCAAAACCGTCGCCCAGATCAGCGCCGAGGAAAAAAGCCTGATTTCGCATCGAGGCAAGGCCCTGCGCGAGCTGATTGCCAAGTTGAAGGAGCATGGGTTGTGAACAACGACGAAAAGCGCTGGGCCGTGTGGCTGCGCGATGATGGCTCGGTGGTTTCCTGCACCGAGAAAGTCAAGGTCATGAACGAGAACCTGGACGAACTGCAGCAGATGGCGCAGGACCTGTTCGAGGATGCCCTGCTGATGGAAGTCTCGGAAATCCAGATCCGCGAGGTTCTGCACGGGCTGGTGGGCAAGCTGGTGAATCCATACGGGAAATTATGAAACCCCTGTCTACCGGCCACTGGTCGCTGCCGATCCTGCCGCCGCTCTCGCTCTACATCCACTTCCCTTGGTGCATCCGCAAGTGCCCATACTGCGATTTCAATTCGCATGCGGTGAAAAGCGGCCTGCCGGAAGAGGAATACATCGACGCGCTGATTGCCGATCTCGAACACGCCTTGCCGCTGTTCTGGGGAAGGCCGATCCTGACCATCTTCATGGGTGGCGGCACACCGAGCCTGTTTTCCGCCGCGGCGATCAGCCGTTTGCTCGATGCGATCCGCGCCCGCACGCGCCTGCTGCCGGAAGCCGAGATCACGCTGGAAGCGAACCCCGGCACCTTCGAGGCCGAGAAATTCGCTGGCTACCGCGAAGCCGGCATCAACCGGCTATCGATCGGCATCCAGAGCTTCAACGACCGCCACCTGCAAGCGCTAGGCCGCGTGCACAACTCGATTGAGGCGCACAAGGCGATCGAGATCGCGCGCGCGACCTTCGACAACTTCAATCTGGATTTGATGTACGCGCTGCCGCAGCAAACGCTGGCCGAGGCGCTGGCGGATATCGATTTGGCAATCGCCTCCGGCTCGACGCATATTTCCGCCTACCACCTGACGCTGGAACCCAATACCGCCTTCGCCGCCGCCCCGCCGCCGCTGCCGGACGACGACCTTTCCGCCGACATGCAGGAAGCCATCGAGGCGCATCTGGCCGCCGCCGGTTTCGAGCATTACGAAACCTCGGCCTTTGCCCGACCGGGCCGGCGTACACGCCACAATCTGAACTACTGGCAGTTCGGCGATTACGTAGGCATTGGTGCCGGCGCACATGGCAAGATCAGTTTCCCGGATCGCATCGTGCGACAGGCGCGTTATCGCCATCCGACCGAATACCTGCGCGCCATCGGGCAGGGTTCGGCCATCCAGAGCGAGGAAGTGGTGCCGCACGAGCAACTGCCGTTCGAATTCATGCTCAACGCACTGCGCCTGACCGAAGGATTCGAGCTTTCACTTTTCACCGAGCGCACGGGCCTGCCATTGACCACGGTGCTGGCTGAATTCGACCGTGCCGAAAAGGAAGGCCTGCTCGCCCGCGACCATTTGCGGGCCTGGCCGACGGCCAAGGGGCAGCGCTATCTGAATGCCTTGCTGGAGCGCTTTCTGCCTTGAAATAAGCATCTCGCCGGCCCCAGGGCATGATCCAGCAGTTTCAAGCGCCTGACATCGCGATCAGTCGATCGCAAAGCATGTTGGGCTTCATTTCATTCAGCCCAACCTACACCTGCGCTTCTTGCAGCTCCCCATTGTTGCACCAAAATTCGCAGAAACACCCTAACCCCCTGCAAGGCCGCCGAGGAGCGGAGCGAGACCCTTGGCTCGCGACCGACGCAGGACACCCCGGAGGGGCGGCCGCCTGGGGGCTGCTTTCTTTGGATACTTTCTTTGGATACTTTCTTTGGATACTTTCTTTGGATACTTTCTTTGGATACTTTCTTTGGATACTTTCTTTGGATACTTTCTTTGGATACTTTCTTTGGATACTTTCTTTGGATACTTTCTTTGCAGAAGCAAAGAAAGTATCACGCCGTGCCGGGCGGAACCGGCACCCAAATGCCGGCGCCGCAAGGCGCATAAGAAAGCCGTCTTTCGACGGCTTCAACATCACTCATCGGTAGACGCAGCCGCCTGCCTTCATTCGCGGTGATAGGGATGGTTATTCAAGATCGACACCGCCCGATACAGCTGCTCCGCCAGCAGCACCCGCACCATCCCGTGTGGCAAGGTCATCGCCGACAATTGCAGCAACTGATCAGCGCGCTGCTTCACGCTCGGGTCCAGCCCATCGGTGCCGCCGATGATGAACACCGTATCGCGCCCATCGCGCTGCCACGTTTTCATCTGCTCGGCCAGTTTCATGGTTGTCCAGTTCGCACCGCGCTCGTCCAGCGCCAGCACGCGCGCATCGTTCGGGATCGCGGCGAAAATGCGCTCGGCCTCTTCCGCCATCACCTGCTGTGGCGTCCGCCCGGCATTGCGCTTGTCTGGCTTGAGCTCGATCAGTTGCAACGGAAAATCGCGCGGCATGCGCTTGGCAAATTCCTCGTAACCCTCGGAAATCCAGTCCGGCATCTTGTGGCCGACCGCGATCAGGTAAAGCTTCATGGCTGACTCGCAAAAACAAGAAACCCCAGCAAAGTGCCGGGGTTCGGTGAGCGGAAAATCCAATCAATCCTGCTTGTCGACCGCGCTCCAGGCCTTGCCCAGCGGGTTGAAGACTGGCTTCTGGCCACCCCAGAGCTGTTCCAGATCGTAGTAATCGCGTACTGCCGGCAGCATCACATGCACGATCACCGAGCCGGCATCGACCAGTACCCACTCGCCGTATTCTTCGCCTTCGGTGCTGACGATATCGTAGCCCTTGGCCTTGAGCTCTTCACGCACGTTATTGGCCAGCGCACGCACCTGACGGTTGGAATCGCCGGTGGCAACGATCATGCATTCAAACAGATCGGTCAGTTTGGTGGTATCGAGCGACAGGATATCCTTGCCCTTCACGTCTTCGAGTGCGGCGACGGCAACATCGCGCATTTGCTTCACAATTTCTTCCATGCATTCATCCGTTATCGGTAATAACCGGACTGGCGCAACTGCGCCGCGACCGGGGTCAACGCGCTGACATCCTCACCTTTTGCCAGCTTCATCCGGATCTCGGTCGAAGAAAAAGGCAGCAGCGGCATTGGCAAAACACTGATTCTACCTTTCCCGAGCGATTCGGGCGAAGCAGAAACTGCACGAGCGGCAAATTCATGCGCCACCGCCGGCGGCAAATCGGCCAGATCGAAGCCCGGCCGGGCCGCAACCACCAGATGTCCGGCCTCGAGCAAATCGTACCAGCGGCGCCATTTGTCCAGATAATTGAGCGAGTCGCCACCGATCAGCCACACCAGCAGGGTACCGGGACGCTCGCGCTGGATTTCATGCAGCGTATCGACGGTATAGCAATAGCCTTCACGCCGGACTTCGCGATCATCGGCCACCAGCCCCGGCTCATCGTCCAGCGCCATCTGCACCCAGGCCAGGCGCTGCTGCGGTGTGACCGCGGAAGCTTCGCGATGCGGCGGCTGCCCGGTGGGAATCAGGCGTACCTCTTCCAGCGCAAAGGTCGCGCGCAAGGTACGTGCCATGGCCAGATGGCCGAAATGAATCGGATCGAACGAACCGCCGAAGATGCCGATGGTGTGCATGATTTTTCCTGCAGCCCCGAACAAGGGCCATTGATGCTAACGCAGACTGAAATGCGGGAAAAGTCCGCGCAGGGCATCCAGGGTTTCGGCAGCCGGGTAATCTGCAGAGGGCTGATTGGCCAGCAAGCCCGCATCGTTGCAACCGTGCGGGCGAAATTTTTGCACTGCGTAATGCGCTACGCCCGCCGCCGACAAGCGCCGGCCGATCTCCAGCAGATCGGCATCGCTGAGCAAGGCCGGATGTGCGGTGGTGCGGCATTCAAACGCCACGCCACTGTCGATCACGGCCAGCAGCGATTGGCTGGCGGCATCGCCACTGCGTGGAATTCGCGTGATACGAGGGTAATGCTCGAAAGGCGCCTTGACATCGAACCCCACCCAGTCGACCAGCGGCAGGCATTCGCGCAAACGCGCCGGGTAGCCGCCACCGGTATGCAGCGCCACGCCAAAACCCATGGTCTTCACCTGCGCCAGCATTTCCGGCAGGCGTGGCTCGGCCAGCGGTTCACCACCGCACACGACCAGGCCATCAAGCAAGCCGCGCCTCGTTTCCAGCCAGGCCAGCACATCATTCCAGGCGGGGTCTCCCGATTCCTTGGTGCGTTTTTGCAGGTGCGGATTGTGGCAGTAGTGGCAACGCCAGGGACAACCGGATACAAAGACCACTGCCGCCAGCCTGTCCGGCCAATCGCAACTGGAAAAGGGCACAAAGCCCCCGAGCTTGGGCAGCCGGGGGCCTTCGTGCACGTCAGTGCGATCGTCAGTGCCAGCTATGACGGTATCCTGGCTTAACGGCATTGGCATTCCGTGAAAAACTTGCGCTCGGCAAATTCCGATTTCTTGCCAACATTGAAGGCGGAAACCGGGCGGTGATAGCCCATCACGCGAGTCCAGACTTCGCAGCGGGTACGCTCTTCGTCTTTCAACACCACGGTGGCTTGTGCCTGCTCCTTCACTGCGGTTACGGTCATTTCTTTTCTCCAGTTGTTTTGGTCAAAGCGAGGAAAAACAACACCTCAGTATCTCGATTAGCAGCAGGATTCCCGCCGCTTTCTGGCGATCAGCTCTTCATCGCATTTAGGGCAGAACTCGTGATGGCCGGAAATATAGCCATGTTTCGGGCAGATCGAGAAGGTCGGCGAAATCGTGATATAGGGCAGGCGGAAATTCTTCAGTGCGCGGTAAACCAGTTGCTTGCACGCCGCGGCACTGGAAATGGCCTCGTTCATGTACAGATGCTGCACCGTTCCACCCGTGTATTTGCGCTGCAGCTCTTCCTGGCGCGCCAGTGCTTCGAACGGATCATCGGTAAAGCCCACCGGCAATTGCGACGAATTGGTGTAATACGGCGCATCCGCAGTCCCTGCTTGCAGGATAGTCGGATAACGCTTTTTGTCTTCCTTGGCAAAGCGATACGTGGTGCCTTCGGCTGGCGTGGCTTCCAGATTGTAAAGGTGGCCGGTTTCTTCCTGGAATTCGGTCATTTTGGCGCGGATATGATCGAGCAGCTTCACGGCAAGGGCATGCCCGGCCTGCGTCGTGATGTCGTCCTGATCCTGCGTAAAGTTGCGAACCATTTCGTTGATGCCATTCACACCGATGGTGGAGAAATGATTGCGCAAGGTGCCAAGGTAACGCTTGGTGTACGGGTAGAGGCCCGACTGGATCAGGCGCTCGACGATCTTGCGCTTGATTTCCAGCGACTGCCTGGCAAGCTCGAGCAATTCGTCGACGCGCGCAAACAGGCCATGTTCGTCGCCCTTGAATTCAAAACCGATGCGGGCACAGTTGAGTGTCACCACCCCAAGCGAGCCGGTCTGCTCGGCCGAGCCGAACAGTCCGTTGCCGCGTTTCAACAACTCGCGCAGATCGAGCTGCAGGCGGCAGCACATCGAACGCACCATCTGCGGTTCCAGATCGGAATTCAGGAAATTCTGGAAATAGGGCAGGCCATATTTGGCCGTCATCTCGAACAGCAGATCGGTATTCGGGTGATCCCACGGGAAATCGTCGGTGATGTTGTAGGTCGGGATCGGGAAGGTGAACACGCGGCCCTTGGCATCACCCTCCATCATCACTTCGATATAAGCGCGGTTGATCATGTCCATCTCGGCCTGCAGCTCGCCATAGGTGAACGGCATTTCCTCGCCGCCGACATACGGAATCTGCTCGCGCAGATCTTCCGGACAGATCCAGTCGAAAGTCAGGTTGGTAAACGGCGTTTGCGTACCCCAGCGACTCGGCACGTTCAGGTTGTAGATCAACTCTTGAATGAATTGTTTGACCTGGGTATAGCTCAGCTTGTCGGTGCGCACGAATGGCGCCATATAGGTATCGAACGAGCTGAACGCCTGCGCACCGGCCCATTCGTTTTGCAAGGTGCCAAGAAAATTGACGATCTGCCCCACGGCGGCGGAAAAATGCTTGGGCGGCTTGGCTTCCACCTTGCCCTGCACGCCATTGAAGCCTTCATGCAGCAGGCGGCGCAACGACCAGCCGGCACAATAGCCCGACAGCATGTCGAGATCATGGATATGCAGGGCACCCGAACGATGCGCCGCGCCGATTTCCGGCGGGTAGACATGATTGAGCCAGTAATTGGCGATCACCTTGCCGGAAGTATTCAGGATCATGCCGCCAAGGCTCCACCCCTGGTTGGCGTTGGCATGCACGCGCCAATCGGATTGATCGAGGTATTCGTTGATGCTCGATTCGACATCCACCACGGTACGGATGTCATTGCGCAAGCGTGCGTGCTGGCTGCGGTAGGCAATATAGGCGCGGGCGGTCTTGATGTGATGCAGGCCGAGCAGCGTTTCTTCGACCACGTCCTGGATGGTTTCAATGGCAGGGGTGATATCGCGCGGCAGTTGTTCGACCACAAGCAGGGCCAGGCGATCGGCCTTGGCTTCGTCGAACTCGCCGGTAACGGCACCGGCTTTGGCCAGGGCAGCGGCAATCTTCCTGATATCAAACGGCACAACTCGACCGTCACGCTTGAGAATGTATTGCGGCTGCCTGTCCATCGCCCCTCCTCTAGTGGTTTTCCTCCGTATAGAAACACAATATATTGTGCCAACTCACCCATCGCGACACCAAATAAAGTGCGATTGATGATGATCAATTCCTGACTCGACACTTCCCAAAGCATTCCCAGCTTATCCCCAGAGATATCGACAGATGCACCGGCAGGATGCGTGGCAATCCGCTGGCTACGGCACCAACTGCTCAAAAAACAGGCAAAACATATCCGATCTGGAATCGTGCTCACCTTGGCCGGTTTCCATTAAAGACCGCAAAGCCCAGTCGGCCGGTCTACACTGAGAACGTATTCACGATCTTGCTGCGAAGCCGTGATCGGGGCTCATGCGCTGCTCAAAATCCTCATGTACTACTTGTACATTCCGGTTTTTGCGCTGCTCTTCACTCCGCTGACGGCTTCTCGCGACAGATCGTGAACAAGTTCGGAGGCATGGAAAACCGGATTGGGCATGACGGTCAAAGGCGGGAAATATGGATCAGGAAGACGACAACTGGCTCGAGGAAGATACCGTAGAAACCAGCGCCAACAAGGAGCCGCCGTGGCGGGTGCTGGTGGTCGATGACGAGCCGGATGTGCACCAGGTCACGCGGCTGGCACTGGGCAATATCGATTTCCTTGGCCGCCCGCTCGAGCTAATCAACTGCTATACCGGCCAGCAAGCACTGGATACCTTGCGTAGTCGCGATGATATTGCGCTGGTTCTGCTTGATGTCGTCATGGAATCGGAAAATGCCGGCCTGGAAGTCGCCCGCATCATTCGCGAGGAATTGCACAACCATCGTGTCCGCATCATCCTGCGTACCGGCCAGCCCGGTGTCGCGCCGGAACGCCAGGTCATCGAAACCTACGACATCAACGACTACAAGGCCAAGACCGAACTCACGCGCGACAAGCTGTTCACCGCCGTGCTCGGGTCGCTGCGCTCCTACAACGACATCATGCTCATCGAGCACCAGCGCTCGATGCTGGATGCCAACCGGCGCGGCCTGCTGAAAGTCATCGAGGCATCCAGCACCATCTTCCGTCAGCAATCACTCGATCAGTTTGCGCAAGGCGTGCTTGAACAACTGCAAGCCCTGCTGTTCTTCGAGCAGGATGCGCTTTACGTCGTCGTTCATGGCGGCCTGACCGCACTGACCGGGCACGATGGCGAAATCAAGGTCATGTATGCCACTGGCGGTTACCAGCAACTATGCGGGAACGATCTCGAAAATGGCGAACTGGAGCATTTCCGGGATTCGATCAATCGTGCCATCAGTGAAGAGCGCAGCATCTATGGCCAGGACCATTTCATCGGCTTTTTCAAATCGCCGCACGGGCCGGTCAATCTGCTGATCATCGATGGCCCGGTGGCACTGTCGCATCCGGATACCGGACTGGTGGAGCTGTTCTGCCGCAATGTCTCGATTGCCTATGAAAACCTGATGCTCTCGCATGAAATCGAAGATACACAACGCACTGTCATCTGTCAGCTATCCGAAGTGATCGAGCGCCGCTCGCCCGATACCGGCAACCATATCCGGCGCATGGCGGAATATTGCTGGTTGATTGCCAAGAAGTTAGGGCTTTCTGATGAAGAGGCTTGGATGATTCACGCCGCCAGCCCGCTGCACGATGCCGGCAAGGTCGCCATTCCCGATGCCGTGCTGAACAAACCCGGAAAGCTGAATTCCGAAGAACGCAAGATCATGGATGGCCATGCCGAACTCGGTTACCAGCTGTTCAAGGATGCCCGTCCGCGCATTCTGAAACTGGCAGCACAAATCGCCTACGAGCATCACGAAAAATGGAATGGCCAAGGCTATCCACGCGGACTGTCCGGTGAAAACATTTCTCTGGCTGGCCGTATCGTTGCCCTCGCGGATGTCTATGATGCGCTATCGCACGCACGATGTTACAAGGAGCCCTGGCCGCAGGACAAAGTACTGGAAACCATCCGTGCCGAAAGTGGTGTGCATTTCGATCCCGCAGTCGTCGATGCATTTTTCCGCGTCCTGAGTCAGATCAACGAAGTTCGCCTGCGTTTTGCCGAGCATCCGGATTCCAACTGGGCCGATAACGAGCACTCCCACTGATCGCCCATGCAGCATGAGCATGTTGCTGGCAGAGGTAGCCGGCATACGCCATAGTAAAACAAGCCGGGCGAACTCACGGACTCATGCCGATGCACCATCATCCACTCATCCTTTGGCGGGAAATGCGTACCCTGCTGCTGGCACTGGCGGCAGGGCTATTGCTGACCGCATGGCTGAGTACATGGATCACCACACAGTTGCGAGAAAACGCTGGCCAGGAGTTGGCGCAACGCACGGCACTGGCCAGCTGGCAAATCGAAACCCGCCTGAAGGAACAGACCGGCACCCTGCATAGCCTGCAATCGGTGTTTTATGCCAGGCCGGATCTATCGAAACAGACCATCACCGAAATCCTGAACCGGCAAAACATCCTGCAAAGGCAGCCGGGCTTTGTGGCAATCGGATTTTCGCGCCCGCTCACACGCGAACAACTGAGCCATCCTCTCACGGACAAACAAGCCAGCGAAGCGGTCGACACGATCTCCCCCGACTACACCATCCACCCGGATATTGGCCAATCCAGGCTGCAACCGATTGAATACCTCTACCCGCTCACGCCATCCACGGCCCGATATCTGGGCCTGGATCTGCTCAGCCTGCAGGTCAATCGGCAGATCCTCAACTTTGCACGTGATAACGGCATTGCACTGGCCACCGCCCCCTACCGGCAGGGAAAACCTAATGAATCACCGGTTGAATTCATGCTGCATGTTCCTGTCTTCGTGCCAGATGAGGAAAGCGCCTTGCCTACCAGCAGGCGCGAATCCCGTTACCTGGGCACACTCAGCGCCATCTATCAGGTACAGCAATTCATCGATTTTCTGGAGCTCGGGCAGCATCTGCCCACCGGAAAAATTCTGCTGCATGACACGGGCGGGGCAATCGATCGCAGCCTACGTCAGGCACAAACCCTGCTGTACGATTCAGACCCATCAACGCAAGTCGACCCTGCCAGCTGGCTTTGCCACAAGGAACTGGTGGAACTACCCGGCCGGCAATGGCATTTGCAAATGTGCGCCCAGCCCGGCCAGATCACTGGCGCGCATCAAAACAAGATCTGGTTGATCTGGCTGGTGGGCATCGGCCTGAGCCTGCTGATAGGCGGACTGATGCAAACCCAGGTACATGCGGTTGACCTGGCGCGCAAAATGGCCAGCGAAATGACCATGACATTACGGCGGCAGGAAGCCAAACATCGCAAACTGGCAGGTGTTGCGGAAACCACCAGCGACATCATCGTCATTCGCGACAGCGAGGGTCGCATAGAGTACGCCAACCCGGCAGCCATCCACCGCCTGGGCAAGGCGGCCCATCCGCTGAATCATTCCAGCGCTCCCTTGCTGCTATCGGCAGAAGTCGGGCACCCCAATGAACCGGTACAGGCAATCAGTTCACACCTGGACATGGATGGCGTGCTGCGTCATTACTCGGTCATGGTCGTTTCGCTCAGCCGGACAGATAGTTCGGCAGATGGCACGGTCCTGCTGGCACGGGACATCACCCAGCTCACGGAAAACAGCCAGTCACTGCACCAGAACAATACGCGCCTGCAGAAAATGCTCGATCTCGCCGCCGATCTGGTGTGGGAGCAGGATGCATTAGGCGAATTCACCGAGCTATCCGGCCGGCTGGCAAGCGAACAGGGGCTGAGGCTGAGCTGGCTACGCGAGGCCGGTTCGCCGGCACCGGGCCACTTCCTGACAGGTGAAGGCGATTGGCAGCGTTATCGTCAGCTGTTCGATTCACACCAGCCATTTCGCGACTTCATCCTGAACGTGCATGGCGAAAAAGCCAGCTGGATATTGAGTCTTTCCGGCTCCCCCAGATTTGATCCTGACGGCTATTTCATCGGCTACCATGGCATCGGCCATGACATTACCGGCACGCACCAGGCCCACCGGCAGGCGGAAAACCATTGTCACAAGCTGGCCGCGCTGTTTGAATCGATTTCCGACGGCATCATCACCACCGATAGCGCCGGCCATGTCGAATACATGAATCCCGTTGCGGTTGCGCTGACCGGGCGCGAACTCGAAGAAGCCCGTCAACAGCCGGTTGATCATATTTATCAGGTCATCGATGCGGAAACGCGTCTGCCCTTGGCATCGCTGCATCGGCTTATCCTGGCCGATCAAGGCACGCTGCAACGCTATCGCAATGGGATACTGCTGAACAATTTTGGGCTGAATTTCAACATCGAAGAGGCTGCAGCCAGCATCCGTGACAACCAGGGCAAATTGCTGGGGAGCGTGGTGATCTTCCGCGATCACAGCCAGTGGCATCCGCTTGCCAAATAAATACCAGCGCACACCCTGCAATTTGGTAACAGTTCAGTCTAATCTTACGTTTGTGCGACACTGTAATCCTGTTGTTGCAAAATGATTGTTTCCCGCCAGGAGGAAAACCGTGCGACCTGCTGCCCGAACAATTTTGGCCACGCTGCTGTGTGCCTGCGCATGGGCAGCCCAGGCAGGCCGGTTGGAAGACGTCACGCAAAGCAAGACGCTGCGGGTTTGCATCTGGCCGGATTATTACGGCATTACCTACCGCGATCCGATGACCATGAGCCTGAGCGGCATCGATATTGATCTGGCCCATGCGCTGGCCAAGGATTTGGGGGCCAAACCCGTATTCATCGACAGCAGCTTTGCCCGCCTGATCGAGGATATCACCCAGAATCATTGCGACATCGCCATGTTCGCCATCGGCGTTGTGCCTCAGCGCACAGAAAAACTGCATTTCAGCGCACCTTATCTGCAAAGTGATATTTACGCGATTACCACCCGATCCAACCGGCGCATCAAGCAGTGGGACGATATCGACAAGCCAGGCGTGATCGTGGCGGTTGCCAAGGGCACACTGCATGAAACCGTCATGAAAACGAAACTGCAATCCGCCAAATTACTGGTTCTCGACAGCCCGCATGCCCGTGAGCTGGAAGTGGAATCCGGACGAGCAGATGTTTTCATGACCGATTACCCCTACAGCAAACGCATGCTGGAAACCACCGACTGGGCCAGGCTGGTCTCCCCGCCCGGCACCTATCACGTCACGCCCTACGCTTATGCCATGCAAAAAAATGATCCGGCCTGGCAGGCGCGGGTTGAACGCTTTGTCAGGGATATCAAGCGTGACGGGCGCTTGCGTGACGTTGCCGGGCGCCATGGCCTGTCGGCCATCGTGGTTGCGGATTGAATGACGGGAGCCAAGCCTTGTTTGATTTCCGCGACCGCAAAATCCGCCAGCTGTACATCAGCATCGTAGCTTTCCTCCTGGGTGGGCTGGTGCTGGTCAGCAGCTATGCGCTCTGGCTGATCTACCGGCAGAAAATCGAGAACGGGCTGGATCTGGCCACCACACAAACCCGACTGTTTGAGGATTACCTCTCGCAAAGCTTCAACAATATTGACTTGGCTTTACGCAACATCCCGCTGGTATGGGAATCCGGCTTGTCAACCGAAAAGGCACTGGCACTGGCACTTAGGGATGCACCTTACCTGCGCTCGATTTCACTCCTCACCCAACAAGGCGCTGTACTCGCCAGTTCCAACCCGCAGAATCTCGGCCATAACGTGGTACTCACCGATTTCATGCCGGACAGCCAGATTGCTTCCGACAAGCTGCGGCTGGGTACGCCACAAATGGGGCGCGACCTGTACGAAGCACAGGTTATCTCCGAGGATAAGCCGGCACACCCCGATTCACTGGTGTTTTTACCGATATTGAAGGATGTAATTCTGCCGGATCGTACCTTGCGACTGGTAGCCACCATCAACACGGACTACTTCATCAATCATCTCGCCCAGATGATTCCTCCCGAAAACGGTCATATCGAGGCCTTACGACTTGATGGCAACATCTTGTTCGCGACCGATGAGACACTCAGCCCTGGCAGTAAAGCCACCCTGCCTCCCACCATGATGGACAACACCGGGCCGCAACGCGTGCTGGCACAGATACGTGAAGGGAAAAGCTATCTGTCCAGCTATCAATCATCGCGCACCTTTCCCTTTTTGTTGGGAGTTCACCTGCAGCGCGATATCCTGCTACAGCCCTGGTACAGGCAACTGAACCTGCTACTAGGGGTGATCGGCCTATCATCCATGGCCGTGATCGGGTTCGCTGTATTCATCTACCGTCGCCTGGAACACACCGCGCGCATCCAGCAGGCCGCCGACGAACAGCTGCGGCTGTCGGCACAGGTGTTCAAATCGAGTACCGAAGCCATTTTCATCGCCACCGCCGCCATGCGGATTTTTTCCGTCAACCGATCGTTTACCGACATTACCGGCTATACCGCCAATGAAATCATCGGCCAGCAGCCCATGTTGCTGTGCGCAGCCAGTGAAGCATCTTCGCCCTCGCCGGAGTGGGGCAAGATCAGCAAGAGCCAGCCCTGGATCGGGGAAGTCTCCCTGCGGCGCAAAAATGGCGAGATCTATCCGGCCTACATCACCATCTCCTGCCTGGAGGATGACAGCGGCAAAGCCACCCACTTTATCGGCGTTTTTTCCGACATTACCGAACGCAAAATCAGCGAACGCTTCCGCTATCTTTCCGAACACGACTACCTGACCGGACTGCCCAACCGCCGGCTGTTCGAAGAACACATCGAACAGGCTGTGGCACGCGTAGAACGCTATGGCGGCCGCTTTGCCCTGCTGTTTCTTGATCTAGACCATTTCAAACAGATCAACGACACGCTGGGTCACCACATCGGCGACCTGCTGCTCAAGGAAGTCGCCATGCGCATGAAAACCTGCGTACGGGCAACCGATGCCCTGTGCCGGCAAGGCGGGGATGAATTCCTGTTGATGGTCGATGTCTCTGATCCGGAAGACGATGCCAGCCATGTGGCACAAAAGCTGGTGGATACCATCGATCGCCCTTATGTGCTGGCCGGAACAACCCTGCAGATCACCCCATCGATCGGCATCGCGCTGTGCCCGGATCACGGCAGCGATTCCGAGACACTGATCCGGCATGCCGATCAGGCCATGTACGAAACCAAATATCACGGCCGCAACCATTTCGAGTTTTTCCGGCAGGAAATGGAAACACCCGCGCACGATTCCAGCTGTTCACGCTGACGATCGGCATATTTCCCCCTGCCCGGCCTCGCGCCGTCCGGTAAAATGGTTGGTTACTCTGCTACCGGTCTACTGCCATGTATCGCCCTGCTCCCGACACGCCGATGATCCGCATTCGCGGCGCACGCACCCACAACCTGAAAAATGTGAACCTCGACATCCCGCGCGGCAAGCTTGTCGTGATCACGGGCTTGTCGGGATCGGGCAAATCGTCGCTCGCGTTCGATACGCTGTATGCCGAAGGCCAGCGCCGTTATGTGGAAAGCCTGTCGGCCTATGCTCGCCAGTTCCTGCAACTGATGGAAAAGCCCGATGTCGACCTGATCGAAGGCTTGAGCCCGGCCATTTCGATCGAGCAGAAGGCCACCAGCCACAATCCGCGCTCGACCGTAGGCACCGTCACCGAAATCCACGATTACCTGCGCCTCTTGTTCGCACGCGTCGGCACGCCCTTCTGCCCGGAGCACGGCCAGCCATTGCAAAGCCAGACCGTGAGCCAGATGGTCGATCATGTGCTGGCCCTGCCGGAAGAAACCAAGCTGATGATCCTGGCGCCGCTGATTGTCGGACGCAAGGGCGAGAATGTGGATCTATTCGAGGAGCTGCGCGCGCAGGGCTTTGTGCGGGTGCGCATCGATGGCGAAGTATGCGAACTGGATGACCTGCCCAAGCTCGACAAAAACAAGAAGCACACGATCGAAGTGGTGATCGACCGCCTCAAGGTACGGGCCGACCTCAAGCAGCGGCTGGCGGAATCGTTCGAAACCGCGCTGCGTCATGCTGATGGCCGCGCCATTGCCGTGGAAATGGATTCCGGTCAGGAACACTGGTTCTCGGCCAAGTTCGCCTGTCCGGTGTGTTCGTACAGCCTGCCTGAGCTGGAACCCCGCCTGTTCTCGTTCAACAACCCGATGGGTGCGTGCCCGAAATGCGACGGACTGGGCCAGATTACGTTCTTCGATCCGAAACGCATCGTGGCGCACCCGGAACTGAGTCTGGCCAGCGGCGCGATCAAGGGCTGGGACAAGCGCAACCAGTTCTATTTCCAGATGCTCTCCAGTCTGGCCGAATACTATGGCTTCGATCTGCACCTGCCGTGGAACGAACTGCCGGACGAAGCACAGCAAGCCATCCTGCATGGGTCGGGGCGTGAACAGATCGCGTTTACCTATGTCAACGAACGCGGCCAGAAAGTGCAGCGACTGCATGCCTTCGAGGGCATCGTCCACAACCTGGAGAGACGCTACAAGGAAACCGATTCGATGGCGGTGCGGGAAGAACTCGCCAAGTACCAGAACAACCAGGCCTGCCCGCATTGCGGCGGCGCGCGTCTGCGCAAGGAAGCGCGACATGTGAAGGTGGGTGGTGAAAATCTGCACCGCATCTCGCAGATGGCGCTCAAGAATTGCGCTGAATTTTTCGACCAGCTGCAACTGGAAGGTGCCAAGGCGCAGATTGCCGAGAAGATCGTCAAGGAAATCCGCGAGCGCCTGGGCTTTCTGGTCAATGTGGGCCTGGATTACCTGTGCCTGGAGCGTTCGGCCGATACGCTCTCTGGCGGCGAGGCGCAGCGCATCCGGCTCGCCAGCCAGATCGGCTCGGGCCTGACCGGCGTCATGTACGTCCTGGATGAGCCCTCGATCGGCCTGCACCAGCGCGACAACGACCGCCTCTTGGCCACGCTGATGCGCCTGCGGGATCTGGACAACTCGGTGATCGTGGTCGAGCACGATGAGGACGCGATCCGCGCCGCCGATTGCCTCGTGGATATGGGCCCGGGCGCGGGAGAACACGGCGGCGAAGTGCTGTGCATCGGCAAGCCGGAAGACGTGATGCAGAATCCGCGCTCGATCACTGGCCAGTTTTTGTCCGGCGCACGCAAGATCGAAGTTCCCGCAGAACGCCGTGCGCCGAATCCCGAGAAATGGCTCACGATCAAGGGAGCATCGGGCAACAACCTCAAGCAGGTCGAACTCAATCTGCCGGTCGGCCTGATGGTCTGCGTAACCGGGGTTTCCGGCTCGGGCAAATCCACCCTGATCAACGATACCCTGCACACCATCGCGGCGCGCGATCTCAACGGCGCAAGCGCAGAACCGGCACCGTATGCATCGGTGCATGGACTGGAGCATTTCGACAAGGTGATCAACGTTGATCAAAGCCCGATCGGCCGCACCCCGCGCTCCAACCCGGCCACCTATACCGGCCTGTTCACGCCGATCCGCGAATTGTTTGCCGGCGTACCGATGTCGCGCGAGCGCGGCTATGGGCCGGGACGTTTTTCATTCAATGTGAAGGGCGGACGTTGCGAGGCCTGCCAAGGCGATGGCGTGCTGAAGGTGGAAATGCACTTCCTGCCCGATGTCTACGTGCCCTGCGATGTCTGCCACGGCAAGCGCTACAACCGTGAAACGCTGGAAGTGACCTACAAGGGCAAGAACGTTACCGAAGTACTGGAAATGACCGTCGAGCAGGCACTGGAATTCTTCAGTGCCGTACCGGTTGTCGCGCGCAAGCTGCAAACGCTGATGGACGTGGGCCTGGGCTACGTCCGCCTCGGCCAATCCGCCACCACGCTTTCCGGCGGCGAGGCACAGCGGGTGAAGCTGGCGCTGGAACTGTCCAAGCGCGATACCGGCCGCACGCTCTATATCCTGGACGAACCGACCACCGGCTTGCACTTCCACGACATCGACCTGCTGCTGACCGTGGTGCGCCGCCTGCGCGAACACGGCAATACCGTAGTGGTGATCGAGCACAATCTGGACGTGATCAAAACCGCCGACTGGATCATCGACCTCGGCCCCGAAGGCGGCGCCGGCGGCGGCCAGATCATCGCCACCGGCACCCCTGAACAGGTGGCAGCCAATTCTGCGAGCCATACCGGGCATTATCTGGCACGGGTGCTGTAAACAGCTTGGCTGGCCGAATAAGACCCATTGCATTGGCTAATGCCGTTCACTTAAGGGATATTCTGGCCGTTTACCCTCTCCCCAACCCTCTCCCGCAAGCGGGAGAGGGAGCAAAACTGGTGGATTAGCCAAGTACTCCCCTCGCCCGCTTGCGGGAGAGGGGCTGGGGGAGAGGGTAAATGGACACTTAAGTGAACAGCATTACATTGCATTGGCTGTCTTTTTTCGCACAGGCAGGCAAGTACATCCCAAACCCCTTCAAGGTCGCCGAGTGCGAGCAGAGAACCCAGGCTCCCGGCCAATCCCGGCATCCACGACCACCACAACGCTCGATTCTCTCCCCGACCCTCTCCCGCAGGCGGGCGAGGGAGTGAAGAAAGTGGCATTCCTGCAGTACCTTGTAGCGAGTTACTGCCCTCCCAGCACCTTGAACAACGTCATCCGGTTGCTCTGCTCCGACAAGCGCAAGCTGATCAGGCTCTGCTGGGCCGAATAGAGCGAGCGCTGCGAATCCAGCACGCTCAGATAACTGTCCGCCCCGGAGCGGTAACGCTCGGTTGAAAGGCGCAGGCTGTTGGCATAGGCATCGACCTGGGCCTGTTGTGCCGCCATGCGCTCGGTCAGGGTGCTGCGCTCGGCCAGTGCATCGGCTACCTCCTGGAAAGCGGTCTGGATGGTTTTTTCATAGGTCGCCACCTGGATATCGCGGGCAATTTCCGCTGCCGATAGCGATGCCTTCAGGCTGCCGGCATTGAAAATGGGCAGCGTCAGGGTCGGCGCAAAACTCCAGGTTCGACTGGCACCTTCGAACAGATTGCCCAGACTGGCGCTCGCGCTACCGGTCGCAGCAGTCAGGGAAATGGACGGGAAGAAGGCCGCACGCGCAGCGCCAATGTCGGCATGCGCCCCGATCAGGGTGTGCTCTGCCGACTGGATATCCGGGCGCTGCAACAACACCTCGGAAGACAGGTCTGCCGGCACCTCCAGCAAGGCCACCAGACTGGTATCGAGCGAATCCCCGGCCTTGGGCAACAACGCCTGCGGCACGGAAGTCCCGGCCAGCAGATCCAGCGCGTGGCGGTCCTGCGCCACCAGGCTGGTGTAACGTGCCACGTCGCCCCGCGCTGTCTCGGCGGACGCCTGTGCCTGCGCCACATCCAGCCCGGAAGCCCCGCCCATGGCCTGCTGTTTGCGGGTCAGTTCCAGCGTGGTCTGGCGGCTCTGCCAGGTTTCCTGCGCCAGATGCAACTGCGCCTGATCCCCCGCCAGGGTCAGCCAGGCATTGGCCACTTCGGCAATCAGGCTGGTCCGCACACTGCGCTGGGTGGATTCCAGCGCCAGCACATCCTGCAAGGCAGCATCCTTCAGGTTGGTCAGGCGGCCAAAGAAATCCAGCTCATAGGACGACATGCCCACGCTGGCACTAACGTTGTGCGATACGTTACCACCGCTACGTGAAGCGCTGCTGCCAGCAGAACCGCTAATAGCCGGGTAACGGTCGGCATCGGCAATCCGGTACTGGGCGCGGGCCTTATCGATATTGAGCACGGCAATCCGCAGATCCCGGTTGTTGGCGAGCGCAAGATCAACCACCTGGCGCAAGCGCGCATCGGTCACCACCTGTTGCCAATCGATCTTGGCCATCTGCTGACCGGATTCAGCCTTGCCATCGAGCGCAACGGGAACCGGCAAGGCAGGCCGCTGATAATCCGGTGCCAGATTGACACAACCGCCCAGCAAGCCGGCACACAACAGGGAAACCACCAGAATGGAACGGCGCATCATGCTTCTCCTTCAACCATCACGACCGGGGACGCCTGGGCAGCCCTGGCTTTACGGCGTTCAAAAAAACCGCGAATCAATACATAGAACAGCGGAACGAAAATCAGCCCCAGCACGGTCGCGCTGGCCATACCGCCCAGCACCCCGGTGCCGATGGCGCGACGACTGGCCGAGCCCGCCCCGCTACTGAAGGCCAGCGGCAACACGCCACACATAAAGGCAAGCGAGGTCATCAGGATCGGGCGCAGGCGCAAGCGCACTGCCTGCAAGGTGGCATCGATCAGGGATAGACCTTGCTCCTGCAGGGTTTTGGCAAACTCCACGATCAGGATCGCATTCTTGGCAGACAGGCCGACAGTAGTCAGCAAGCCGATCTGGAAATACACATCGTTCTCCAGTCCGGCCAGCCAGGTTGCCAGCACGGCGCCGATGATGCCCAGCGGTACGCCCAGGATCACCGAGAACGGCACCGACCAGCTCTCGTACAGCGCAGCCAGGCACAGGAATACAAACAGGATCGAAATCGCATACAAAGCCGGAGCCTGGGAACCTGCCAGACGTTCCTGGTACGACTGCCCGGCCCATTCATAGCTGATACCGGCAGGCAATTGCTTGATGATGTCTTCCACCGCAGCCATGGCATCGCCGGAGCTCACGCCTTCTGCGGCCGAGCCGACAATTTCATACGAAGACATGCCGCTGTAGCGCTCCAGGCGCGGCGAGCCATAGCTCCAGTTGGTCGAGGAAAACGCCGAGAAAGGCACCATCTCGCCATCGCTGTTGCGCACATGCCAGCGCTGGATATCCTGCGGCAGCATCCGATACGGCGCATCGCCCTGCACATAGACCTTCTTCACGCGCGACTTGTTGAGGAAATCATTGACGTAGCTGCCGCCAAGCGCGGTCGACAGGGTGCTGTTGATATTGGCAGTGCTCAAGCTCAGCGCCGCAGCCTTGCGATCATCGATATTGACCGAAAACTCGGCCACATCTTCCAGACCGCTGATCCGTACCTGCGCCAGGCGCTTGTCCTGACGCGCCAGTTGCAGAAACTGGTCGCGCGCCTTGACCAGGGCATCGTGGCCATTGCCCGCCAGATCCTGCAATTGCACCGTGAACCCGGCGTTGGAACCCAGGCCTCGCACCGCTGGCGGCAACAGTACGAATACGCGTGCATCGCGCATCCCGCTCATGGCCCCGTTCAGGGCACGTGCCAGCGAAGCCGCATCCTGCCCCGCTCCTTCGCGCTCGCTCCAGTCCTTGAGCTTGATAAAGGCATTGGCCGAAGCCTGATCGCCATTCAGCCCGACCAGGGTAATGAAATCGCTCACGGCCGGCTGTTTGGCCAAAGCGGCCTCAAACTGGCGCAGCACTTCATTGGTTCGGGCCAGTGTGGCGCCCGATGACAACTGGATCGATGCCATCAATACACCCTGGTCCTCATCCGGCAGAAAAGAGGTTGGCAAGCGCATGAATGAAACGGTCAGCCCGGCCAGCAACAGCAGATAGATCACCAGATAGCGCTTGCCACGCTGCAACACGCCCGCCACACCGCGCTGATAGCGCTCGCTGCCACGCACGAAACCCCGGTTGAAGGCGGCAAAGAAGCGCTGCACCGGGCCGTGCGGCGCGGCATCGTCATGGTGATCGACATCGGACAATCGCAACAGGGAAGCGCACAAGGCCGGCGACAAGGTCATGGCCACCAGTACCGACAAGAGCATCGACGACACGATGGTGATGGAGAACTGACGATAGATCACCCCGGTCGAGCCGCCGAAGAAGGCCATCGGGATGAATACTGCCGACAATACCAGCGCAATGCCGACCAGCGCGCCGGTGATCTCCTGCATTGATTCGCGCGTGGCTTCGCGCACCGACAAGCCTTTGTCGGTCATCAGTCGCTCGACGTTTTCCACCACCACAATCGCATCGTCCACCAGCAGGCCGATCGCCAGCACCATGCCGAACATGGTCAGCGTATTGATGGAATAACCGAATGCCGCCAGCACGCCAAAGGTGCCCAGCAACACCACCGGTACGGCAATGGCCGGAATCAGCGTGGCACGCAGGTTCTGCATGAACAGGTACATGATGGCCACGACCAGCGCCATGGCCTCGACCAGCGTCACTACCACCTCCTTGATCGATACCTTGACGAAAGGCGTGGTGTCATAACCGATCTCGGCCTTGATCTGGTCCGGGAAATACGGCTGCAACTGCGCCAGCTTGGCCTTGACCGCCTCGGCCACATCCAACGCATTGGCGCCGGCCGCCAGCTTGATCCCCATCCCGGCAGCCGGCTTGCCGTTATAACGCATCTGGACGCTGTAACTCTCGCTGCCCAGCTCGACCCGTGCCACATCGGCCAGACGCACGATGGTGCCATCGCTGGCGGATTTCACCACCACGTTGTTGAACTCTTCGACAGTACGCAGCTTGCTGCGCGCCGAAATCGTGGCGTTGAGCTGTTGCCCGCCTACCGCTGGCAAGGCGCCAAGCTGGCCTGCGGAAACCTGGGTATTCTGCGCGGTCAGTGCCGAGGTGATGTCGGAAGGCATCAGGGAATACTTTTCCAGCTTGGCCGGATCCAGCCAGATACGCATGGCATACCCGGAGCCCATCGATTGCACCTCGCCCACGCCATCCAGCCGGCTGATCACATCAACCAGACTGGATGACATGTAATCGCCAATATCGGTGGCGGTCAAAGCGGGGTTATCCGAATACAGCGTCACCAGCATCAAGAAGTCGTTACCGGACTTGGTAACGGTCACCCCCTGATCCTGCACGGCATCAGGCAGTTGCTTCAGGGCCTGCTGCACCTTGTTCTGCACCTGCATCTGCGCCACATCCGGGTCAGTTCCGGCAGTAAAGCTCAGGCGCACCCGCGCACTGCCATTGGCACTGCTGGTCGAGGACATCGACTGCAGGTGATCCAGCCCCTGCATTTTCTGCTCGATGATCTGGGTAACCGAATCCTCGACCGTCTTGGCCGAAGCCCCGGTATAGGTGGCCGAAATCGAAATCTGGACCGGCGCAATATCCGGGTATTGCTCCAGCGCCAGCCGGTGAATCGACAAGGCACCGGCCAGCATGATCACGATCGCGATCACCCAGGCAAAAATGGGCCGATCAATAAAAAAACGTGCCATTACAATCTCCTCAGCGCGCAGCCATGGTCACGGCCGAAGCCGTCTGCGCCGCAGGTTGCGAAGCGTTGACCGCATGCACGATCTGGCCACTTCGCACCTTGCCGGCACCTTCAATAATGATGCGCTCACCTGCTTTCAGCCCGCTGGTTACGCGCCAGGATTGGCCTACCGCTTCAGCTGTCGTCACCGCGCGCTGTTCGGCCTTGCCATCCTGCGCCACCACCCAGACCGAGGCCCGGCCGCTGCCATCGCGGCTGAGCGCCTGTTGCGGCACCAGCAAGGCGTCAGGGTCTTTTGCCTGGCTGATCTGGGCCCGCACATACATGCCAGGCAAAAGCAGATGTTCCGGATTAGGCACCAGCGCCCGCAAGGTCACCGCGCCGGTGCCGGTATTGACGCTGACACCGCTGAACTGCAACTGGCCGGCATGCGGGTAAGCGCTGCCATCCTCCAGCACCAGCTGGATCTGTATCCCTTCCTTGCCAGCCTGCTTGAGCTGACCGCTGGCCAGTGCCTGCCTGAGTTGCAGCAGTTGCACGCTGGATTGCGGAATATCGACATAGATCGGATCAAGCTGCTGCACCGTGGTCAGTGCGGTTTCCTGATTCGCTGTCACCAGCGCACCCTGCGTGACGGTGGAAACCTCGGCCCGCCCGGCAATCGGCGAGGTGATGCGCGTACGTTCCAGATTGATGCGCGCCGTATCCAGCGCAGCCTTGGCCGAGGCGAGATCCGCCTGAGCCTGCTTCAGGCTGGCCTGGGCATCTTCATGATCCTGCTGGCTGATCGCCTGGATTGCCAGCAACTCGCTCTGGCGTTTGGCCTTGAGTTGTGCCGCCTGCAGGGTAGCTTCGGCCCGCTCCACGCTGGCCTCGGCACTGGCAAAACTGGCGCGGTACGAGGCGGCATCCAGCTGGTAAAGCACATCGCCCGCCTTGACCTGCCCGCCTTCCACAAAGGCGCGTTGCTGCACGATGCCACCGACCTGCGGTCTGATCTGGGCCACCTTGTAGGCAGTGGTGCGTCCGGCCAGCTCGGTACTCAGGGTAAAGGGCTGGGCCTGCACGGTGACCACGCCCACTTCCGTCGCCTTGGCTGCCACCGCAGGCGCGGATTCACTCTTCTGGCAACCGGACAACCCGGCAGCGCCCAGCGCCAGGACCAACGCCAGCAGGCGCAATGAAATAGTATGATGTCGATTCACTGCAGACTCCTTCCGCAATTGTTGCTGGCCACTATGCCCGACAAATGTGGAGCAAATTTGAAGTTGCGCCTCCATGAAAATCGGCATCACGCACAAACTGTTTCTGGTCGTTCTTGCCATCGCGATCTTTGCCGTGGTCGTGGTCAGCACCGCCACGCACTGGAGCTTCACGCGTGGATTCCTGGATTACCTGAACGAGCTGGCCATCGAACGCATGACCTTTGTCGCAGCGCGTACCGAGCAGGCCTATGCCCGTCATGGCAACTGGGATTTTCTGCGTGACAACGACAATCCTGCTGCCTGGTTTCGCCTGGCGCGCCCGGCGCTGGGGCAGGAATTGCCGGATAACCCGGAACCAGGCAGATGGGTACCGGTATCCGATCTGACCGGCGCAATGATGCGCATGGGCCTCGTGGACGCGCAGCAGCAATGGGTGGCGGGTTACCGTGATCTGACCGCCGCCATGCTGCGCCATCCCATCCACCATCAGGGGCAAGTGGTCGGCTGGGTGGTACTTGCCTCTTTCCAGAGCGTGACCGATGCCGGCAAGCAACGCCTGCAGGAAAGACAGTTGCAGACCGTCATCATCGCCAGCCTGGTCGCCGTCGCACTGGCAGCGCTGATCGCGCTTTGGCTGGCGCGCATCCTGCTGGCACCGATCCGGCGCGTAGCGCATGCCACCCACCAGCTGGCGGCCGGACGCTATGAAACCCGCGTGCATGTCGCCAGCCAAGACGAAATCGGCCAGCTGGCGGACGACTTCAACCATCTGGCCCAGACGCTGCAGCGTAACGAGCATATGCGGCGCGACTTCATGGCAGATATCTCGCATGAGCTGCGCACCCCGCTATCGGTGCTGCGCGGTGAGCTGGAAGCTCTCGAAGATGGCATCTTGCCGCTGAACCACGAGGCGATCCGCTCCCTGCAAGCGGAAGTCGGCACCCTGAAAAAACTGGTGGATGACCTGCACGAGCTGTCATTGTCGGATGTCGGGGCGCTGGTTTACCGCTTTGAAACGCATGACCTGGTCCAGGCCTTGCAGCAGTCAGTCGATGCCATGCAGCCGCGCTTTGCCCAACACGGGCTAAGCCTGACCCTGCAATGCGATACCCCCCGAGCCAGCATGCAGGCCGATGCCGCCCGCCTGCAGCAACTGTTTCACAACCTGCTGGAAAACAGCCTGCGCTATACCGATCGTGGCGGTCAGGTACGAATACGCTTATCCCGCAAAGACCAGCACTGGCACATCACGGTGGAAGACAGCGCACCGGGCGTGGCGGCAGACCAGATCAACCGCCTGTTCGAGCGCTTCTTCCGGGCAGAAAACTCGCGCAATCGCGCCTCGGGCGGATCGGGCCTCGGGTTGGCCATTTGCCGCAATATCGTTGAAGCGCACGCAGGAGACATTGCCGCCAGCGCAAGCCATCTCGGCGGTCTGTGCATTGAAATTCGCCTGCCGGCTACAGCATGGAATCCGGAACATGAGTGACCGACCCGCGCATATCCTGATCGTCGAGGACGAACCCAAGCTCGCCAATTTGCTGGCCGGCTACCTGCACACCGCCGCGTATCGCACTGAAATTGTCAGCGATGGATTGGCGGTCATCGATACGTTCAAACGCAGCCATCCGGATCTGATCCTGCTCGACCTGATGCTGCCCGGGCGCAACGGGCTGGACATCTGCCAGGAATTACGCAGTTTCAGCGATGTGCCGATCGTGATGATGACGGCACGGGTGGAAGAAGTGGATCGCCTGCTCGGGCTGGATGCCGGGGCGGATGATTACATCTGCAAACCCTACAGCCCGCGTGAAGTGGTGGCGCGGGTGCGTGCCATCCTGCGCCGGCAACGGCATGATCCGCCAACGCCATCCACCGGTCTGGTTCTGGATGACGACCGCCTGCGCGCCAGCCTGAATGGCTGTGCGCTGGAGCTGACCGCGGTGGAATTCCGACTGCTCAAAACGCTGGCGGCCACGCCCGGCCGTATTTACTCACGCGATAAATTGCTGGATCAGCTTTACGATGACGGCCGCGCCGTCACCGACCGTGCTGTCGACAGCCACATCAAGAACCTGCGGCGAAAACTCGAGACCGCGTGCCCAGACCAGACGCTGATCCGCTCCGTCTATGGCGCGGGCTATTGCTATGAACCGGCAGACACTCAACCAATGTGATTGCAGCAAAAATCGGCAGGCCAACGCTGCAGACCGGTCGGCGCACGCAAGGCGCGAATCTTTTGCTGCAACAACCGGGTTGCTTCAGCCACATCATCCTGGCCACAAATCGCAGACACCACCGCCACGCCATGAGCCCCCACCTGCAGCAAGGGCTGGCAATTGCCCAGATGAATCCCGCCAATGGCCACCACGGGCAGATTTGCTGCCATCACCATGCTGGCCAATCCGTCCAGCCCGCAGGCAGGCGCTGCATCCAGCTTGGTTCCGGTGGGATACACCGGCCCAATCCCGAGGTAATCGACGCCCGCAAGCGGTGCTTGCGCCAGTTCGGCGGGCGAAGAAACCGACAGCCCCAGCCACTTCTGCGGGCCAATCAGCCTGCGCACGATGTCGACCGGCATGTCGTCCTGCCCCACATGCACACCCTCGGCATCCACCGCCAGCGCCACATCGATATGATCATTGATGATCAGCGGCACCCCGAATGGCGCCAGTACCGACTTGATTTCGGCGGCAGTTTCCAGCCACTGCCGCTTTTTCCAGTTGGGTGCCCGCAATTGCACCACGGTGGCGCCATGCCCGGCCGCGATACGGGCCGTTTCCACCATGCCAAGCGGGCCACCGCACAAATCGGGATCGAGCACCAGATAGAGCGAAAGATCCAGCGGCTTCATGCGGTCTCCGCCCGAAGCTCATCCGGCGTGAGGTTATACAAGGCATCCAGAAAATCGGTCTTGAATGATCCCGGCCCGCGACTGCTGATGGCCGCACGTTCACCGCAAATTCCGGCCACGGCACAGGCGGCGGCCACGGCATTGAGACGACTGGAAGCACCGGCGGTAAATGCCGCCACCAGCGCAGACAGCGCGCAACCAGTCCCCACCACGCGCGTCATCACCGGATGCCCCCACGGCGTGGCCCAGGTCGTAGCGCCATCGGTGATGTAGTCCGTTTCACCGGTCACCGCCACAATGGCGCCGGTATCGCGCGCCAACTGCTCTGCCGCCGCCACGGCCGCGTTCGATCCGGCGGTACTGTCGACACCGCGGCCGCCACCGGCAAAACCGGCCAGTGCCAGAATTTCCGAACCATTGCCACGGATCGCTGCAGGTTTTTGCGCCAGGAAATCACGGCAAGCTCCGGTGCGATAATCGAGCACGCCCACCGCAACCGGGTCCAATGTCCACGGCACGCCGGCGCGATTGGCCGCAGACACCGCCTGCTGCATCACGGTCAGGCGAGCCGGATAGAGCGTGCCGACATTGACCAGCAGCGCACCCGATATCGATGCGAATGCTGCGGCTTCTTCTTCGGCCACGATCATCGCCGGCGCGGCACCCGCAGCCAGCAGCACGTTGGCGGTGATTTCCTGCACAACTTCGTTGGTCAAAAGATGAACCAGAGGAGTGGCTGCACGCAGACGAGCCAGTTCGTCCGCGATGATCGCCATGGGGAGCGTTTTCGCCATGATGCGGGTCATTCCAGAATTGGGAGAGGCCGTAAGTATATCGCCCAGCCATCTGGCAGTGACCAGGCTAACGCGACCTGAATTGAGTACGAACAAAAACCCCTGCCGGGTTCGGCAGGGGTTCAGGGTTGCAAGCTAAAGATCAGGCAGCGTCTTTGGCTTTTTTCTCTTCGCCTTCGACTGCACGGAGGTACTGCTCCGCATACGCCCGGCCATAGTAGCTATCGAGCAGCAACTGCTTCAGCTCCGAGATCAGCGGGAAGCGCGGGTTGGCACCGGTACACTGGTCGTCAAACGCTGCTTCCGCCAGTTCGTCCACCTTGGCCAGGAATTCCACTTCATTCACCCCGGCTGCCTGGATCGAGGCCGGGATACCCAGCACTTTCTTCAGGCCTTCCACCCATTCAATCAGCTTCTCGACACGATGGTGGTCGGTGTCCGCATCCAGGCCCAGATGCTTGGCCACTTCGGCGTAGCGCGCCACGCCCTTCGGCCGGTCGTACTGGCTGAACGCGGTCTGCTTGGTCGGGAT
>NZ_JBVVOL010000003.1:0-232628 GCF_055810895.1 Formivibrio sp. oc-25 | reverse complement strand
TTGCTGCGTTTTGTCCGGCCATCCACGGCGCTGCCTTTTTCCTTGGCGGCCGTATGCGGCTTGATGCCGAGGGCCTTGAGCGCCTGCAGGTGTTCCGCCACGTCGTAACCTTTGTCTTCGCCCAGGGTACTGCCCGGGTTCAATGTGCGCCCAGCCATTATTTCCGCAGCCTCCCGCTCGGCTGTGCCAGTGGCCTGTGTGGTTTCCACATCCACCACCAGCCCGTTGCGGTTTTCCATGAGGATGTGTGACAGATGCCTGAGCTTGGCTTCAGCAAACTTCGCTTTCTTGTACAGGCGCGCATCCGGATCTGTCTTGGACTCATGCGTGGCATTGCTGCGCTTTTCGCCTTTGAAATCGGCTTCGACATTGCGGCCACCGCCTGCGCCGTCGCCATCATCCGAGCCATCCTTGCGCACAAAGCTTTTGTGCGAGGCCCAGGCTTCGATCATCGTGCCATCCACGCTGAAATGCTCGTCCGAGGTCAATCCGGCCCAGTCGGCCAATGCCAGCACCCACCTGAAGAAATCCCGCAGCAGGGTTTGTTCCAGCAGGCGATCGCGATTGGCGCAGAACACGGTGCGTTCCCACACCCGGTCATCCACGCCCAGCCCGACAAACCAGCGAAACAGCAGGTTGTAATCCAGTTGTTCCATCAACTGCCGTTCGCTGCGGATGCTGTACAGCACTTGCAACAGCAGTGCGCGCAGCAAGCGCTCGGGGGGAATTGAGGGGCGACCAATACGGGAATAGCGCCGATCAAACTCGGCACTCATCGACACCAGAATCGCATCCACCGCGATCTTCAGTTTACGTAGCGGATGAGCCGCAGGAATCCGGTCCTCCAGATCCACATAGCTGAACATTGCCCCTTGAACAAAATCACTGCCGCGCATCGTCGTAAAAACAGAAAATTGGGTTGTCGGGATTATCTCAGCCTATGCCAGACCCCGTTTTGATTGGGGTCGTTCCTTTTTCACCACCCTGTTAAAGCGTAGCTTTTAACCGTCCCGGTTGATTTAAGGGTTAGCTGACATTTATTTCTTAAACTCTAGTTTTTTTATGATTTCCATTATTATTTCTTGTGTATTTATTGGAAATGTGTCGTTTGTATTTTTTTCATTAGTTGCAAAAATTCTTGATGCTATGTCAGTCTTTATTTTGTCTTGCTGATCTTTAGGGAGTGAGGCAATGTATGGATTTATTGCTTTTAGGTCCAAAGATTTTTGATGGTAGCTGTATTGTTGTATTCTGTGCTTTGTTGACTCCCTCGCCAAGTAGGCCGATGGAATTGATAACAAAAAAGCCAAAACCGTTCTAAATATGGTTTTTTGTAGATCAAATTCATTGTGTGCATTATCCCAGAGGGTGTATCCAATAATGGCAATAATCACAATCATGCACGATATTGATCCATATCGTAACCATTCTGCGGCTTTCTTTTCCTCTGCAGCACCATTTTCATAACTTCCTGCGATCGCATGATTGCTAAGTATTCCAACAATTCTATCAATTTCAGCCTTCTTTTCATCAAGCTCAGTTTTTGCTTTTTCAAACAGCGCATTAACCTCTGATATTTTTTCTAGCGCCTTGTGCTCAATTCCCCGTATGATTTCTTCCGTGTAATCAATTTTTTCCTGATTATCTTTAATTGATTTTTTGTGTTTTTCATCAATTTTTTCAAGTGATTCATTTGCTATTTCTATTTGGGCTAGAAGTTTTGCTAAATTTGAATTTATTGTTTTTTCGTTATAATTTGCGGACTTCCTTTTTGCCTCGTCTGGCGTAAATGTGCTGACCCTTTCTTTCATTGCGTTTGTTAGATTGTTGCAATCAATTTGCAAATCAGTAATTATTTCTTTTGTTTCTGTTGTAATTTTACTCGTCTCTGGGGTTTGACTGCTCATATTTCCAATGAACAGTGTAAGCATAGCTATTGAATTACCTAGACTATCAATGTCGACTCCCTCACTAATGCTCTTATTAATTGAGTCTAGTTGTTTACTCGCATTATTTATTGATGTCTGCAATACGTTTGGAATGCGCTTGTCAGTCAGTTCATTGATCAGCTTGTTTAAATTTGTTTCAATATTTTCAATGATGCCAAATATAATCTCTGAGTGAATGCTCATGTGCGTACTCTAGATGTTAGCTAACGTTTGGAATAAGGTGTGCCGAGCGCCAGCGAGGGGAGCCAAAAGCTTGCCTTTGACCGTCCCTGCTTCATTGAAGGGTTAGAGATTTTTTTCAAGACAACCCTCTGTGGCCTTAACCAATTCACGAATAAAACGAATTACTTTTTCAAGCTCATCGCGTTTAATTAAATGAGATGTAGGCGAACCATTTTGAATTGGTTTTGAACGATGCACCGCTTCGCCTCGCTTTGCAATCCAAGCATTCAGTGTTGCTCGCGCTTTTTCTGGATCGTGATTTGCCCAACTCCAACCCTCAGTCACATCAATGGATAGATAATCAACAAAAATTTTCTTTGTTTTATCTGATGTCGGATTATGAAATTGCTTCAAATCATGTTGTAATTTTTTGTGAATAAAATCACCAACATAACTTCCTGCGACAACGCCGAGCTTTTTATCCATTGCTTCGACAAGGCGATCTTCAACGTAAGTTTCCCAAGCGGTGAGTGCCATAACCAACCCTGCTCGTTTTAATACTTCAGCGTTAGCAGGAGGTGGGTTGCAGTTAATCGCATCGAAGTGCGCGAGCAATTCTTCTGCGTCTTTAATGCCATTTTCAAATGACTGTTTGGCGCGTGACATGAAAATCTCTAACTATATGTAGGCACCACTTGGTGCCTAAAAAATAACACACCATCTGTCGCCTAATTCGGCAGATGGCAGCAAAAACAGAACGATCGTTCTATCATTAAAATCTATCAAAACAAACGCTTTACGAGACTCATCATGCTGACTGCTGTGTCGCCTGCATCCGTACACACACCAAAATCTGCGCCTCGCCTTATTGATCGCATGTGCCAAGCCTTGCGTTATCGCCACTACAGTCTACGCACTGAAGAGGCTTACATCTATTGGGTGAAATTCTTTGTTAATTTTAACGAAAGGCGTCACCCGGCGGATATGGGCAAGGATGAAATTGTGGCTTTTTTGTCATGGCTGGCCAGTGTGCGGCAAGTTTCAGCATCTACTAAGAGCCTGTTCACGATCTTTTCACCGCAGCGCCAGACAGGAAAAGGGTTAGCCACAAGGCGAACGACACTGGCAATAACGAGTTATTTCCAAGATGTTCAATGCGGTGGATGGCCATTTTCCTGCCTGGCCCGGCAGGTTCCGGGTATTGCCGGCAGCCGCCGGCGTTACAAACCGCTTGTGGTACACGTACCACGGCACGGTTTGTGCCTTGGCCTCTATCCGGCACTGCCCGGAACGCTGCGGTGAAAAGATCGTGAACAGGCTCTCAGAATCAGGCGCTGTCAGCGCTGCCATTTCTTTACAAGGTGGTATTGCAAGTTGATTTGCCGTGGGTGGGTGAGTTTTCTCGCGCTAAACAGGCAGTTCAGCTCCCTACGGTTTTGAGTGTTCAGAAGGCGAAACAATTGTTGCAACAGATGGATGGGATAACCGGACTGGTGGCGCATTTACGCTATGGCACGGGTATGCGCCTGTGGAGGTTGCGCCTGCGGGTAAAGGCCGCCAGACAGGCTATTTATACGTCACCCATGAATGACTGGTTTGACCTTGCGGATTCAACTGATGGACACAACACCTATCACGGCTGATCCCGCCGACGCGAGAACAGCGACACCAGCAGGCGGGCCATGCCCCAGGTAAGCAGTAGCCAGATTGCTGCAGCCAACATCCAGCCTGGCAGTGTTGGTGCACACCATCCCCATCCGCATGCGCCGTTGTGCTGCAGCACACCCGGCATACCCAAGGCATGTGCGGCATACGCGATCAGGAATGGCAGCAGAAAAACCAAGCCGATCGGGGAATCGAGATAGCCAGGCCACCAATATCCCGGCAGTATCAGCAGCACCTGTAAGGCGCAGAGCAAAAGGAACATTTTAGCGACAGGCCATCGCTGAAACATCTGCCGGTATCGATTCAAAGCAGGCTCCTTGTCATGCCACGATCGTTTTGTATTCGATTGGCTACCTGATCCACCATGTTGCCAGCATCCAGCCGGCGGCATCGTAATAGAGCGGTAGATTGGGTGGATACGCCAGGCGGTTTTTCCATGCCGCACGGTGGGTGGCGCTATACCAGTGCGGGATGATGTAGTAGCCATGGCGCAGCACCCGATCAAGCGCATGCACGGCCGTCACACGCTCAGCCCGCGTCTGGCTGTTTACCACCGCATCGATCAGCCGGTCCACAGCAGGGTCCTTGATGCCGATCACATTGCTGCTGCCCTTTTCTGTGGCGGCCTTGCTGCCGTAATAGTCGTAGAGCTCGATGCCCGGGCTTTGCGTATCGCCAAAACGCAGGCTGATCAGGTCAAAATCGAAATCATCGAGCCGGCGCTGGTAGAGCGCGTAATCGACCTGTCGCGTTTTCACGGTAATACCGAGCTTGGCCAGATTGCGCTCGTACACGGCAAACACGCGGCCCATGCTGCCACCATCATCCAGCCACTCGAACACAAACGGCTCGCTCCTGGCATTGCGCAGCGCGCCATCGCGATAAGTCCAGCCGGCCTGCGCAAGCAGATCACGCGCACGGCGCAGGTTATTGCGCAAGGAATCGGGCGGAGTGGTAACCGGAGGGACTGGTGCGGGGCCAAATACGGCCGGATCAAGCCGTGCGCGCAGCGGTTCCAGCAAGGCCAGCTCCGCCGGACTGGGCAAGCCTTGTGCCGCCAATTCTCCGTTGGAGTAGAAGCTATCGATACGCACGTACTGGCCATAGAACAACTGGCGGTTCAGCCATTCGAAATCGAGCGCCAGCCCCAGTGCCTGGCGCACGCGCTTGTCGGCGAATTGCGGCTTGCGGATATTCAGCACAAAGCCTTGCATGCCGGCGGTGTTGTGATGCGGGAATGCCTGCTTGCGCAATTCGCCGGAACGGAATTTCGGTCCCACGTACTGGCGTGACCAGTTGCGTGCGCTGTACTCCACCAGAAAATCGAATTCGCCGGCCTTGAAGGCTTCCAGCTTGGCCACATCATCCTTGTAGAAACGGTAGGTAATGCGGCCGAAATTGAACTGGCCTCGCCGCACCGGATGATCCGCCGCCCAATAATCCGCGCGGCGCTGATAGCTCAGATTGCGCCCCAGGTCATAGCGTGCAATGGCATACGGGCCGCTGCCGATCGGCATATCGAGCACGATCTGCTCCAGCGGCTTGCCGGCGCCCCATTTGCGCGAAAAAACCGGCAGGCTGGCCACTGTCAGCGGCAATTCCGGGTTGGGCCGGACAAATCGATAGCGCACAGTACGCGCATCCAGCACGTCCGCGCCAGCCACCTCCGCCAGCGCGGAGCGGTAGACCGGGCTGGCAGCCTTGCTGGTCAGCGTATCGAAGCTGTGTTTGATATCAGCTGCCAGCACCGGATCGCCATTATTGAAGCGTGCGGCCGGATTCAGCCGGAAGGTGGCTGATAGGCCATCGCTTGCCATCTGCATATCCTCGGCCAGCAATCCGTAGATGCTGGCCGGCTCATCCAGACTGGCCACCGCCAGCGATTCAAACACCAGCGGAGACAAACCCGGGGCAGCAGTACCCTTGATCACGAACGGATTGAACGAATCGAAACTGGTGCGCCGGTCCGGATTGGGCAACACCAGCTCCCCCCCTTTGGGCGCATCCGGATTCACATAGGAAAAATGGCTGAAGCCAGCCGGATATTTCGGCGCATAGCCAAGCGCCAGGGCATGCGCCGCCCAGGCCTGGTGGACACACAGCAACAGAAAAAGAAGCGTGAGCAGTCGTTTCATTCCTGCATGATAAAGCGTGTTGCTTCGGGCTGAAATCGGAAACGGTCAGGGATGGTAGAATGCTGCGATTGTTCCCGTACCGCCAAACCATGCCCTTTCTTGCGCTTGATACCTCTACCGAATACCTGTCGCTCGCTGTCACCACGCCAGATGGCATCGTTGGCCGCTGCTGGCATATCGAACAGAAACATGCAGAGCAGACCCTGCCACGCCTGGCCGAACTGCTGAACGATTGCCAACTGACGATGCAGGACATCGAAGGCGTTGCCTTTGGCAACGGCCCCGGCTCGTTCACGGGCTTGCGCATCGGTTGCGGCATCGTCCAGGGGCTGGCATTTGCCTGTGATCTGCCGGTGATCGGCATTTCCACACTGGAAGCGCTGGCGCAGGGCTGCGGCGCGAATCGGGTTCTGGCCTGTCTGGATGCACGCATGAATCAGGTCTATGCCGCCGCCTATGAACGCACCGATGCCGGTTGGCGCGAGGTCATCCCGGCCACGGTGTGCGATCCGCACGCGCTGCCGCTGCCGCCCGGCGATGACTGGACCGGCGCTGGCAGTGGCTTTGCCGCCTACGGCACGATCCTGGCGGAACATCTATCCGGCAAATTGATTGCGGCCGAAGCGGAACGCATCCCGCTGGCAGCCGACATGCTGGCGCTGGCACTACCCCGCTTTGCTGCAGGACTGGGACGACCGGCACAGGAGGCCGAACTGGTTTACCTGCGCGACAAAGTGGCGCTGAAAACCAGCGAGCGCACCAAGCCGTGATGATCCGTCTGCTGCAAACCACCGATCTGGAAGCCTTGCTGGCGCTCGATGTCGCGACCAATCCGCACCCCTGGAACCGCCAGCAATGGCTGGATTCACTTTCGCAACACCGCTGCCTGGGCCTGTTTGCAGATGACATGCTGCTCGGATTTGCCGTGTGCATGGATCTGCCCGACGAGGCGGAACTGCTGCTGATCGCGGTGGCACCGCAACGACAAGGCACAGGGCTTGGACAACAGTTGTTCCATCGCCTGTGCGATCAGTTGTGCACGGAGAACAAGCAGCGCTTGCTGCTCGAAGTACGCGCCTCCAATCTGCGGGCACAGCATTTTTATCTGGCTGCCGGATGCAACGAACTCGGTCGGCGCAAGGGCTACTACCCGACAGCAGACGGGCGCGAAGACGCACTGCTGTATGCCCGGAATCTGGACAGGACACAACCATGAACCGCCGCGCGCTGATACTGGAAGAGCTGGAACTCACCCCGTTGTGGGTGCGGCGTGAGCTGTGGCAAGCAGACGAGCAGGAGGATATTGCCACGCAAGCCTTGCCGGTGGAGCAGATTCCCCGGCCTGAGGAAATCACGCCCAACCTGGAACCACAGGCCCGCCACCCTTTGCCGCCCGTGGCTCGCGCTGCCAATCGCGCCATCGCCCCGATGCTTGGCCAGCCCCCGGCAACGAGGCCCACGCACGCGCCTGCAGACATCGAACCGGCGGCGACAACCAGCCAGACGCCACAGCCAGCCAATCCGCGCGCCGACGAGATTGCGCGCATGGATTGGGATGCGCTGCAAGCATCGGTCAGCACCTGCAGCGCCTGTGCCTTGTGCCAGTCGCGCCAGCAGGCCGTGTTTGGCGTGGGCAATCCTGCCGCTGACCTGGTGATCGTAGGCGAAGCACCGGGCGCAGAGGAAGACCAGCAGGGTGAGCCCTTTGTTGGTCGGGCCGGCAAGTTGCTGGATGCCATGCTGGCCAGCATCGGCGAAAAGCGCGGCGAACGCGTCTACATCGCCAATGTCTTGAAGTGCCGTCCACCGGGAAACCGCAATCCGCTGCCAGATGAAATCGGCTTGTGCGCCCCTTACCTGCTGCGGCAACTGGAGCTGATTGCGCCCAAGGTTATCCTGGCTGCGGGGCGTTTTGCCGCGCATACCTTGTTGCAAACGGATGCGCCGTTATCGGCCCTGCGCGGAAAGACGCATGACTGGCGCGGCATTCCGGTACTGGTGACCTATCACCCGGCCTATCTGTTGCGCAACCTGCCGGACAAAGCCAAGGCGTGGGACGATCTTTTGCGTCTGAGCGACATCCTCGGCAAACGATAACGGCATCTGCCGCACGATCAGGTATGCTTGCAGGCAACACAATCTGCGGCACAACCCTATGGATATCAGCTTCCACCTCGGCCGCCAGCCCATTCTGGACAGAAACAACCAGCTTGTTGCCTATGAGCTGCTGTTTCGCCATGCCGACGGCATCAATCAGGCCATGGTCACCGATGATTTCCTCGCCACGGCGCATGTCATCCAGAACACCTTTACCCAGTTTGGCCTGGACAAGGTGCTGGGCAAGCGGCTGGGCTTTATCAATGTCAATGCAGACCTGCTTTTGTCCGATGTGCTGGAACTGCTGCCGGCCCAGCAGGTCGTGCTGGAAATTCTGGAAACGGTCGAGATCACGCCACAGATCATCGATCGGTGCATAGACTTGCGCGGCAAGGGCTTCCAGCTTGCGCTGGATGATGTCATCGATATCGGCCCGCAGCATCACGCCATCCTGCCCCATATCCAGTATGTGAAACTCGATTTGCTTGGCAGCACCACCTGGCAGATCAGCCGCGCCGTGCAGGCGCTGCACCGCTACCCGGTCAAACTGCTGGCAGAAAAAATCGATTCGGTTGAGCAGCGCGATCGCTGCATGCAGCTGGGCTTCGATCTGTTCCAGGGTTATTTCTTCGCCAAACCCTGCATCATGAGCGGCAAGAAACCCTCGCCTTCGCAAACCGCGCTGCTGCGGCTGCTGGGGCTGGCGCACAGCGATGCCGAAAACAGCGAAATCGAAACTGCTTTCAAACTCTCTCCGGACCTGACCATCAGCCTGCTCAAGCTGGTCAACGCTGTCGGCAACAGTGCCGTGCACAAGATCGACAGTGTTGGGCGCGCCATCACCATGCTCGGCCGCCGCCAGCTGGCGCGCTGGATTCAGTTGCTGGTGTTTACCCAGGAAGGCGGACAAGGCGGTGCGGGATCGCCGCTGGCGCAAACTGCAGCCATTCGCGGCAAGCTGATGGAATTGCTCGCGCAAAAACAATATCCGGCCAACAAAACCCTGCATGAACAAGCCTTCATGGTCGGCATGCTCTCGCTGCTGGATGCTTTGTTCAACCAGCCCCTGCCTGAGCTGATTGCCACGCTGAACCTCAGCGACAACGTGCGCGATGCTTTGTTGCAGCAGCAGGGCATCCTCGGGCAACTGCTGGCCAAGGCACAAGCAATGGAAAGCGCCTGCCCGGAAACCGCCGATCCGCAATGCCCGCTGCTGGCACTGGAAGCCATGGCCTGGGCCAATACGCTTGGCAAATGAAAATGCCGTTCACCCAGACAAGTGAACGGCATCTGTTTCAGCGTACCAACCGGTCAGGCAGCTCTAGCGCGCGTCTTCTGAACAGCGGCAAGTTGGCGGCATCGGCCTGATAGAACTCGGTGAAATCATCGAGCCCCTTGAGTGCCTCAGCGATATCCTTGTCCTCACGTACGGCAAAACTGTCAAAGCCGCAGCGCACCAGATAGTTGAGCGTATCCTTGAATACATCGCCAAACGCGCGCAATTCCCCGCTGTAGCCATAACGCTCGCGCAAGAGCCGCCCGGTAGTGAAGCCGCGGCCATCGGTAAATGCCGGAAATTCCACGGCAATCACCGCCAGCTTGCTGGCTTCATCGCCTAGGCTTTCAACCTCATCGGCGGCGGCAAACCACACACCGACGTTGCCGCGCGCCTGCAAGGCTTCGCGCTGCGCCAGGTATTGCGCCAGCGGTACCAGCACCAAACCTGCGGCGGGCACATCGGCAAAACTGCCATCTTCGTTCAGGCGCAGCAGGGTATCGTCGCAGTCTACGATCTGACGATTCTTGATGATCTTAGACACGAGCGGTCTCCTTGGCATACACGCGGGTCTTGAAGGGCTCGATGCCGATGCGATCCACCACATCGATAAAGCGCTCGCCCGGCTGGCGGTTTTCAACATACACGGCGATGATCTGCTCGATCACGCCAGCCACTTCATCCTGTGCGAAGGAGCGTCCGATCACCTTGCCGATCGATGCATCGCGACCTTGGCGGCCGCCCAGCGCAATCTGGTACCACTCGGACCCATTCTTGTCGACACCCAGAATGCCGATATGGCCGACATGGTGATGACCGCAGGAATTCATGCAGCCGGAAATGTTCAGGTCGATATCGCCCAGATCGAACAGGTAATCCAGATCATCGAACTTGCGCTGCACGGCTTCCGCAATCGGAATCGATTTGGCATTGGCCAGCGAGCAGAAATCGCCGCCCGGACAGCAGATGATGTCGGTAATCAGACCGATGTTCGGTGTGGCAAAACCCAGTGTTTTGGCTGCTTCCCATACCGCGAACAGATCGCTTTGCTTCACGTCGGCCAGAATCAGGTTTTGTTCGTGCGAGGAACGAACTTCGCCAAAGCTGTAGCGGTCGGCCAGATCGGCCACGCCTTCCATCTGCTCGGCGGTGACATCGCCCGGCGGTGTGCCGGTGGGCTTGAGCGAAAGCGTTACCGCGGCATAACCCGGCACCTTGTGCGCAAACACATTGCGCTCGATCCAGCGCGCGAATGCCTTGTTGTCGGCCTTGAGCTGGAGATAGCCGGCATCGTCGCCCGCGAACTGCTCATAGGCTGGCGGAACAAAGAAGTCGGCGATACGGTCGATCTCTGCCTGGGTCAGGGTGAGAGGACCATCCTTGAGGAAGGCCCATTCCTGCGCCACCTTGGCAGCAAAGACTTCAACCCCGAGCGCCTTGACCAGAATCTTGATACGCGCCTTGTATTTGTTGTCGCGCCGGCCATAGCGGTTGTAAACGCGCAGGATCGCCTCAAGATAGGAAAGCAGGTGTTCTTTCGGCAGGAATTCATTGACGAGCTCGCCAATGATCGGCGTACGGCCCAGGCCACCGCCGACGAAAACCTTGAAGCCGATCTCGCCAGCACGTTTGACGACTTCCAGGCCGATATCATGGACCAGAATGGCGGCACGGTCTTCCTGCGCACCATTGATCGCGATCTTGAACTTGCGCGGCAGATGGGCGAATTCGGGATGGAAGGTTGACCACTGGCGGATGATTTCGCACCAGATACGCGGATCGACAATTTCATCAAAAGCCACGCCGGCAAACTGGTCAGTCGTGGTATTGCGGATACAATTGCCCGAGGTCTGGATCGCATGCATCTGGACTTTGGCCAGCTCGCCCAGGATCTCGGGTACGCTTTCCAGCGCAGGCCAGTTGTATTGCAGGTTCTGGCGTGTACTGAAATGGGCATAACCACGGTCATACTTGCGCGCAATCATGGCCAGCGTGCGCAGTTGTCTGCTAGAAAGCAGGCCGTACGGAACGGCCACACGCAGCATCGGTGCATGACGCTGGACATAGAGGCCATTTTGCAGACGCAAGGGGCGGAACTGGTCTTCGGTCAGTTCTCCGGCCAGATAGCGGCGGGTTTGATCGCGGAATTGCGCTACGCGCTGGTCCACGATTTTCTGGTCAAATTCATCGTAGCGATACATGAGCCTGTCAATCTCGCGGGTTGGGATCGACGACTACTATACCAGTAAAGCTTTATATTAATAAAAACCATATTCATCTATCTTTAGTAAAAAACAGGTATAAAAAATTCTTTTGTGCCTGCACGCAGACCACTGAAAACATGAGCCAAAATCACCAACCGATTCAACGTCTGGACTACACCCCGCCGGCCTTCCTGATCGACCGCGTCGATCTGACTTTCGAGCTCGACGAAACCGCGACCAAGGTCACTTCGCGCCTGGTCATCCAGCGCAATCCGGCACTCGCGAACAACACGCATCCGCTGATCCTCAGCGGCGAGGATCTGACGCTGGAATCGGTCAAGCTCGATGGCATGCTGCTCAACCATGCCCGATTCGAGCTTGCGCCGGATTCGCTGACGATCCCCGGCATCGACCAGAATGCCATCCTGGAAATCGTGACCCGGCTCAACCCGGCCAGCAATACGCGCCTGATGGGCTTGTACCAGTCCAACGGCAACCTGTTCACCCAGTGCGAAGCCGAGGGCTTTCGCCGCATTACCTATTACCTCGACCGACCGGACGTGATGGCGCGCTTTACCACCACCCTCATTGCCGACAAGACCAAGTATCCGGTGCTGCTTTCCAATGGCAACCGCGTCAGCGAAGGCGTGATGGACCGCAACCGCCACTGGGTGAAATGGGTCGATCCTTACCGCAAGCCCTGCTATCTGTTTGCGCTGGTTGCCGGCAAACTGGTTTCGCTGACCGGCCAGCACACCACAACCAGCGGCAAGAACGTCAACATCGAAATCTATGTCGAGGCCGGCGATCTGGACAAAGCGCATCACGCGCTCGCCGCCGCACAGAAAGCCATGCGCTGGGACGAAGAGCGTTTCGGGCTGGAATACGATCTGGATGCCTACCTGATCGTGGCCACGTCGGATTTCAACTTCGGCGCGATGGAAAACAAGGGGTTGAACATCTTCAACACCAAATTCGTGCTGGCCAAGCCGGAAACCGCGACCGATGCCAATTTCGATGGCATCGATGCCGTGGTTGCGCACGAATACTTCCACAACTGGACCGGCAATCGCGTGACCTGCCGCGATTGGTTCCAGCTCTCGCTCAAGGAAGGGCTCACGGTTTACCGCGATCAGGAGTTTTCCAGCGACATCGGCAGCCGCGCCGTGCAACGCATCCAGAATGTGCGCCACCTGCGCGAACTGCAGTTTGCCGAGGATGCCGGCCCGCAAGCCCACCCGGTCCGCCCGGACAGCTATATCGAGATCAACAATTTCTACACCATGACGGTGTACGAAAAAGGTGCGGAAGTGGTACGTATGCTGGCCACGCTGCTTGGCCGCGAGGGCTTCCGCAGCGGTATGGATCTCTACTTCCGCCGCCATGATGGCCAGGCCGTTACCTGCGATGATTTCGTTGCCGCCATGGCCGATGCCAATAAAGTGGATCTCGACCAGTTCAAACGCTGGTACAGCCAGGCTGGCACCCCGCAACTCGATATCGAAACCGAATACGATGCATCGGCCCGCACCTGGACGCTCACCATTCGCCAATCCTGCCCGCCCACGCCGGGCCAGCCGGAAAAACTGCCATTCCATATCCCGTTTGCACTGGGTCTGATCGACCGGCGCGGCAATGACCTGCCCCTGCAACTGGACGGGGAAGCCAGCGCCGGCGCCACCACCCGCATTCTTGAACTGCGCGAGACGGTATCCCGCTTCACCTTTATCAATGTGCCCTGCCAGCCCGTGCCCTCGCTGCTGCGGGATTTCTCGGCACCGGTACGGCTGAATTACGCCTGGAGCGCAGAAGAACTCACCTTCCTGATGGCCCACGATGCGGACGCCTTCAATCGCTGGGAAGCGGCAAATACCTATGCCGGGCGCATGCTCAAGCAGCTGTATGCCAGCACGCAAGCCAGCTGCAGCGCGCCAGCCAGCTATATCGCGGCATTGCGCAGCATTCTCACCCGCAATGATCTCGATCCGGCACTGGTGGCACTGATGCTGGAATTGCCGAGCGAGCGCACCTTGCTGGAAGAATTGAGCGATGTCGATCCCGCCCGGCTCAACCGGATATGCCAGGCCGTGCGCCAGCAGATTGCGCGGGAATTGCGCCCGGAATTGCTGACCGCCTACTCACGCCTGAACGATGGCGCCACCTATCGTTACGATGCCACCGCCGTTGCACGCCGCAGCCTGAAAAACACCTGCCTGGACTATCTGGCCGAACTGGACGAGCCGCTGGTAAGCGAGTTGCTGCAGAAGCAATATCATGCCGCCGACAACATGACGGATCGGCTGGCGGCGCTACGCGCCATGGTGAACCGCGACGGCGCCGAACAGCAGCTGGCCGAGTTCGCCCAGACCTGGCAAGCCGATGCACTGGTGATGGATAAATGGTTCAACCTGCAAGCGCTCAGCCGCCGGCCGGGCACCTTGTCGCGCGTGCAGCAGCTGGTCGAACACCCGGCATTCTCAATCCGGAACCCGAACAAGGTAATTGCCCTGATCGGTGCATTCTGCTCGCAGAACCTGGCGCACTTCCATGCCGCGGACGGCTACGGCTATGCGTTTGCTGCCGATCGCGTGATCGAAATCGACCCGCTCAACCCGCAACTGGCTTCGCGCATTGCCGCCGCTTTCAACCGCTGGACCCGTATCGAGCCGAATCGCCGCGCCATGATGCGAGCCGAACTGGAACGCATCAGCCAGCATGAAGGACTCTCGGCAGGCACATTCGAAATCGTCAGCAAGGCCCTGCAGGCTGGCGGGGAAAGCCATTGACGCATTGCGAAAAAATCCGGGACAATAGATTGGCTCTATCACAGACAGGGTTATCCCGCATCATGGCATTTCACTCCGGACAAATCTGGCTCGAATGGCGATGGCGTCGCGTGTAATCGCGTGCCTGCGCCCTTGTCCTGCTTAAACCGTTTGTTCCGGAGAAACTGAAATGCTGACCCGTGCTGAATTTGCAGCCCTCGCTGCCGAGGGCTACAACCGTATCCCGCTGATCCTTGAACTGTTCGCCGACCTCGACACGCCGCTGTCGGTCTACCTGAAGCTGGCTGATCGCCCGTATTCCTATTTGCTGGAATCGGTAGTCGGCGGCGAACGCTTCGGCCGTTATTCCTTTATCGGCCTGCCGGCACGTACGCGGCTGGT
Source organism: Formivibrio sp. oc-25 (assembly GCF_055810895.1). Classification (NCBI taxonomy): domain Bacteria; kingdom Pseudomonadati; phylum Pseudomonadota; class Betaproteobacteria; order Neisseriales; family Chitinibacteraceae; genus Formivibrio; species Formivibrio sp. oc-25. Next base: position 217,973 of record NZ_JBVVOL010000003.1, on the reverse strand, counting down.
GGTGAAGGATCAGGTTACCGAAGTCATCACCGACGATGTGGTCATCACCCGCCACGAAGGCAACCCGCTCGACTTCATCGCTGAATACCAGCAACAGTTCAAGGCGCCGCATCAGCCCAATCTGCCGCGTTTCCTGGGCGGGCTGGTCGGCTATTTCGGCTATGAGACGATCCGCTTCATCGAAAAGAAGCTGGCCGAATGCAAGAAGCCCGATGCCATCGGCGCCCCGGATATCCAGTTGCTGCTGTCGCAGGAACTGGCCGTGGTCGATAACCTTTCCGGCAAACTGTTCCTCGTGGTGTACGCCGATCCGGCCGAAGAAAATGCCTATGACCGCGCCGAGGCTCGCCTGCAAGCCTTGCGCGTGAAACTGCGCGAGCCGGTAGAAGTGCCGCTATCGAAACCGGCTGCCGCCCTGACCCCTGCCACTTCCGAATTTGGCGAGGAAGCCTTCAAGCAGGCGGTAACCCAGGCCAAGCAATACATCACCGATGGCGACATCATGCAGGTGGTGCTGTCGCAACGCATGATTGCGCCGTTTGCCGAATCGCCGCTGGCGCTCTATCGCGCGCTGCGTTCGATCAACCCTTCGCCTTACATGTTCTTCTACAACTTCGGCGATTTCCATATCGTGGGTGCCTCGCCGGAAATCCTGGCACGACTGGAGGGCGACCGCATCACGGTGCGTCCGATTGCCGGCACCCGTCCGCGCGGCAAGACCCGCGAAGAAGATCTGGCGCTGGCAGAAGAACTGCTGGCCGATCCGAAGGAAATTGCCGAACACGTGATGCTGATCGACCTGGGCCGCAACGATGCCGGCCGCGTGGCGCAGACCGGCAGCGTCAAGCTGGTCGACAAGATGGTGATCGAGCGCTATTCGCACGTGATGCATATCGTATCCAGCGTGGAAGGCACGCTCAAACCGGGCATGGGCGCAATCGACGTGCTCAAGGCCACCTTCCCGGCCGGCACCGTTTCCGGCGCGCCCAAGGTGCGTGCAATGGAAATCATCGACGAATTCGAGCCGAGCAAGCGCGGCATCTACTCCGGGGCCGTAGGTTATCTGGGCTTCAATGGTGACATGGACGTGGCCATTGCCCTGCGCACGGCCGTGGTGAAAGACCAGAAACTCTTCATGCAGGCCGGTGCCGGTATCGTGGCGGACTCGGTGCCACAGAGCGAATGGCAGGAAACGCTGAACAAGGCTCGCGCAGTGTTGCGTGCGGCCGAGATGGTCCAGCGCGGGCTGGATGCCTGAATACCATTTCTTTGCAAATATTTACACCTTCATGACACGCCTTTAAGGATCATGCACGGATAATGGCGGATTGAATGAATCCCTGGTTCAATCCGCCCTATCCCCGCAATGAAAATTCCTGCCCTGCTGGTCCGTTACAGGATCTGGTTTATTCCCGTGCTGCTGATCGCGCTGGCTGCAACTTACTTTATCCTGCCGCGCAAACCTGATCAGCCACAATTCCTTTCCGCACCGGCCGAGGTGGCCGACATTGAAGAAACCGTACTGGCCAGCGGCACCATCGAAGCACTGCGCCAGGTCAGCGTCGGCGCGCAGGTTTCCGGCCAGATCAAGGCTTTGCATGTCAAGCTGGGCGACACCATCCAAAGCGGGCAACTGATCGCCGAAATCGATTCGCTGACCCAGCAGAACGACCTGCAAAAAGCGCAAGCGGAGCTGGCCAACATCCTGGCCCAGAAAACTGCCAAGCAGGCCACGCTGGAGCAGGCCAGACTCGCGCATGCACGCCAGCAGGCACTGCTGGCCGCCGATGCGGGGTCGCGGGAAAATCATGAAAGCGCCGTCGCGACACTGAAAACAGCAGAAGCCGACATTGCGGCACTGGATGCACAGATTACCCAGGCGCGCATCGCTGTGAACACGGCACAGGTCAACCTCGGTTACACCCGCATCGTGGCACCAATGGATGGCGTGGTAGTCAGCATCCCGGTCAAGGAAGGCCAGACGGTCAACTCGACCCAAAGCGCTCCAACCATCATCAAGCTGGCCAAGCTCGACACGATTACAGTGAAAGCCGAAATCTCGGAAGCCGATGTGCCGCGGGTGAAACCCGGCCTGAAGACCTATTTCACCATTCTGGGCGAACCGGAAAAACGCTACTACACCACGCTGCGCGCGATCGAACCCATGCCCAGCACCGAGGACAGCGATTCCTCCAGTTCATCATCCAGCAGCTCCAGCTCATCCAGCTCTACATCCTCGGCGATTTACTACAACGGCCTGCTGGATGCGGCCAATCCGGACGGCAAACTGCGCATTTCCATGACCGCACAGGTCAACATTGTTCTAAATGAAGCCAAACAGGCGCTGCTGATTCCAGCCACGGCGCTCGATACCCTGCCCGATGGCAAGCAGGGCGTGCGGGTGTTGCAGGCCGATGGCCGCGCTCAGCCACGTCTGGTCAAAGTTGGCATCAATAATCGCGTGAAGGTGCAGATCCTCGACGGCTTGCAGGCGGGCGAGCGTGTCGTGGTCGGCGAAGCCAGCGCGGACAACGCCGCTTCCGGCAACAATCAGCGCCCGATGGGCCCGCCACCGATGTGAGGCCGGGCATGACTCACCCCCTGCTGCAACTGGAAGGCGTATGCCGTGCCTACCCGGCTGGAGACACCCCTGTTACCGTCTTGCGCGATGTCGCCCTGACGATCGAGGCCGGTGAAATGGTTGCCATCGTCGGCGCTTCCGGCTCGGGCAAATCCACGCTGATGAACATCCTGGGCTGTCTGGACAAGCCCACTGCCGGCCACTATTACGTCAATGGCCGCAGCACGCAGAGCATGACACCGGATGAGCTGGCAGCGCTGCGCCGCGAGCATTTCGGTTTCATCTTCCAGCGCTACCACCTGCTGACCGATCTGGATGCGCGCGGCAATGTCGAGATTCCCGCCATCTATTCCGGAAAAAACCGGCCGGCAAGGCACGCCCGCGCCGATGCCATCCTGACCCGGCTAGGCCTGGCAGACCGGATCAGCTATCGCCCCGGCCAGCTCTCCGGCGGCCAGCAACAGCGCGTGAGCATCGCCCGCGCCCTGATGAACGGCGGCAAGGTGATCCTGGCCGATGAACCCACCGGTGCACTGGACAGCCACAGCGGGCGCGAGGTCATGGCCATCCTGAAGGAGCTGAATGCCGAGGGGCATACCATCATCCTGGTCACGCACGATATGCAGGTGGCCGAACATGCCCGGCGCATCATCGAAATCCGTGATGGCGAGATCACCGCCGACACGCGCAAGCACACAGACGCGCCCGCGTTACCGGCAACACCACCCGCACAAGCGGCACCAGTCAATTCGCGCTGGAAAAGCCTGTTTGATCGATTCTACGAAGCGCTGCGCATGGCGCTGATTGCCATGAATGCACACCGGTTGCGCACGTTCCTGACCATGCTGGGCATCATCATCGGCATTGCTGCCGTGGTTTCTGTGGTCGCGCTGGGCGAAGGCTCGCGCCAGAAGATCCTGAAAGACATCAGTTCAATGGGCACCAACACCATTGATGTCTATCCCGGCGAAGATTTCGGTGACCGCAAATCCGCCGCGATCGAAACGCTCAGGCCATCGGATGCCGCTGCATTGACCCAGGAAAGCTGGGTGGACAGCGTTACCCCCAGTGTTTCCACCAGCCCGCTCGTACGCTTCGGCAACCAGGCTGTCAGCGCCCAGATCACCGGCGTGGGCGAACAGTATTTCCGCGTACGCGGACTGGAGCTGGCAGAAGGGCGATTCTTCGATGCAGCCAGCGTGCAGCGTCTGGCGCAGGAAATCGTCATCGACGACAACACCAGGAAAAAACTTTTCCCGAACCGCTCTGCCATCGGCGAAATCCTGCTGATCGGCAATGTGCCCTGCCGCATCGTTGGCGTGACGCAAAAGAAGGAAAGTGGTTTTGGCAATAACAGTAGTCTAAGCATGTGGATGCCCTACACCAGCGCAATGGGGCGCATCACGGGGGAGGGCCATCTCAAGAGCCTGACTGTGCGCGTGAAGGATGGTATCGACACCGCTGCGGCTGAAGCCAGTCTCATCAAAATCCTGACGCAGCGCCATGGCCGCAAGGACTTTTACATTTTCAACAGCGACAGCGTGCGCCAGACCATTGAAAAAACCACCGCCACCATGACCCTGCTGGTGTCGATGATCGCGGTGATTTCGCTGATTGTCGGCGGCATCGGCGTGATGAATATCATGCTGGTTTCCGTCACCGAGCGTACCCGGGAAATCGGGGTGCGCATGGCGATTGGCGCACGCCAGAGCGATATCATGCAGCAGTTCCTGATCGAAGCCGTGCTGGTTTGCCTGTGCGGCGGTTTGCTCGGCATTGGTCTCGCCCTGGGCTTTGGCCTGGTGTTCGCCCACAGCGGCAGCAGTTTCAGCATGGTGTACACCACCACCTCGATTGTCAGCGCGTTTTCCTGCGCCACGCTGATCGGTGTGATTTTTGGATTCATGCCGGCGCGCAACGCAGCGCGACTGGATCCGGTAGAAGCACTGGCACGCGAGTGAAATCCCAGCCATTGCGTAATGCTCTGTTTACGCGGGCGTCGACTTGCCCTCTCCCCCAGCCCCTCTCCCGCAGGCGGGCGAGGGGAGTGCCTGACTAAACCACTGGCACTCCCCTTCGATAACCGGCAAGTCCGGTCAACACGGTTGCCGCGATGCCGCGAATGCGCGACAATCGTTGCCTTACTTCATATTGATCGCTGACAGCATCATGTCCTCAAGTCTTTTCTACCCGGTATGGCCTGCCCCGTTGCGTTGGCGCTAAGCGCCAATACGATGACTTGCGGGTAACAAAACGGGTTGGAATGACAATTCTCCTGAAACAAATTCAGGAAAATCAAAGGGATAAATGAATCATGCTGCTGATGATCGACAACTACGACAGCTTCACCTACAACCTCGTCCAGTACTTCGGCGAACTCGGCCAGGACGTTCAGGTTTACCGCAACGACGAAATCACCCTCGAACAGATCGAAGCGCTCAAGCCACAGTTCCTGGTGGTTTCCCCCGGTCCTTGCTCGCCGCTGGAAGCGGGCATCTCGGTGGCCGCGATCAAGCACTTTGCCGGCAAGCTGCCGATCATGGGCGTCTGCCTCGGCCATCAATCAATCGGCGAAGCCTTTGGCGGCAAGATCGTGCATGCCAAGACGCTGATGCACGGCAAGGTATCTGCCGTCGAACACAAGGGTATCGGTATGTTCAAGGGGCTGCCCTCCCCGTTCAATGTCACACGCTATCACTCGCTGGCCATTGAGCGCGAAACGCTGCCGGACTGCCTGGAAATTACCGCATGGACCGACGATGGCGAGATCATGGGTGTACGCCATAAAACGCTGCCGATCGAGGGCGTGCAGTTCCACCCGGAATCGATCCTGACCGAGCATGGCCACGCGATGCTCGACAACTTCCTCAAAGAATTTGCCTGAGAGACCGACCATGATCACCGTACAAGCCGCACTCAACCGCCTGATCGACGGCAACGAACTGTTTTACGATGAAATGCTGCACCTGATGCGCCAGATCATGTCGGGCGAGTTGAGCCATGTGCAGACGGCTGCGCTTTTGATGGGCCTGCGCTGCAAGGTGGAATCGGTTTCCGAGATCGCTGCTGCCGCTACCGTGATGCGCGAATTCGCTACGCCGGTCGTGGTGGCTGATCGCAGCCACCTGATCGACATCGTCGGCACCGGTGGCGACCGGCTGCATTCGTTCAATATCTCGACCACCTCGATGTTCGTACTCGCCGCTGCGGGTGGACGCGTGGCCAAGCACGGCAACCGTGCGGTGTCGTCGAGCTCCGGCAGCGCCGATGCGCTGGAGGCGCTGGGCGTGAATCTGGCCATCACCGCCGGCCAGGTTGGCGAATGCATCGACGAACTCGGCGTGGGCTTCATGTTCGCACCGAACCATCACAGCGCCATGAAGCACGTGGCGCCGGTACGCAAGGACATGGGCGTACGCACCATTTTCAACATCCTCGGCCCACTCACCAACCCGGCCAAGGCCGAGAACCAGCTCATCGGCGTTTTCCATGCCGATCTGGTCGGCATCATCGCCCGCGTGCTGCAACAGATGGGCAGCAAGCATGCCATGGTGGTCATGGGTCGCGACGGCATGGACGAGATCACCCTGACCGATACCACGATGGTGGCCGAGCTCAAGAACGGCCAGATCACCGAATATGAAATCGACCCGCGCCAGTTCGGTTTCGAGTTGTGTACGCAGCAGGATCTGCATGCCGGCAATGTCGCCGAATCGATCGCCATCGTCAAACGGGTACTTTCCGGCGCCCAAGGCCCGACGCGCGACATCGTGCTGCTCAATGCCGGTGCGGCCATTTACACGGCCAACCTGACCGATACCCTGGCGGACGGGATCGAACTCGCCAGACAGGTCATCGACAGCGGCGCGGCTCAGGCGAAGCTGGATGCCCTGGTGGCCATGACGCAAGGGTTCAAGGCTTAAAAAGCGATTTCCTGCTATGAAAGTGATTTACAAAATCACCTATCCAAATGGAAAAATTTATATCGGCAAAGATTTGACCGGGACACTGAACTACTTTGGAAGTGCAGATAGCCGTTTGATTGAGAAAGATTTTTCCGAAGAGCAAAAACAAGACTTCACCGTACGAAAAGTAATTCTTTGGTCGTCCGCCATCGCTACTGACAAAGAGGTCAATGCAAAAGAAATAGAATTAATCCGGCAATATTGCTCAAATGATCCTCTGATCGGATATAACCAGTGGCCAAAATTTAAGCCTATTCCTGATAAATCCGACAGAAACGTATCTAGTGACACTACAAACTCATAGCTTTAATCATCGCCATGTCCGACATCCTGAAAAAAATCTGGGCCACCAAGTACGAAGAAGTGGCTGCGGCGCAAAAAATCATCCCGCTGGCAGCCATTCGCGCCCTGGCAGAAGCCAATGCCGACCGGCGTGATTTCGTCGGTGCCATTCGCGCCAAGCATGCTGCCAAGCAGCCCGGCGTGATCGCCGAGATCAAGAAGGCCAGCCCGTCCAAGGGCGTGATCCGTGCCGATTTCGATCCGCCGGCCATCGCTGCCGATTACGAACAACATGGCGCAGCCTGCCTGTCGGTACTCACCGATGTGCAGTATTTCCAGGGCCATGCGGATTACCTGAAGTCTGCGCGTGCTGCCTGCAGCCTGCCGGCATTGCGCAAGGATTTCATGGTCGATGAATACCAGATCTTCGAAGCGCGTGCCTGGAGTGCGGATTGCATTCTGCTGATCGCGGCCGAACTCTCCGTCGCACAGATGCAGGATTTCGAGGCGATCGCCCACGCGCTGGGCATGGCAGTGCTGGTGGAAGTGCATAACGGCCAGGAACTCGATGCCGCGCTGCAGCTGAAAACCCCGCTGCTGGGCATCAACAACCGCAATCTGCGCACCTTTGAAGTCACGCTGCAAACCACGCTCGACCTGCTGGAACGCATCCCGCAAGACAAGATCGTGGTCACCGAGAGCGGCATCCTGTCCACGCCGGATGTGCAACTGATGCACGACCACGGCGTGAACACTTTCCTGGTGGGTGAAGCCTTCATGCGCCAGCCCTCGCCCGGTGCGGCACTGTCGCAATTTTTCTCTCCCGCCTACCCCGCAATGAAGATTTGAAGAACATGATGGAAAACCAACGCAAGGTCAGCCTGTTTATCTCCACCAGCCTGGATGGCTACATTTCCCGCGAAGACGGCAGCATCGACTGGCTGTTTGATGACCAGGACTACGGCTATGAGGCCTTCTACAACGAAGTCGATACCGTGATCATGGGCCGCCACACCTGGGAGCAACTGCAAAAGCTGGGCAGCTACTACCCGTATGAAGGCAAGGAAGGCGTGGTGTTTTCGCGCGGCATGTCAGGTCAGCCCCATCCCAAAGTGAAATTCGCCACCGAACCGATCGAACAGTGGCTGAGTCGTGCCAAGCAGGAAGACAAAGGCACGATCTGGCTGGTAGGTGGCGCCAAGCTGGTCGACGAATGCCTGCAGGCCGGGTTGGTGGATGAAATCATCCTGTCGATTCATCCGGTATTGCTGGGGCGCGGCATCCCGCTATTCCGCGGCAACCAGCCGGAAAACCGGCTCGAACTGGTTTCCCACCGCGCCTATCACACCGGCCTGGTACAACTGGTTTATCGCCGCCCTGTCTCGGGTGCACAAGAACAGGCATAAGCTACCGACAATTGCGGGGGAATATGCATCATTCCCCCGCAATCATCAAACGGAACGCGCGTGTTCACTGACGGCCCGTGCCGCCGGATGCGTCAGATGCCGCTCCGGTGAAATCAGGAAATAGCGTTCGCGAATCTCCTCCGTGCTACCCACCTGCTCGACCTTGTAGTGCGCCATGATGTCGGGCAGGCTGGCCGTGGCGGCGACAAAGACGCCGGCGCCCCCCTCTCCGAACGCCTTCATCAGGGCACTGTCGTCAAACTCGCCTACGATCCGCATCCGCACGCCCTGGCGCTCAAGCCAACGCGGCAAAGCCCCATGCAAGGCACTGTCCTTGCCGGGCAGGAGCAGCGGCTCACCTTCCAGACACTTCGGGAATTCCCCTTTCAGTTTGCCGGCCAGCGTTGGTGATGCCATGAAAGCAACGCCAGAGTCCCCCAGAGGATGGCTGTAACCCTTGATATCCGTGCCAGGCGGCATCGGTCGATCTGCCAGCACCATGTCGAGCTGATGGATTGCCATCTCGGCCAACAGGCGTTCAAGCCGATCCTCGTGGCAAACCAGGCGCACCGCTTCCGGCTGATCCAGCACCGGGGTGAGCAGGCGGTGGGCGACAAACTTGGGTACCACGTCGGCGATGCCAACCCGAAAGGTCACAAAACGGCCTCCCCCGCCTTGGCGCAGGATGTCTTCCAGTTCCGCCCCGGTCTGGAAGATTTCTTCGGCGTAGGACAAGGCCAGCTTGCCCGCCTCCGTCAGCTCCATCCGGCGCCCGGTACGGTTGAACAGCACCACCCCAAGCCTTTCCTCGAATTGTGAAATCTGGCCCGAGAGGGTCTGAGGTGCCAGGTGCAGACGCTCGGCGGCGCGGATGACGCCACCCTCGCGGGCAACGCTGACGAAGTAATGCAGATGCTTGAAATTGAGCATGGCGCCTCATCCTTGTTCGTTATTTTCGAATATATCCTCAAATATTATCTGTTTGTATCGAACAAATGTGATCCACATAATACAGACATCACCCTGTTACCCACGGAGAACGACCATGCAAATCCAGATTCATTCCAGCGATTTCAGTCTGACCGAAGGCCTGCGCGAGCACATCACCAGGCGGCTGGCTTATGCCTTGAATCACGGCCGGGACATGGTCTCGCGCATCGTGGTGCGACTCTCCGATGTCAATGGTGCCAGAGGCGGTGTCGACAAACGCTGCGGGATCGAGGTCCGGCTGAAGGGTGCTTCCACCATTGCCATTGATGACACCCAGGCAGACCTTTACGTCGCCATTGGCCGCGCAGCCGAACGTGCCGGGCGCACGCTTGACCGGCGTATCGCCCGGCACCACCGCCTTGCCAACACAGGTGCTTCCATCCGCGAAGCGGCGAAAATTGAGCCCGAAACACCTCTGTGAGCAAGGCGAACATCGTTGCAGCATAATTTTGAAAGAGAAGCCGAAATGAACAGCGAAGAACAGAAAGCCATACTTGCGATTTCCATACACGCCGCCTTTGCCGACGGCGCCAAAAACGAGCAGGAACGCGAGGAAATCCGCCGCATCGCCGATAATCTGGCAGATGAAAACAGTGCCCCCGATCTGCCACGACTGTATCAGGACGTATTGCTCAAGCGCCTGCCACTGACCGCCGTCGCCACGAAATTAACCGATACCGGCCAGCGTCAGTTCGCCTATGAAATGGCGGTATGCATCTGCGAAGCCGATGGACGACTGGTCGAAGGCGAGCGGCGTTTTCTCGATGAACTCAAGCAGCAGCTTGCCCTGCCGGCGGATGAGGCAAACCAGATCGAAAAGGAGGTAGACGGGTTGCTGGAGCAGACCGAATCCGCGCCATCCCGGCCGGTCGATACGCCAGCAACACCTGTCAGCGCTGGCATGACGGATGCAGAGCAGGATAAATCCATCCTCAATTACGCCCTGTTGGCCGGCGCGCTGGAACTGCTGCCGCAGTCCTGGGCCTCGATGGCGATCATCCCGCTGCAGATCAAGATGATCTATGGCATCGGCAAGACACATGGCGTATCACTCGATCAGGGTCATATCAAGGAATTCATTGCGACAGCCGGGGTCGGGCTGACTTCGCAATATCTGGAGCAGTTCGGCCGCAAGTTGCTGGGTGGCCTGCTGGGCAAGGCCGCGGGCAAGTCTTTTGGCAAGGTCGGCAGTGCGGCGACCGGCATGGCCTTTTCCTTTGCCACCACCTATGCGCTGGGCCAGGTTGCCCGGCGCTACTACGCCGGCGGGCGAACCATGAGCACGGCTTTGCTGCGCGAGACTTTCCAGAACCTGCTCGGCCCGGCCAAGCAAATGCAGACACAATACCTGCCGCAGATCCAGCAAAAGGCCGCGACACTGGATGCTGGCCAAGTCATGACACTGATACGCAGCTGAGGATGCAGCCATGAACGATGTCACCGCAGTCAGTTTCGCCACCGGCCCGATGTGGGCCGGCTTCATCGCCTTTGTGCTGGTCATGCTGGCACTCGACCTGTTCGTTTTCGGCGGTCGCAAGGCACACCGTGTCCACGTCAAGGAAGCCGCTGCCTGGGTCGCCGTCTGGGTCAGCCTTGCGCTGGCTTTCGCAGGTCTCTTGTGGTGGTATCTGAACGATACCCAGGGCGCTGAAGTGGCGCGCACAAAGACCCTGGAATTCCTCGCCGGTTATCTGATCGAGCAGTCGTTGTCGGTGGATAACATGTTTGTCTTCGTCATGATCTTCACCTACTTCGCCGTACCGCCGGAGCTGCAGCGCCGCGTACTGCTCTACGGCGTGTTGGGTGCCATCGTCATGCGCGCCGGCATGATCCTGGCCGGGGTCTGGCTGGTACAGCAATTTGCCTGGATTCTCTATGTCTTCGGCGCCTTCCTCGTCATTACCGGCATCAAGATGCTGATCTTTGCCGAGGCCGAACCCGACCTCGAAAAGAACCCGCTGCTGCGCTGGTTGCGCGGGCACCTGCGCATCACGCCGGAATTCCACGGCGAGCGTTTCTTCGTCCGGCAGAACGGCATTTTGTGGGCAACACCGATGTTCCTCGTCCTCGCGCTGATCGAGGCCAGCGATCTGGTGTTCGCGGTGGACAGCATCCCGGCCATCTTCGCGGTGACCACTGATCCCTTCATTGTGTTTACCTCGAACATCTTCGCCATCATGGGTCTGCGCGCGCTCTACTTCCTGCTTGCCGACATGGCCGAGCGCTTCCACCTGCTCAAGTACGGGCTGGCCATCGTGCTCGTCTTCATCGGCGGCAAGATGCTGGCAATGCCGTGGTTCCACATGCCGATCCAGTGGTCGCTCTCGATTGTCGGCAGCATCATCCTCGTTTCTGTCGTGGCCAGCCTGATGTTCTCGAAACCGAAACCCATTGCCGCAGGAGAAAAAGCATGAGCCCCGTACAACCGATCCCGCTGCCCGATGGTAGCGAACGCGACAGCGAAGGGCGCCTGATCAAGCTGGTATTTGAGAGTTCGCCACCGCCTCCGGACGCGGGTGCGAACCCCTGGCTGATCGCCGTGGATGGTTCGGACAACGCGCTGCGCGCCCTCGCCCATGCCGCGACCCTGGCCGGCGAAATGAAGGCCTGCGCCCTGCATCTTGTCCATGTGCAGCCATGGTTATCGAAGGAGGCGGCCGAAACCGAGCTGGCCCGCTTCGCCCTGGAGGCTACGGAACAGGCGCGCAAGCTGCTCGACGCGAGAGCGCTGCCATGGCGTCTGCACGTAGCCATGGGGGAACCGGCCGAGCGCATCCTCGAACAGGTGGCCCGGCTGCACGCCACCAGCATCATCATGGGAAGCCGCGGGCTGAACCGGGTGGAAAGCCTGGTGTTCGGCTCAGTGACTTACAAGGTCATGCATCGATCCCGGGTGCCCGTGATGGTGGTGCCGTGAGTTATTGATCAGGCCCTTTGAAGTTTTAAAAGGTCGTCATTCCGGAGAAGGCCGGAATCCAGTCACTGCGCGGGCTGGCGACCTGGGCCCCGGCCTTCGCCGGGGCGACGCGTTCAAACATTACAGAGCCTGGTACAGCTGGACTTGGATGACGGCGGCCGTCACAGCGGGGCCGTCAAATATGCCCGCACACCCGTCATGATCATGTGCACGGAAATCACGGCCAGCAGCAGGCCGGACAAGCGCTCGAACGCTATCAGCAGGCGCGGCGGGATGAAGCTGCCGAGCATCACGCCGATCAGCAACAGCAATGCCGTGACAAACCAGGCCAGCGTCATCATGCCCAGTCCCAGCATGGGGTTGGCGGCGGACTGGGCGGCCATGATCATGACCGTGGCCAGTGCGGACGGCCCGGCCATCAGCGGGATGGCCAGCGGGACAATAAAGGGTTCGGCTTCCTGCTCCTTGGCGCTGTTTGCCCGTTCATCCGGGAACACCAGCCGCAAGGCAATGATGCCCAGCACCACGCCGCCACAGATAGTCAGATCGTCGGGGCCAACGCCGAGCAGGCTGATGAACTGCGGCCCCACGGCATAGAAAATCACCAGCAGCAGCAAGGCGATCAGCGATTCGCGCAGCACCACTTTCCAGCGACGCGATTCCTCCACTTTGTTCAGCAGGCTCAGCACGATCGGCAGGTTGCCGAACGGATCAAGAACAAAAAACAGCGTGATGGCGAGGGACAAAACCTGCATGGGGATCACCAGTCATTGAGAAGGCCGGCAAACATGCCCGGTTTGCCGGCCTTGTGGCAAGACGGGATTTCGGCAATCACAGGAAAATGCGCATCATCTGGTGCTCGATGCCGGCCGCCTCGAAGCGGTCACCAACCTGCTCGAATCCGGCCCGGGAATAAAAACCGGTAACTCTCGCCTGCGCCGCAGCGCGCAATTCGAACCAGCCGCGCGCTTTGGCCTCAGTGATGACGGCCTGCAGCAGGCGATCACCCAAGCCCTGCCCGCGCCAATCCGGCAGCACCGCCATGCGGCCAACCTTGCCTTCGGGCAACAGGCGTGCGCACGCCACCGGCTTGCCCTGCCAATCCCAGATCAGGAAATGCGTGGCAGTGGCATCGGCCTCATCCAGTTCGATCTCGGCCGGCACCCCCTGCTCTTCTATAAACACCTGCCGCCGTACGCTGGAAAGTGCAGCACGACCATGGCACCAATCGAGCCGGACCAGCGGGAAAGTGGCGGGATCATCGGATCGATCCGGCATGATCAGCACTTCCGTGCCCACCGGCACGCGCTCGAACAGATCGATGACATGGGCATTGCGCATGCGAATGCAGCCATGCGAGGCGGGCCGATCGATCGGCTCTTCATCCGGTGTGCCGTGGATATAGATATAGCGCGCCATGGTGTCGCAATCGCCCAGACGGTTGAAGCCGGGCTGGCAGCCAGAGAGCCAGAGGATGCGGCTCAGGATCCAGTCGCGCTCGGGCTGCTGCGCCAGATGTTCGATGGTACAGATTTCTCCAGTTGGGCGACGTCCGACCAAGGCGGCAGCGCGCGGCAAGCCGGCACCGATCTTGGCGCGGATCACATGACGACCGCGCGGAGTCTGGAAACTGCCCCGCTTCTCGCCCACGCCCAGCGCTGCGGTAGAAATGGGATAACGGCAAATTTCCTCGCCGGATGAAGCCAGCAAGGCCAATTGCTGGGTGGGAATATCGATCACGATCTGCATGGAATTTGTTCCATTAGTTACATTGAGCAGTAAGCCGGCAGGCATGATAATTTCAGATTGCATGACGCCTGCAGAAATATGAACACCTATCGGGCAACATTTTACCGGTTAATTCTTGGCTGGATCGTAATCTCGGTGCTGGCGGCAAGCTCGGTCTATTTCTACCGCATGCACCGGATTCAGGCCATCAAGCTGCAGCAAACCGAAGCTATCGTTCAATCCTCTCTGCCCTCGATTCTGGCTACACTCGAAAATCGTCAGTCTGATTATCCCGATCCCATCGATACACAACGGTTTCCCGGATTTGTCGCGCTGGATCTGTTTGATGCCCAAGGCCGGTTGCTGGCGCAGAAATCCGACCTGGAAGCCGAAACCATCGGCTTTGCGCTGGAACGCGAACTGCCGGGAAGTTGGCGCCGTGACGGCCGGCAGCATTCGGCCATCCTGCACCAGGGTCCGCTTGAGTTGGTCTGGCTGTCGCTGCCGATCAAGGTCGACAACCAGCTCAGGGGCTACCTGAATGGCCTCTACCGTATTCCGAATGAACGCCTGCATGCACTGCGCGAGGAAACACGTGAAATCCTGATGGTGGTTTTGCTGACTGTCATCGCCACCACGTTCTTGCTTTACCCGTTTATCCGTTCGCTGCACGCCAATCTGCAGACCAGCGCCAATAATCTTTTGCACAGCAATATCGAACTGATGGAAGTGCTCGGCAGTGCGGTGGCCCAGCGTGATTCGGACACCAGCGCACACAACTACCGCGTGACATTTTATGCACTGATGCTGGCCGAGCACCTTGGCTTGCCGGCGCGCCAGATTCGGGAACTGATCGCCGGTGCTTTCCTGCACGATGTCGGCAAGATCGGCATACCGGATGCGATCCTGCTCAAACCGGGAAAGCTGACCCGAGAAGAGTTTGCGCAGATGCAGCGCCATGTCGAACTGGGCCTTGAAATCGTCAGCCATTCCGGCTGGCTGCGGCATGCCCGCAACGTGATAATGGGGCATCACGAGTGGTTTGACGGCACCGGTTATCCGCTCCGGCTGGCAGGTAAGAATATTCCGCTGACCGCGCGCATTTTTGCGATTGCCGACGTATTCGATGCGCTGACGACCGAGCGGCCATACAAAAACGCGCTATCGCTGCAACAGTCGATCGCCATCCTGCAGCAGGAATCGGGCAATCACTTTGATCCGGAACTGCTGCAGTCCTTTATCGGCATAGCGCCGGAACTGCATGCCTGCGTGAGCCGACTGGATGAGGGGCAACTGGTAAAGAATCTGCGCCAGATTGTCGCGCATTACTGGGGCGAACCGGTCTCGGCAGCGCCGGATTCCGTTTCCTGGATCTGCCGCTGGCGTGCGGCTTTCTGTTCATGGCGGCGCTTGGCAAAAAAATCCGACAGCATGCTCGATGCCTCTGCCGCCAGCACCCCGCCTGTCACTTCGGTGTGATGATTGAGGCGGCGGTCGGCAAACGGGTTGATCACACTGCCCGCAGCACCGGTCTTGGGGTCAGTCGCGGCATAGACCACGCGCGCCAGGCGCGCATGCATGATGGCACCAGCGCACATGATGCAAGGTTCCAGCGTTACATAAAGCTCACAACCGGGCAGGCGGTAATTGCCCAGCTTCTCGGCAGCCAGGCGCAACGCGCGCATTTCGGCATGTGCGGAAGGATCATGTGTGCCAATCGGCTGATTGAAACCCGTGGCGATCACCTCGCCATCGTGCACGATCACGGCACCCACCGGCACCTCACCCAACGTTGCCGCTTTACCGGCCTCGGCCAGGGCCAGGCGCATGAAGTCTTCGTCGGTTTTTTGCGGGGTGCGGCTTCCCGCTTCACAAATTTGGGGCATCTCGGTAAATTCGCTGCAAAGGAGGCCCATCATGGACCAAAAAACCATTCTGACCGCACTCGCCATCGTGGCGGTATTCATCTACCTGCGCTGGCGCAGGATGATGCGACGCAGTCATCCCAAGTTACTGGCCAGCGCACTGGCAAACGGCGCACTGGTGCTCGATGTGCGCAGCAAGGAAGAATTCGACCGGGGGCATTATCCGGGCGCCCGCAACATACCGCTGGAGAATCTGTCGGGCGAAGTCACCTCGTTGCAGGCGCGCCCCGATCAGCCGGTCATCATCTATTGCCAGAGCGGCATGCGCGCGGCCATGGCGCGCCGCCTGCTGCAGGAAGCCGGTTACACCCAGGTACTGAATGCGGGTTCGCTCGGCAACCTGCCTCCGGTAAAAACTGAGTAACCGGATGCTATGACTTGCGCTTGACCGCCAGCGGCCCGAACGATTGGCTGCTGCACATCATCATGATGCTGCCGATCGTCACATGCGCGGGACGGTCGGCCACCCACTCTACCGTATCGGCAATATCTTCCGAGGTCAGCGGCTGTACACCGTCATAGACGGAGGCCGCCTTGCCGTCGTCCCCCTTGAAACGCACATTGGAAAACTCGGTGCCGCCGCTCATGCCCGGCTCGACGCAGGTGGCGCGCACGCCCGTGCCGATCAGGTCGGCATTCAGGTTGTTGGTGAACTGGTGCACGAAGGCCTTGGTCGCGCCATAGACATTGCCGCCCGGATAGGCGAACAGCCCCGCCACTGAGCCGATGTTGATCACCTGCCCGGCACCGCGCTCGACCATGCCTGGCAACACGGCACGCGTCATGTAGACCAGGCCGTTGCAGTTGGTGGCGATCATGGTATCCCAGTCATCCAGATGCGCGGCCTGTGCCGGTTCCAGCCCCAGCGCCAGGCCGGCATTGTTGACCAGTACGTCGATCTGGCTGAATTCGGCTGGCAGATTGGCCACGGCATCCAGCGCAGCCTGGCGATCCTGCACATCGAGCTTCAGTGCCAGCACACGGCCTTCGCTCTCGGCCACCAGCGCATCCAGCGGAGCAGTGCGGCGCGAGCAGGCAATCACCTTGTCGCCACGTTTGGCAAAACGTTCGGCAATCGCCAGACCAAAGCCGGCGCTTGCACCGGTAACCAGAATGGTTTTCTGTTTCATTTTTATCTCCCGATATGAAAACACTCCCCCTCTCCCCCAGCCCCTCTCCCGCACGCGGGCGAGGGGGTTTTGGCCAAGACCACCGTTTTTTCTCCCTCTCCCGCATGCGGGAAAGGGTTGGGGAGAGGGTTTAAGACTCAGGCATCTGCCAGCATTTCGGCCGCATGCTTGCGCGTGGTTTCGGTGATATCGACACCACCCAGCATGCGGGCAATTTCCTCGATGCGCTCGCCCGCATCCAGTACGCGGATGGTACTGGCCACGCCCTGGGCATCCTGCGCCTTGCTGACCTGCAGATGATGGCTGCCGCGCGCTGCCACTTGCGGCAAATGGGTAATGCACAATACCTGGCGGCTGCTGCCAAGTTCGGCCAGCATGCGACCGATGATTTCCGCCACGCGCCCGCCGATACCGACATCGACCTCATCGAAGATCATGGTTGGCGCACCGGATATCTGGCTGGTAATCACCTGCAACGCCAGGCTGATGCGCGACAATTCCCCACCCGAAGCGATTTTTGCCATGGATCGGGCCGGGGCAGCCGCATGATTGGCGACACGAAATTCCACCTGTTCCAGCCCATGGGCAGCCGGCTTTTCCAGCGCCAGCAGGGCAATTTCAAAGCGGCTGCCGGCCAGCGCCAGTTGCTGCAATTCCTGCGTCACCGCTTCTGCCAGTTTGTCCGCTGCGCGCTGCCGCTGTTGCGAGAGGGAATCGGCAAGCTGGCGATAGGCTTTTTCTGCCTTGGCCACGTTCTTGCGCAGTGCCTCCACACCCTGGCTGCCACCCAGCTCGGCCAGACGCGCCTGCCAGCTGGCGAGTTTTTCCGGCAGCAGCTCAGGTTCGACACGGTATTTGCGCGCCATGCGAAATACCGCATCAAGTCGGGTTTCCACGTCCTGCAAACGTTCCGGGTCCAGCTCCAGGCGGTCGGCATAGTGGCGCAGGGCATGCACGGTTTCGGACAACTGCGCCTCGGCGCCGGCCAGCAGTTCCTGCGCCTCGTTCACGCCGGCATCGTAATCGGCCAGCTCGGCCAGACGCGAGCTCACGCCACCGATCCAGCCCTGGCAATTCTCGTCGCCATCGGCCAGCACGGTGAGTGCGGCCTGCACGCCTTCGATCAGGCTGGCGGCATGGTTGAGGCGCTTGTGCTCGGCCTGCAATTCCGGCCACTCGGCAGCGGTGAAGCCCAGGGCAGCCACTTCATCGACCTGCCATTGCAAACGCTCGCGCTCGGCTTCGAACGCTTGCGCATTGGATTCGGCAGCCGCCAGCTCATCTGCCTGCCGGCGCCAATCGCGATAAGCATCGGCCACCTCACGCGCCAGCGGAAGGGTTGCGGCGTAACTATCGAGCAGGCTGCGCTGGGCATCGGTTTTCAGCAGGGATTGGTGCTCGTGCTGACCGTGGATTTCGACCAGCATTTCACCCAGCTCTTTCAGTTGCGCCAGGGTTGCCTGCGCGCCATTGATCCACGCGCGCGATTTGCCGCTGCCGTCGATCACCCGGCGCAGCAGCAAGGTTTCCGCGTCATCGCCGGCGAGCTCGTTATCGGCCAGCCAACCCTGTGCACCCGACAAGCCGCTCAAGGCAAACGTAGCCTGCAATTCGGCCTTGTCCGCGCCATGGCGCACCACGCCAGCATCGGCGCGATCACCGAGCAGCAAGCCAAGCGCGTCGATCAGGATGGATTTGCCGGCGCCGGTTTCGCCGGTGAGAACCGTCAGCCCGTGCTGGAATTCGAGTTCCAGCTCACGGACGATCACGAAATTACGCAGAGCAAGCGTCAGCAACATAGGCGGGAAGAATCAGACGAATTGTTCACCCCAGCGCAGTTTTTCGCGCAGGGTATCGTAGTAGTGATAATTATGCGGATGCAGGATGCGCAGCGTATTGCGGAAGCGGCGCACCATCAGGCGGTCACGTTCCTGCAGGCGGCAATCGTACTGGTTGTCGTAATAGGCGTGCACATCATGCGCCTTGGTCAGCAAGAGTTCGACCATGCTGGTATCGGTAACCACGATAGGGCGATTGGAGAGCGATTGCGGGCAGATCGGCACCAGTGCAATCGCCGGCAGGCTCGGATGCAGGATCGGCCCGCCTGAAGCCAGCGCATAGGCAGTGGAACCCGTGGGCGTGGAAGCGATCAAACCATCACCGCGTTGACTGCACACGAAATTGCCATCGATGAACAGCTCGAAATCAATCATCGCCCCGGTATTGCCCCTGCACATCACCACATCGTTGAAAGCGAGCTGGCGGTCGATTTCCTTGCCATCGCGCACCACCACCGATTCGAGCATGATGCGGTCTTCCGGCGTGAATTCGCCATGCAGGATATCGGTGACCTGCTGTTCCATCGCTGTCATGGCGATATCGGTCAGGAAACCCAGCCGCCCGAGATTCACGCCAATCAGCGGCACATGGTATGGCGCGCACAGGCGTGCGGCACCGAGCATCACGCCATCGCCACCGAGCGAAATCACCAGATCAGCGAGCTTGCCGACATTTTCCCGGCTGACCGATTGGTGTTGCACCAATTCATGCTCGCCGGCGGTCTGCTCCTCGATCAGCACGCGCACACCGTGCGCAGGCAGCATTTCCACCAGGCGCATGATCGGATCCTTCAGCGTTGGCGTGGAAGGGCGGCCGATCAGGACGATGGTTTTGAAGAGACTGTTCATATCGGATAATCTGCGATGGTGGTGGAACGCATTAAACACACAACCCGCGCTAAAATCCAGCCTGAATACGCGACAACCGGAGACAATCGCATGCGCCGCTCTGCCATGCCGAACGATCGAGCCCAGATCCTGCTGAAAACGCTGATCGAGCGCTATATTGCCGACGGCCAGCCCGTTGGCTCGAAAACCCTGTCGCAATACTCCGGCCTGGATGTCAGCCCGGCCACGATCCGCAATGTCATGGCCGAACTGGAAGATCTGGGCTTTGTGACCAGCCCGCACACGTCCGCCGGCCGCATCCCGACCGTGCGCGGATATCGCCTGTTTGTCGATTCGCTGCTGGCGGTGCAACCGCTGCAAAAACTGGAAATCCGCGAGATCGAGGAACACCTGCCGGTGGATAGCCCGCAGCGCACCATCGCTGCTGCCTCGCAGCTGCTATCGCAGCTCACGCACTTTGCCGGCGTGGTGATGTCACCCAAGCGCCACGAGATCACGCTCAAGCACATTGAATTCCTGCAGCTTTCCGACAAGCGCGTGCTGCTGATTCTGGTGACTGGCGATGGCGATGTGCAGAACCGCATCATCCAGACCGAGCGCCAGTTCGGCCAGAACGAGCTGCTCGAAGCCAGCAACTTCCTCAACCAGCACTGCGCCGGCAAAACACTTATCAGCCTGGTGCAGCTGGTGCAAAGCGAGCTCATTCGCCTGAAAAGCGATATCGTCGGCCTGATGAATGCCGCCGTGGCGGTTTCCCACAGCATCACCAACGAGGTAGACAATGTGGTCATCGCCGGCGAGCATCACTTGCTCGATATCGGTGATCTTTCTTCCAATGTCACGCGCATGAAGCAGCTGTTTGCACTGTTCGAGCAGAAAACCTCGCTGTTGCAACTGCTGGAACTGGGCAACCGTGCCCAGGGCGTACAGATCTATATCGGCCAGGAATCCGGCATCGCCCCGCTGGACGAATGCTCGGTCATCGCCGCGCCCTATCAGGTCAACGGCGCAGTCGTCGGCACGCTGGGCGTGATCGGCCCGACCCGCATGGCCTACGACCGCGTGATCCCGATCGTCGACATTACCGCGCGCCTGCTATCGAGCGCGCTCTCACAATAAACGGATTCCCATGCTGAAAAAAACGCTTGCCACCCTGGCGCTGGCACTGACCGGCCTGTTCGCCCATGCCGACGAAGCCCTGATCGCCCGGCCGGAAGTACGCGATTACCTGAACGTGATCGCGACCGAACATGGTTTTGACGAGACACAGCTCGTTGAGATCTTCAGCAAAATCGAGCCCAAACCGCATATCCTGCAGATCTTCGATCGGCCCTCCACCAGCCGGCCCTGGCACGAATTCCGTGGCAACTATATCGACCCGCGCCGGATCAATGCCGGCGCTGCCTTCTGGCTGGCCAACGAAAAGGTACTGGACGAAATCAGCCAGGCTTATCAGGTCGACCCGGCCATCATTGTGTCCATTCTGAATGTCGAAACGATGTACGGCCGCAATACCGGCAGTTTTCGCGTGCTCGACGTGCTGGCCACCACCGCATTCGATTACCCGCGCCGGGCGGAATTCTTCCGCAAGGAGCTGACCGAATTCCTGCTCTTGGCGCGCGATGAAAAGCAGGATCCGCTCTCGTTCAGGGGTTCCTATGCCGGTGCCATGGGCTGGCCGCAGTTCATGCCGTCATCGTTTCGCGCCTATGCGGTGGACTGGGATGGCGATGGGCGCCACGATATCTGGAATACGCCGGCCGATGCGATGGCCAGCGTAGCCAGCTATATGGCGCTGCACGGCTGGCAGGCGGGGGGCGACACCATGCTGCCGGTAACGGTCGAAGGCAAGGAAATCGACGGGCTGGTCGCCGACAAATTCAATCTGCATTACAGCGTGGCCGAACTGATGGCAAAAGGCGTCAGCCTGAGCGGCAGCATCGATACTGCGCAGCCGGCCATCCTGTTCCCGCTGGAAATGGCACCGGGCGATACCCGCTATTTCCTTGGCTTCAAGAATTTCTACGCCATCACGCGTTACAACAAGAGCACGCTCTATGCCACGGCGGTGCTGGAACTGGCCGAAGCGATCCGCACCGCCAAGGCCAATGGCCCGATCGAACCCGCCAAACCGGCCGCACCCACCCAGGCCCAGGCCAAAAAGAAAGCCAGCAAAAAAGTGGCAGCCAAACACACGACGAAGAAAAAGAACCGTTGATGTGCAGGCTCGGCTTTCGTAGGTCGGGTTTTAACCCGACACAATGATCCGTGCTGTCGGGTTAAAACCCGACCTACGGCGTCCCGGCAAGTTGGCGGGCTTGCGTAAAAACAATCGAACATCGACAGCACCTGGTGTCATCAAATTGTAGTGATTGATGGCTATCCTGCACGCATCCCAAACGGGATGACTCTGACAGGGCTGAGTCCGAGAGCCTTGTACCAATTCACGCAAAGCCCTGCTGCATGCAGCAGGGCTTTTTCACGTCCAGCAAACTTCCTATCATTTCAATCCGCAGGAACTTTTCCATCCTCCCGGCCTCCCATTTGCTTCGCGCAAACGCCTGGGCAGGCACGCCACGAGCCACGGGGTCTCGACCAACGTCTGCCATGTGCCGCCATACCTTCGGTGCCCATGCGTTGTTTTCTGGATCTTTCCGCGACAATCCCGCGGTAATGGAATTGCTTCAACCAATGAAACGTCTGCTTCTATCCCCGCCATTCATCCTTTCGGTTCTTGTTGCCGCCGTATTGCTCGGCGGATACCTGTGGTCCTCCCATGCCAGACATGCACAACCGGCAAAAAATGCGCTGGCAACGCCACAACCTGCGCCACTGGAAACCACGACGCTGGAAATCCGCAAACATGACACCATCGTGTCCTCGCTGCTGAAAAATGACATTCCGTCGACAATCGCCCATGAAATCGTCAGCGCCCTGCGCAAGGCCGGCGCAAATCTGCGCAAGATCCGCCCCGGCGATACGCTTGAACTGGCGCATGCGCCGGATGGGCAACTGGTGAATCTGGCCTATGCCGCCAGCCCCTGGGTACGTTATGAAGTCAGCCATAACGATGGCGGCTGGCAATCGGACCGGATCGAGATCGAACCGGAAGTGCGCATCGAAGTGCGTCAGGGGGAAGTGAAGGATTCGCTGTGGAGTGCGATCGAAGCGAGCAATATCTCGCCGCAAAGCCTGCTGGATTTCGTACGGATCTTTGAATCCGACTTTGATTTCACGGCGGATACGCAAACGGGCGACCGTTTCCGCCTGCTGATCGAAACACGCTATGCCAACGGTGAAGCCGTGGAACAAGGCCGCATTCTGGCCGCGCAGTACCTGAGCGATGGCCGGACCCTGACCGCGATCGGGTTCCCGGACAAGGATAAATTCGCCTACTACGATCCGGATGGACAATCGCTCAACAAGCTGTTCCTGCGCTCACCGCTGGAATTCTCGCGCATCAGTTCGGGCTTCACTTACCGACGCCCGCACCCGGTACTCGGCGGCGTGCGCCCGCATCTAGCCATCGACTATGCTGCGCCAACCGGCACGCCGGTCTGGGCCGTGGCCGACGGCGTGGTCGAATTTGCCGGTCGCAAGGGCGGCAACGGCATCCAGGTATTGCTCAGGCATCGCGGCGGCTACAAAACCTACTACAACCACCTGTCACGCATTGCCAGCGGCCTGCGCAGCGGTAGCAGCGTGAACCAGAAGCAGATCATCGGTTATGTCGGCTCAACCGGCATTTCCACCGGCCCGCATCTGGATTATCGCGTGTCGCACAACGATACATTCGTCAATCCGCTGGGTGAGAAATTCCTGCCTGGCAAATCGATCGATCCGGCGCAACGCACCGCCTTCACGCAACACGCCCAGAAAATGCTGGCGCGCTTGCAGCAGGAAGCACCGCTTCTGCAAACCACGCAGAACCAGACTCAACGCAGCAGCACATAGACAATCCCCACACCGGCGGCTGCGCTGGCCAGCAAAGGCAAGGCCACGCGCAGCCCGACTTCCCGGCCACCGATCATGGTGGCCATGGTGGCCTTGGCCAGGCTGTTGACTGCCGCCGCCAGTACGATACCGGTCGTGGCGATCTTCACATCCAGATCAATCGAGCTCATGCGCGCCAGCGACAAGGTGGCGGCATCGGCATCGGCAATACCCGATACCCCGGCCAGCACCAGTACGCCGGCTTCACCGAACCAATCACGCAACGCCCGCCCCAGCAGCAGCACCAATGCCAGCAAGCTGGCAAAAAACAGTGCGAACTTGAGTTCCAGCGGGTTTTTGAGCATGGCGGTGTTTTTTGCCTCGATCCCGGACTGCTGGTGCCAGTACAACAAGGCCGGCACATAAATCAGCAATGCCATGACAATGATCGGCAGCAGCAAGGGTTTGAGCAGTTGCGGATTCAGCAATGTCGAGATCAGCAGCAGGCGTGGCAGCATGGTTCCGCATGCCAGCAGGATACCCAGGCCAAGTACCGGCGCCATTTCGGGCATGGCACGCGACATGCGGGAGAAATGCAAGGTCAGAGCGGTTGACGAGGCCAGGCCACCGAAAATGCCGGTAAAGACCGTTCCGCGCCGCGCGCCGCCGATCTTGACGGCGAAATAGCCAACGAAAGAAATAGTGGCGATCAGCACGACCATCCACCAGATCGCGTAGGGATTGAGCGCGCCCCATGGGCCGTATCGCTGATTGGGAAGAATCGGTAGCAGGACTACCGAAATCAGCAGCAGTTTCATGCCGGCCTGCAACTCGCCGGCCTCCAACGCGCCGACCAAACTATGCAGCTCGGTCTTGTAGGTCAGCAAGATAGCCATGACCACGCCGAAGGCACCGGCAACCGCCACCTCCCCCACCCCCGCCAATGCACCAAGTACAAAAGTCAACATGGCGCTGACCAGGCCGGTAATGCCGACATCGTTGTCACGGCGCAGATTGACCACATAGACTACAGTCATGGCCGCTGCTACGCCGATAAAGCCAAGTCCCAATGCCAGCGCTCCAAAGTGATGGGCCAGGAGCGCCAGTGTGCCGCCCAAGAGGCCGATCAGGCCATAGGTCCGCACACCGGCAATGCGCTTGCCTTCCTCGGCCGTGCGCTCCTTCCAGCCACGCTCCACCCCGATCAACAGCCCGATCGCCAGCGCAGCACCCAGGTGATAGAAGACTTTTTGCTCTTCGGTCATGATGATGCCCCTTTGGTCGAATCGGACACGACGGCCGGTACAGTTTCAGCCTAGATCGTGCGGGCATCGGCTGCCAAATCACGAATCGGCGTTACGCGCGCCCGGCCGACCAGGCACTACCCGCCGAGGCCGCAATGATGAAGGCAATGGCCAGTATCTGCAGGGCGGTGAGGTTTTCCGCCAGCACCAGCCAGCCGGCCAGCGCACCGACTGCCGGCTCCAGACTCAGAAAAATGCTGAAAGTCTGTTTGGGCAAATGGCGTAGCGCATACATCTCCAGGCTATACGGAATGGCGCTCGACAATAGCGCGACGGCCAGCCCGGACAACAGCAGGTGGCTATCGAACAAGGCGCCACCCGCCTGGCTGAGCCCGACCGGTACCACCACAACTGCTGCAGCCAGCAGACCCATGGGTGTTGCCCAATGGCCATAACGATGCGATACGCGCTGGCCAAAGATGATGTACAGCGCCCAGCACACGCCTGCAGCCAGGGCCAGCGCCATGCCGGTCAGGTCCAGCGCCATCGTCTGGCCAGCACCGGACAAGGGCAGCAGCAGGCCCAGCCCGACCACGGCGAAGCCGATCCAGAGCAGATCGCTCACCTTGCGCGAGCCCCAGATCGCCACAGCCAGCGGGCCGGTGAATTCAATGGCAATCGCAATCCCGAACGGAATCGTCTTGAGGGCGCTGTAAAAACACAGGTTCATCACCCCGAGCGTCACCCCGTAGAGGCCCAGTGGCAACATGTCCTGCCAAATCCAGCGCTGGCGCCAGGGACGCCACAGCGCCATCAGCATCAGCATGGCAAATACGATTCGGTAGGTGGTGGTGCCTTCCGGCCCCACTGCCGGAAACAGGCTTTTGGCAAAGGAGGTGCCCACGCACAGGGAAACCAGTGATCCCATCAATGCTGCGACAGGTTTAAACGGAAAACTCAAAGCAGATCTTTCAAGCCGGTTGGCGACAAAACAGCATTCTATCGGATATGCCCGATGCGGCTTGCAATGCAGTCAGATTGCCTACAATACGGATGAGATGCGTAGTTATTCATAATTCACTACAACAAGCCTGGGAGAAGAATGATGACCCCGAGTTCGGTTCACGCCATCCGTAATTTGAGTCTGCTTGGTCATGCCGGCTGTGGCAAAACCACGCTGGTGGAAACACTGCTGGCCGCCGCGGGTGAAATCGGCGCCGCCGGTAGTGTCGAGCGCGGCGATACCGTTTCCGATTACGACCCGCAGGAAAAAACCCTGGGGCATTCGCTGCATGCCACCCTCGTACACCTGGAATGGGCCGGGCACTGGATCAACCTGCTCGATACCCCGGGGCTACCGGATCTGGCCGGCCGGGCGCTGACCACCTTGCCGGCAGTCGAAACCGCCGCCATCGTGATCAGTGCGGCAGCCGGCGTGGAAAGCGGCGCCCGGCGCATGATGAACGCGGCCAAAGGCAAATGCCGCATGCTGATCGTCAACAAGATCGATGCCGCCAATGTCGATTTCGCCGCATTGATGCAAAGCATCCGCGCCGAATTCGGCCGCGAATGCCTGCCCATCAACCTGCCTGCGGCCACCCAGGACAAGGTGATCGACTGTTTCTTCGCGCCGGATATGCACACCGCCACGGCATTTTCCGATGTGCAGACCGCGCACGATGCCATCATCGACCAGATCGTGGAACTCGATGAGGACATGATGGCGCTTTACCTGGAACAGGGCGAAGCGCTCGATCCCGAGCAATTGCATGCGCCGTTTGAGCAGGCGCTGCGCGAGGGTCATCTGATTCCAGTCTGCTTTGTTTCTGCTCGCACGGGTGCGGGCATTCGCGAACTGCTGGATATTCTGGGCAAGCTCGCCCCCGATCCGACCGAGGGCAATCCGCCGGTTTTCCTCAAGGGCGAAGGCGCCAGCGCCGCACCGGTCGAAGTGGTGCTTGATCCGGACAGGCATGTCGTCGGCCATGTCTTCCAGGTTGCCAACGATCCTTACCGTGGCAAGCTGGGGCTGTTCCGCATCCATCAGGGAACGGTGACACCCAGTTCCCAGCTCTATATCGGCGATGGACGCAAGCCGTTCAAGGTGGCCCATCTCTTGCGCCTGCAGGGGCGCAATACCACGGAAACGGCCATTGGCGTGCCCGGAGACCTGTGCGCGGTGGCACGCGTCGAGGAAATCCAGCGCGACGCGGTGCTGCATGATTCGCATGAAGAAGACTATTACCACCTGCAGCCACAGGCCTATCCGCAGCCGGTATACGGTCTGGCCCTGATCACGAAGAAGCCTGCAGACGAGCAGAAATTAGCCGAAGCGCTGGCCAGGCTGAGCGATGAAGACCCCTGCCTGCAAGTCAGCTATGACCCGCGCGGGCGGCGCACCGTGGTGCGCGGCTTGGGTGAACAGCACCTGAAGATCGTGCTGGAAGAACTGGCCACGCGCTGGAATCTGCAGCTCGATACCGCAGCGCCCACCATTCCGTACCACGAAACCATTACCTTGGTGGCCGAAGCGCGCTACCGGCACAAAAAGCAGAGTGGTGGTGCCGGCCAGTTCGGCGAGGTAGCGCTGCGGGTCGAACCGCTTGAGCGCGGCAAGGGGCTGGAACTGGGTGATGAAGTCAAGGGTGGTGCCATTCCATCGAACTTCATGCCGGCGGTGGAAAAAGGTATTCGCCAGGCCCTGATAGAAGGTGCCTACGCCGGTTTTCCGGTGCATGACCTGCGCGTCGTCATCACCGACGGCAAGCACCATGCCGTGGATTCCAACGAAGTCTCATTTTCCACTGCCGCACGGCATGCCCTGATCGAAGCGATTCTGGCGGCCCGGCCGCAAGTGCTGGAACCCATGCTGGATTTGCAGGTCAAGGTCGCCGACAGCCTGTTTGGCGAAGTCAGCGGCGAACTCTCGGCCCGGCGCGGCCGGCTCACCAGTACCGACAGCCCATGCGCAGGTTCGATGATCATTTCCGCCAAAGTGCCCATGTCGGAAATGGATGGCTTCGAGAGCCGGCTCAAGGCCATTTGCGCCGGCGAGAGTGAATTCGTGATGGAAGCCGGCGGTTATGAACCTGCCCCGAACGAAGTTCAGACCGAACTGGCACGCAACTACACACACGCGGGCAGTGAGGGCTGAAATCGTATGCAATATTGACTGGCGCCCTTCAGAACCAGGTTCACACTGAATGCGCCAGATGGCATGGAGCAAGCACTTGCCTGCAACACTGACCGGATACGGAAATCAAGGGCTATCGTGGCGGGATGCACATCTGATCAATGGAAAATCATGGCATCCCGCCCAGCTACCCGAATGCACGCACGCAGTAATGCCACCGATGCCCGCGGCAGAGGCGGCAATTTGGCCAGATACACTCGATTCTTCTGGCCAGCCAACGCGCTTGGGCTGTGGGATCTTCTGCGTTAGAGACCAGCACAATAGACCCGTTCTCCTGCACATAACCCAACATTGAATCACCCCAATCCTGGCTGGTCAGCACCAATACGCCATCACCTGTAACCGTATAGGTACCCGTCAAATCAGCCGAGGGCGTACCGCCATCAGCCGAAACGCGGATTGTCGCCAAAGAAACCCAATAAGTACCGTCGCGTTTCAGTATCAGAATATCCTTGGCGCTGCGCCCTTGGAATGGGTCATCCAGATCGCCATCAGCCGTAATGCCGTAACGCCCCTCAACCGTCGAAAAAGAAATGTCTGTCATGACGCGTGCCCGAATTTTCCATCACGTCATTATCCCTAAAACCTCTGGCAGACGTGATGCAAAGCGGGTGTTCATCTTCCAAAAACCGCAGGATCTTGCAGAGCAAGCCCTCGATTTTCCGGAAAAGAAGCGGCGAACAGATCAGCGCATCCCCGGATATCGATAGCCGGGTGGCGGCGGGGGCGGATACAGCAGCGGCGCGGAATCCGTGGTGTAACCCTGCCCTGGTTCGGTAACGAAGTGTCCGGAAACCGGTACGCGATGCCCCTTGGCATACATGCATTGCAGATAGGCATGATCATAGCGGCGCTGTGCTTCGTAGGCCGAATAGCGAGATTCATCCGCCCCGGCTGCAGTGCCCATGACCAGGCCGGTGGCGGCCCCCACGCCAGCGCCCCGACTGCCACCTGCTGCAGCACCGACTGCAGCACCCAGAACCGTACCCACGGTGGCGCTGCGTACCATGCTCTCGTCGGCGGCTTCCCTGGCGGTAACGCCGCCCAATTGTGCTTTGGCATACTGGCGACAATTCACGTCATCAGCCCGAAACTGATCAAAATTCTTGCCGGTTCCTGGCAGCGCCATGGCGCTGGGGCCGGACGGTACCACGGCACAGGCGCCCAGCAGCAAGGGCAGGATCAGCGCCGCCCGTTTCAGATTTGTTCGCATACTCCACCCCCTTCTACCGCGATGATGGCGGCGTCGGCTCTACCGGTTGCCAACCGCCCGGACATTCCCGCACATACGGATAAAAGCCTTCCGGCTTGTCGCAGTGATACCAATAGAACGGCGGTCCAGCATCCTCTGGCTGCTCAGCCTGATCTGGCGCACCCCGCTCGATGTATACCGGCGGTGAAGCGGGCGCCATCATCAGTGGTGGGTAATACGGATTATAGGGATACGGATAATAGGGATAGGGGTAAACCCAACGCAGAGTCGGCCCGCCCAGGTAAACGCCTACGCCAACATGACCACGCACGCGATCAGCCCCTGCCGGCGAACTCAGCATCAGCCCGGCCAATAACATCACGCCCAGATAGGATTTGATCTTGTTCATGCGACCTCCTCGCCGACGGCATGCTGCAGTACGCAGCGCTTTGTACCTGCCCTGTTTTATGTCTATGCCGTTTTCCCAGGAGGGATAACGGCAAATCCGCTTATCCGGCGCCAAATGGTCACGGCAACATCAGCACTCTGCCCGCCCATCCACATGCCTGATGCAATCCCGGCGGAAATATTCCATATTGAAACAAGGGGTAACCCGGACCAACAACGCTGCACAACTTGCAAACCAGAAACCGGATCAAGGAGAACACATCATGGAACTTGCCATTCACAGCGTGACCTGCACCAGCCAGTGCGATGAGGCCCTCGC
This sequence comes from Formivibrio sp. oc-25, assembly GCF_055810895.1. NCBI lineage: Bacteria > Pseudomonadati > Pseudomonadota > Betaproteobacteria > Neisseriales > Chitinibacteraceae > Formivibrio > Formivibrio sp. oc-25. The sequence continues at coordinate 188,073 of NZ_JBVVOL010000003.1, read as the reverse complement.
CCTCATGAGCCAGATCAACCGACAGATCGCCAGCAATGGCGACAATCTGAGCCAGGAACGCACGCAAGCCGCACTCGATACCCTGGCCAATCCGGAATTACAGGCGCGCTATGGATTCAAGATCATCCGTGCGGGATTCAATATGGAACACGATGAATAGGCGGACCGATCTTGCCACTACGTTCTCTGGAATTCGCCAAGCTCTGGCACCACGTATACCTGTCGGCGCTCGACAAGGTTCACATCGATCAGGCCGATGCCTGTGCCCATCTGGATGCAGACCTGATTGCGGATGCTGGCGCCTGCAAGCTCGGCCGCTGGCTGAGGCTGATGCCAGACCACATCAAACGAATGCCTGCGTTCTCGCAACTGGATGCAGCGCATAACCGCTTTCATCAGCTTGCCAGCGAACATGTGCTCGCCTGCCAGCGTCAGCACGCACAGCAGACCAACCGTATGCTGAGCGACGAGCTGAAGGCCTGTTCGCAAGCGATTGATCAGGCACTCGATGCGCTTGCCGCCGAGCTTCCTCCGCTGGATCGCGTTTCATGAAGCCTGCCCTGCAGGAACTTATATCCTGCTGACACTGCCTGATATAACTGAAAATCCACAAGGAATATCCGGCATGAAATGCATCAATCGCCTGTCGCTCGTTTTCATTGGCATGCTGGTACTGTCATTCGGTCTCAGCCTGGCCGATGCGGTGCGGACGGACGATGGGCTTGAAAATCAGAGCTGGCGCACGGCCCCGCGACATTCGGCCGGTATCGCACCTGATCCGGTCGCTGCGGCCAATACCGCCATCGTTCAGGTCTATGCCGCACCCACCTACGGCTGGCGCGGCCTGTTTGCCGTGCATCCATGGATCATTTACAAGAAAGCGGGCAGCACCAGCTTTACCCGTTATGACGTGGTGGGCTGGCGTAGCCCGGATGTCGTGCAGCGCGACTATGCGCTGCCGGACGGGCTTTGGTACGGCGCAATGCCACAGTTGCTGGTCGATCATCGCGGCCAAGGCGTTGATGCCATGATCGACCAGATCGAGCACGCCATCAGCACCTACCCGTATGCGCATGTCTACCGTAGTTATCCCGGCCCCAACAGCAACACCTTCCTGGCACACATCGGGCGCGAGGTGCCCGGCTTGCAGCTCGATTTGCCCGCGAATGCCATCGGCAAGGACTACCGCCCGCTGGGCCAACCGCTGGGGATGTCACCGTCCGGCCATGGCCTGCAGGCATCACTGCTGGGTTTGCTCGGGCTAAGTATCGGACTGGAGGAAGGTATCGAATTCAACTTGCTCGGCCTGAATTTTGGTCTCGATTTCAACCGCCCCGGCCTGCGCCTGCCCTTTATCGGACGGGTTGGCGTTGAGGATGCCACCGTCACCCAGCGCTGAAAGGCTCTTCGAAAAATTCCAACGTTGTCGCCGAACGGAGCGCGGTGAACACTTTGAAACTCAGGTTCAGTGGCCCAATCCGCCGGCCTTGGCGATACGCACCAGATCCAGCAGGGAAGTCGCACCGGTCTTTTCCATGATGTGCGCCTTGTGGATTTCAACGGTGCGGTGGCTGATACCGAGCTGGCGCGCAATTTCCTTGTTGGGCATGGCCTCGACTGCCAGCATCAGCACTTCGCGCTCGCGCTCGGTCAGGCCGGCCAGGCATTGCCCGGCGTGATGATTTTCCTGGGCTTGCGCAAACAGCTTTTCGCTTTCCTTCAGCGCCGCCCGGATACTGACGAGCAGATGTGCAGCACTGATTGGCTTGGTCAGAAAATCGGCCGCACCGGACTTGATCGCCTGCACGCTCATCGGAATCGTGCCATGGCCGGTCAGCAGGATCACCGGCAGCAGCACGCCTTTTCTGGCCAGTGTTGTCTGCAACTGCAGCCCATCCATGCCCGACATGCGCACGTCCACAATGGCGCAACTGCGCGCAACGGGCTGCACGGACGCCAGGAATGCTTCCGCGCTGTCAAAGGCCTGTACCGTGAAATCTTCCTGTTCGAGCAGGAGCGTCAGCGCATCCCGCACGGCAGCATCGTCATCCACGATGTAGATAGTGGCTTGTGCGTTCATGATGCAAAGGGTAAAGCGATATGAAATGTTGCGCCAGGGCTGCTGTTTACCTCAGCCCATAACTGTCCGCCATTGGCCTCGATCAGCGCCCGGCTGATCGCCAGGCCCAGGCCAAGACCTTCCGATTTGGTGCTGAAAAACGGATCGAAAATCCGGTGTGCGGTTTCCGTATCAAGACCGGGGCCGCAATCCTGCACCGTAATCTGCGCCATGTTGCTCTCTGCGGCTGTCTTGACCTTGATGGTGATGGACGGAACCGGCACGCCCGCGCCATGCATGGCTTCGATTCCATTATGGAACAGGTTTACCAGCACTTTCTGCAGTTGCAAGCGATTCACCTGTACCAGCGGCATATCGGGTTCCAGTTCCACTTCAGTACGGAAACGCCCAAAGCGGTTGTCCTGGGCGATGGCCAGTGCGCCATGGATGATCTCGTGGATATCGACAGCTTCTACATCCACCCGGTTCTGGTGCAGGAAATTCAGCAGTTCATTCAGCGTTTGCCCGGCCCGCTGCGATTGCGCCATGGCGCCTTCCAGTGCGCGCGACAGTTTTTCCGGTTTCTGCACACCTTGCTGCAACATGCGCAATGCCGCTTCGCTATAGGCAGAAATCGCCACCAGCGGCTGGTTGAGTTCATGCGCGATGGCCGCAGCAGTCTGCGCGGCGATCTGCTGATTGACGAAGCTTTCCATCTCGTGACGTTGGGCTTCGATTTCCTTCTCCAGATGCTTCTGCGCCGTTATATCCTGGGCAACACCGATGGCGCGAATCGGAATGCCATTCTCGAAAAACACTTGGCCATTCGCCCGCAGGAAACGTACTGTGCCATCTACAGCATGAACAACACGAAACTCCCGTACAAACTTGCCATCACTGGCAGGATCATAGGCACGATCTATCGACACAAGTACGGAGTTGCGATCTGCTGGATGCACCCCCTCGAGCAATTGCGCTACCGACAAGGATTCTGTCGTTCCAACACCCCAGAATTCGTGAATCCGTTCATCACCCACCAAAGTACGCTTGATCAGGTCATGATCGTACAGTCCTAGTCCGGCAGCATTTCTCGCCAACTGGAAGCGGGCTTCACTGGAACGCAATTGCTCCATGGCATGCTTCAGTTCGGTCACATCAGATTTGATGCCGATGTAATGCGTGATCTGGCCATCGATCTGGCGCAGCGGGGCAATGGTGGCGTCTTCGATGAATTCGCGGCCATCCTTGGTACGGTTGATGAACTCGCCGCGCCAGACCTGCCCGGCGCTAAGCGTAGCCCACAGCGCGTCATACGTTTGCGGTGGGGTTCGGCCCGATTTCAACACGCGCGGATTCTGGTTGAGCACTTCATCGGATTGGTAGCCGGAAACCTGGCAGAAAGCCGGGTTGACATACTGGATACGCCCCTGCAGATCGGTAATCACGACGCTGACCGGGCTTTGCATCACCGCCTGCGACAATTTGCGCAATTCCGTATCAGCTTGTTTGCGCGCAGTAATGTTTTCGATGATGCAGATGAATTCACCGGGGGCTGGCCGGTAGACTGCAAAAGCAAACCAGCGATCCGTGGTTGAAAAATAGTGTTCCCAACGCATGGCGACGCCGCTCTGCACCACATCGGCAAAGGCCCGCAGCGAATCCGGATTGGCTTGCGCATAGCCCGGCACCACCTCGCAGATTCTGCGTCCGGCTACATTTTGCAGCCCGGTTACCCGCTCGAACGATGGATTCACCGTGATGAATTCGTAATCGACCGGCTTGTCTCCCTCGAAGATCAAGCGGCAATGGGCATAGCCATCCAGCATGTTCTCGAACAGCGACAGGAAACGGTCTTCGCTGGTCTGCCGTTCGCGATTGATGCGTTCGCGCTCGGCCAGCACGATGGCCAAGGCCATGCCGATCAGCGTCAGGATGGTGGTATGTGCCCAGAAATTGAATATCTGTGTGCTTGAAAGTGAATAGCCGTACGTGCCAATCCCCAGCGCCGCGCCGATCAACGCCTGCACCGAGGTCAGCAACATCACCAGCTGCACGCCAAACAAGCCAAAGCGAATGGCCGCCCAGCATACCAGCGGATACAACCAATAGCCGCGATTGATGAAGGTGAAGGTGTCGCGGAACCAGTCGAGGAAAACAATCTGCCCGACCAGAAAAGCCACACCCAGCAGCAGCCCCATCTCCAGGCTGCGCACCACCCGCAGGCGAGACGGTGTTCGCCATGACAGAATCAGCGGAGTCATGATCAGGATGCCGACCAGATCGGCCATCCACCACAGCACGAATTCGATAAAAGCCAGATGCAGCGCCACATTGCCCAGCAGCAACAGCACGCACAAGCCGGCCGCAGCACCGATGGCCGTGCTCAGCGTGCCGGCCAGCCAGGTCAAGCGGTACAGATCCGACAAGGAGGCAAGCGAGCAATCAAAGGTACGCTGACGGTTCAGCAACCACGACCCGAGCAGCACTTCCAGGGTTCTTACCAGCGAAACCGTAATGGCCATATCCACGGCCTGGCCAGACCATACCCCGCCCAGCAAAGCGCCCAGGAAGATGGCTGGCCAGAATTTTTTTCCACCGAGCAGCAGCAAGGCCAGCGCCAGGCCGGTTCCGGGCCAGAAGATCGTCAGGAGTGAATGCGTTGCATACAGGTTGAGAATGGTCTTCTCAAGCAGGGCATAGACAAGCGCTGTCGATCCCAGCCAGAAGAGGTCCATCTTGCGATAGGGCCACGTTGTGTTCATGCGTCAACCCAAAAACTGTTCAAAGGGAAATATATATGGCAAGCAAGCAGGAAAACCATCCCTTGTGCATACATCCAAATTTGGCATTCGACATTTATGCATTCTCACTATAGCCCGGCCATACGTGTCCGCACGTATTCCCAGCAGGCACGGCACTGCCTAAATTTCTCAGGAAAGCTTGGTCGTAAGCAATAGCGATATAGGTACACATTTTTTCGCATGGGATACGGCATGGCTGCGTTTCACGTCATTGGACTTCCAGAGGAGCACGCCACAAATAAAAAAGGGAGGCTGCTTTGACCAGCAAGCGGCCATGGCACAAAAACAACCTATCAGGAGGGCAGGCCAATCATGAATGATCAGACCGAAAGGCTGGATGACGAATATCTCGAAGACGACAGCGAGATCGAACTGGACGAAACCAGCGCTGATGAGGATAGGGATGGTGACGCCTCGCTGCCGGAAGCAGACTTCTCCTACACCGGCGATTCAACCGGTGATGTCACGCAGATCTACCTCAACGAAATCGGCATGAGTGCGCTGCTCAAGCCCGAAGAAGAACGCACCCTGGCGCGCCGGGTTGTTCAGGGAGACTTCGCGGCCAGACAGGAAATGATCGAGCGCAATCTGCGTCTGGTCGTCAATATTGCCAAGCATTACCTGAATCGCGGCCTGACCCTGCTCGACCTGATCGAGGAAGGCAATATCGGCCTGATCCATGCGCTGGAGAAATTCGATCCGGAACGTGGTTTCCGTTTTTCCACCTACGCCACCTGGTGGATTCGCCAGAGCATCGAGCGTGCGATCATGAACCAGTCGCGCACCATCCGCCTGCCGGTGCATGTGGTGAAGGAACTGAACGTTTATCTGCGCACGCAACGCCATCTGGAAATCACCTCGGGCGCGGAACCTTCGCTGGAAGATATCGCGCATTTCCTGGGCAAGGATGCCGAAGATGTGCGCCGGGTCATGCACCTGAACGAGCGCATGGCATCACTGGATGCGCCGCTGGATATCGACCCCATGCTGACCATCGGCGAATCGATTCCGGATGAACAGTGCGAAGCACCGGAAATCACCTTGCAAAATGCCGAGATCGAACGCTATGTCCATGAATGGACCCGCCAGCTCAACGATAAGCAGCGTACCGTGATCGAGCACCGTTATGGCCTGAACGGCTATGAAGTCAGCACGCTGGAAGACCTGGCAGCCAACCTGAACCTGACCCGCGAACGCGTGCGCCAGATCCAGATCGAAGCACTGGATCAATTGCGCCGCATCCTGCGCCGCTACGGCGTGACCCGCGATGTGATGTATTGAGCCGCAACTGCTGTAGCCAAGTAGTAACCCAAACGGCCCGACGTAAGATCGGGCCGTTTTTTCCTCTCACCACCCCTCTCCCGCGTGCGGGCGAGGACGCAAAGTCGGTGGATATCCAAGCACTCCCCTCGCCCGCCAGGAGCTAGGCTCTGTTGACATTTGATTAATTTTTACGCGGCCGGGGTATTTTGCTCCAGTACAAGGCATTTCCCAGGCCGCGGTACGGGTACCGCAAGTGGGAAATAACGCCGTAATGGAGCAAAAGACCCCGCCGCCCGAAGGGCAAGTCCGCCAATCTTGCCAAATGCTTTGTCGCCAATGCTCGCAATACACCAGTATTGCTTGCGCTTGGCTTCTCGCCCCGGCAAGTTGGCGGGCTTGCGTAAAAAACAATCAAACGTCAACAGAGCCTAGGGGAGGCATTGCTTCGCAAACAGGGCCTACTGTGCAACCGGAACGATCAGCACTTCGACCCGCCGGTTACGCGCACGTCCATCGGCCGTGGCATTGTCCGCCACCGGCCGCGTCAGGCCATAACCAACCGCCTCGACCCGGTTAGGCGCCACGCCACGCTGGATCAGGTAACTGCGCACGCTCTGCGCGCGGTTTTCCGAAAGGGTCTGGTTATACGTGGCGGTTCCCACTGAATCGGTATGCCCCTCCACCCGTACCACGGTTCCCGGATACTGGTTGATGCTGCCGGCCAGCTGATCCAGCACCGGCATGAATTCGGTGCGGACATCCGAGCGATTGGTCGCAAACGTGATATTGGAAGGTGCCTGCAGGCGCAAGGTGTCGCCTTCACGCTGCACTTCCACACCGGTGCCTTCCATCGAACGGCGTAATTCCGCTTCCTGCTTGTCCATCTGGTTGCCGACAACACCACCGACGGTAGCTCCGATCAACGCGCCCAGTACCGCGCCCTTGGTGCGATCACCACTGCCCGCCACGATGCCGCCCAGCAATGCGCCGGAACCGGCCCCGATGGTGGCACCGGTGGCCGCCTTGCGATGCTCGCCGGTATAGGGGTTGGTTTCACAGCCGGTGAGAACCACTGCGGTGATTGATGCAAGAAGAATGGCTAGTTTCATGTTTGTACTCCTTCTGAAGGATGCGTTTTTTTGAACCCGTTCTCAGGCGAGATTCTTCTGTTTAGAACCGTGCAGAGAAATTCAGTGCCAGAAATTGGGGATTGGGCTGCCGAAAGGCCAAGTTCTGAATACTGGGCACTTCGAAAAACTTCGAGTTCTAAGCGAGACAAGGCGCGAAAGAAAAATTGCGACGCAGCATATATCTGATACGTAAGGAGCAATTTTTCTTGAGCAACGCAGTATCGCGACGAAATCGGAGTTTTTCGCGGTGCCCTGCCGCAAATCAGCTGTTTGCCTCAATAGCCATGAGCAATGCCTGTTTGACTGGTCATACTCAAAATACACAGTGCCTATTTTCGTCGTCTCCCAGCATTGCTCGTGTGATCCACTTCACATGCTGCGGCAGGCCTCACAGCCACATGTCATCCGCCCTGATAGGCTGCGCGTTAATACGACCAGCAGCACATTCATGCTGCGTAACACACACCTGGGTTGCTCAAAACATTTCGAGGTGCCCGAAGGAGGAACCGCCATGAAAACCCTAACCACCAAAACCCTGCTCAGCAGCATGTGCGCGGCCCTGTCACTGCTGTTTGCCCCTGCGCCTCCGGCACGGGCGGATATTGATGTCAGCATCGGCATCAATCTCGGTTTCCATGTACCGATCTACCCCAGGTTGGCGCTGATTCGCGGCTATCCGGTGTATTACGCACCGAATCTGCACCTTAACTACTTCTTCTATGATGGCTGGTACTGGGTATTCCACAACGATCACTGGTACGTCAGCGGCTGGTACAACGGCCCTTGGCGTTGGGTTGAACCCGAATACGTACCATGGTTTGTCCTGCGCATTCCGGTGCGTTACTACCGCCGCCCACCCACCTACTTTTACGGTTGGCGCCCCGATGCTCCACCGCGCTGGGGTGATCGCTGGGGACGGGATTGGGAAGATCGCCATCGCGATTGGGATCGCTGGGATCGGCGCTATGCACCGCGCCCGGCCCCGCTGCCCGATTACCAGCGCAACTACTCCGGCAAGCGCTACCCTGGTGACGTGCAAAGGCAGGAGCGGATCCGCTCAGACCGATATCGCTATCAGCCACGCGATGACACGCCGCGCCAGTTCAGACCGGAAAGGCAGGAATCCCCACGCCAGGAACGGCCCGATGAATGGCGACGCCCGGCGCAACCGGTGCCACAGTCCATGCCGCGCCCACAACCGCAACGCGACGATCGGCCCGGCATGGATGATCGCGATCGCATGAACGCTCCGCAACCACGCGGACCGATGCCGCAAGTCGTACCTGACGAGCCACGGCGGCAACGTGACGATCGGCCTGGTGCTGATAACCGGGAACGTCTGAACGCCCCGCAACCACGCGGACCGATGCCACAAGTCGTACCCGGCGAGCCACGCGGGCAATCGGCACCACGCATCGAACAGCGTGAACGCGAGCGCGAACGTGCGGACATGCCGGCGCAGCGCCGCCCACCGGAAACCCTGCCACAACGGGAGCGCAGCCAGCGGCAGGAGGAATGGCGCGAGCAGCGTCGCCCGGATGACGAACCACGCCGGCGCGATTAGCGATCAGGCCTGTGTAGATATGCGCGTCATACCAACGAAGGCCGGTATCCATTCATGCTGAAGGTGAAACAAGGGGATGGCCCAGCCATCCCCTTGTTTGTTTTGACATGCGCCATCGAACGCCCTCTCCCCAAGCCCCTCTCCCGCACTCGGGCGAGAGGAGATTTTTGACCCGATCACCAAGGGTTGGGGAGAGGGAGGAAGCTCGTAAACGATCTTTACCTGGCTCTGGCCAGGCAGGTCTGATAACGCCAATTGACCCGGTCGGCGAACCAGCCGGTTGTCAGCTTGCGTGTGATTTTCGAGCTTTGCAGACGGATTTGCGGCATGGCTTCGCGGCTGACCTTGCGCCCGGCCTGCTGGTCTGCGAGGGTAAATACACGCTGGTAAAGCCGGGTATCGGCAAAGCCGGAGGTCTTTTCACGCGCCAGATCAGCGGCAATTTCCTGCGCGCTCATTCCCAGTTTTCCCGCGATGGCCAACAAGGCTTTTTCGGTGCTGCTGCGCGTGCCGCTCGGGCGTCCGTCGCGGTAGATAAGCAGATCGCCATCGGGTACCAGCTTGGTCTTGGTCAGTTTGGCCAGCGCCAACTGGAAAGCGGCATTGCGGCTGCTATAGCGGCCGGCGTTGAAATCGGCAAAGCGGTAACGCATGTCCTGATACGGCGCCCGGTACTGCAACAAGTGCGCAATGCCGAAATATGTGCCGCCCCGGCGCGTGAACACTTCGTCGCGAATGCTGTGCTTGATGGGATACGGATATTCCCAGACCTTGGTATGCGCGAGTGCAAACTCGATGCTGACCTGCATCGGCCCGCCGGTGCGGATGGGATTGGTGATGCCGAAACGCTTGGCCAGATCGGGCGAATCCTTGACGATTGCCTCAAACAGTTCGTTCATTTCGCGCTCGGTACGCAAGGCATCGATACGCGCCTTGTAGCTGCGCCCGTCGATCGACGGCACCATCAGCGCGGCCTTCACCGTAAACAGCGGAATATGGTACTTGCCGGCACGCGCACCGATTTCCTTCCAGACGATATCGCCCAAGCCCGGCACGGCTGGATCGCCCTGCCAGGTCGATTCCTGCTCGATCACGGCGAGTGCGGCACAGAAGTATTCCGGGGTTTGCGGAATCTGCAAGGCGCTGAACGCCGTATGGATATCCGTGGCCCAGCCGGCGCGATCGGCTATCTTCTGCGGCAGCAGTTTATCGAGCAAAACCCGCCCATCCACCGCAGGTGCCAGTACTGGCGGCGGTGCCACCGGTACCGGGCTCGGTGCTAAGGCAATCGCCGGCTGGGGTGACATCACCACCGGAGGCGGCAGCACAGGCACAGCCACCACCGCTGCGGGCTGCGAAGCAGCAACAGGTTGCGATGCTGCGGGTTCGGCAAGGCTCACGATTGGAGCGGGGGTCGAAGGCGTGGCACACGCGGACAAAGCGACTGCCGCCAGCAAACACAAGGTACGGGATTCAAACGTCATGGCATCGGGGAATTGCAGGAATCAGGCTGGGCGGATTGTACGCGAAAGCCACTCTCCTGCATTTCCGTCCATCACTTGCGCCAGACAAATCCCTGATCGAGCTGTGTGATGTCGGCATCGCTCAGGCTGCCGCTGCTGGCGCGCAGCTCAACCCAGTTTGCCAGCTGCTTGTATTGGGCCTCCACCAGGTCATAACGCGCCTGATACAACTGCTCTTGCGCATTCAAAACATCGATACTGGTGCGTACTCCGGCATCCAGTCCGCGCTGGTTGGCGATCAGAACTTGCTCGCTTGAGTGCACGGCTGTCCGCAGCGCGAGGATCTTGCTGCTGTTGCTGCTGAACCCATGAAATTGGCGCGAAACATCCAGCGCGGTCTTCGCACGCACTTCATCCAGCTCGGCCATGGACTGACGCAGACTGGCCGCAGCCTGTTCGCTCAAGGCACTGGAATACCCGCCGGCATACAGCGGAATGCTCAACTGCACCCCGACCGCATTGAGCTTGTTTTTCTGATTGAGCGTGGAAACCGTATCGGATGAAGTGCGGCTGTGGCTGGCCACCAGATCCAGTGAGGGATAATGCCCGGCGCGCGCTTTGGCAACTTCCTGCTGTGCAATATCCACTTTGCCTTGTGCCGCCAGAATATCCGGGCTGTTCTGGCCAGCACGCGCCAGCCATTCCTGCAACAAGCCGGCCACACCCAGATGCTGGCTCATTTCCTGCCCGGGTTCGGCCAGCCGGCGCGGCGCTTCTCCCGTCAACACCACCAGTGCCTGTTCGGCAACGACACGCTGATTCTGCACTTCCACCTGCATGGCCTCGGCCAGTGCCAGGCGTGCTTCGGCTTCGCGCACATCGATGATCGTGCCATCGCCGCGCTCCAGCCGCCGCTGCGCCTGCTGGCGGGCTTCGGATAACGCACGGATCTTGGCTTCGTTCAGGGTCAGATTCTGTTCAGCCAGCAGCAGATCGAGATACGCCAGGACATAGCGACTGGCCAAATCCTTTTCCTTGCGGCTGAATACCGACTGGCTGAAGTCAGCCTTGGCCAAGCCCTGCTGGTATTCCGCCCAGCGCTCCATATTGAACAGCGGCTGGCGCAACTGCAGCGCCGCACTTTTACTGGTGTAATCCAGATCAGTCGTGCTGCTGCCAATCTGGCGCTCACCGGTGACATTGCTTCTGCTGACATTGGCCGAGATCACCGGCAGCAGATAAGCACGGCCCAGTGCCCGATTGGCTTCGCCAGCATCACGCTCGGCCAGGGCAGCACGGAAAGCGGCATCGTTGCGTTGCGCCAGGCGAAATCCTTCAAGCAGCCCGAAGGCTTGTGCCGACACAGGAAACATGGCGACGAGCAATACCGAGAGGGAGAAAGCGCATCGTGGGAGGTTCACCTCATTTCTCCTTGAAGGACAAGCGCATGCGATCAGTCATCGGTTTGATCAGATATTCCAGCATGGTGCGCTCACCAGCCTTGATCACCACCACAGCTGGCATGCCGGGCCTGATTTGTTCACTGCCAATGCGCTTCATCCCTTCGGGCGTTACCCTGACTTGAGCCAGGAAATACGAGGCACCAGTCTTTTGATCGACCAGACGATCAGCAGAGAAGGTTTGCACTTCGCCTGGAATAACCGGCGTTGTGTTCTGGTTGAGTGCGGGAAACTGGATATCGACCGGCATACCCGGACGTACCATGGCGCTCATCGACGGATCAACCATGGCCTCGATGATCAATGGCTCGTTTTGCGGCACGATATCCATCAGCGGCTGCCCCGGCGGCACCACCCCGCCTACCGTATGCACCTTGAGCCCCACAACGATCCCATCCATCGGCGAGCGGATCACGGCGTGATCAACCTCGTATTGCAATGCCTGCAAACGCTCTGCCAAGGTCCGGGTTTCCTTCTGGATATCGGTCAGTTGCGATTCCACTTCCTGCTGATATTCCTGCTGCCTTGCCAGCATTCGCAGCTTTACTTCGGAAATGCTGTTCTGTACCTGGCCGATGTTGGCGATGGTTTCAGCCAGTGCACCTTGCAATTGCGCCGCATCTCGCTCAAGCTGGTACAGGCGGTTTTTGGGCACATAGCCCTCCCCGGCCAGATCGCGTACCCCTTTCAGTTCCTCAGCCAGCCACTTGCCTTGCGCTTCACGACTGGCTTTCAGATTCTGATAGCCACTCAACTGCTCGGTCATGCCACGCAGGTTCTCCTGGAGTATGCCCAATTCGCTGCGCAGCGCCGCCCGGCGCGAATTGAACAATTGCGTCTGCAAAGCCTTGGCCTGTTCGATGCGCGGATCATCGCCCAGCCTTGTCAGCGCTTCAGAAAAACTGATGCGAGGAAAGCCGCCCCGCTCTGCACGCAGGCGGTCTTCTACTGCCTGAGCACTGATATATTGCGTGAGCGTAATGCCGAGCTGCGCACTGGGCTGGGTACTGTTCAATTCGATCAATGACTGATCACGCATCACCTGCTGACCTTCCTTGGCCAGCAATTTTTCGATGGTTCCGCCGGTGAGATGCTGAATGGTCTGTCGGTTGCCGGCAACCGTGACAGTGCCGTGCGCAGTCACTCCTTCGTCCAACGGAGCGAGTGCCGCCCATGCCATGAATCCGCCAAACCCCAGCAACAGAATCCACATGCCGCGCCGACTGATCTTGCGCTCATCGGTGTCTACGGTTGTCTTGGTGAGCGGTTGAGCGGGTTGTGGCAATTGATCTTCGGATTGTTTCATGGTTTTTACCCCATCGAAAACCGGCACTAGGCACTGGCCGAAGGCGCTGCACGTACCGTGCTCGCGGTCTGCACCATGGCATTCAGGATTGCATCACGCGGGCCGAATGCCTGGGCTTGCCCATCACGCAAGACCAGCAATTTGTCCACAGCATTGAGAATGTTGGTGCGCTGCGAAATCAACGCCACCGTTGCGCCACGCTGCTTCAGATCGGCCACCGCCTGCAGCAGCGCCTGCTCGCCCACGTCATCCAGGTTGGAATTGGGCTCATCAAGCACCACCAGCACCGGATTGCCATACAGCGCACGCGCGAGCCCAATGCGTTGCTTTTGACCGCCGGAAAGTACGCTGCCGGCATCGCCCAATGGCGTGTCATAACCCTGCGGCAAACGCAGAATCATTTCATGCACACCAGCACGTTTCGCTGCTTCGATGACCTTGTCGGAATCCAACTCACCAAATCGTGCGATATTTTCCGCAATCGTGCCGTCGAACAATTCGATATCCTGCGGCAGATAGCCAACATGCGGGCCCAGTTCGTCCTTGCTCCAGTGATAGACTTCGGCCCCATCCAGGCGAACCTTGCCAGCCTGCGTAGACCATACCCCCACCAGCAAACGTGCCAGCGAGGTTTTTCCCGCCGCGCTTGGCCCGATGATGCCGACCACATCCCCCGGATTAAACGCAAAATTCAGGTTCTTCAACACGGCGGTTTGTGCACCGGGCGGCATGGCCGTGGCATTTTCCACCGCGACATGGCCAGTCGGCCGAGGCAGGCGCATACCGGTTTCACGTGCCGGAAATTCCTGCAGCAATGCATCCAGGCGATGATAAGCGGCGCGGGCATTGATCAATTGTCGCCAGGTGGAAATCGCCATTTCCACTGGCTGCAGGGCACGGCCAAGCAGAATGGCGCAGGCAATCATCATGCCGGGGGTGATTTCATCCTGTATCACCAGCAAGGCCCCTACGCCCAGCACCAGAGATTGCAGGCTAATGCGGATCATCTTGGTCATCGCATTGATGCGCGCTGCCTTATCTGAAGCCTCGGTCTGCTTTTCCAGTACCTTGCGCTGGAAGCCGAACCAGCGTTCGCGCAAGGCGGCCAGCATGCCCAACGCCTCGATCACCTCGGCATTGCGCAGATTGTTGTTGGCATAGCTGGTTGCGGCCATCGATGCCTGATTAGCCTCGGCCAGCGGCTTGCGGGTACTGATTTCGGTCAGCCAGGCCAGTAGGAACAGGATCAGCATACCCGCGAGAACGAACACTCCCAGTATCCAGTGGAACATGAAAGTCACCGCCAGATAGATAGGCGCCCAAGGCGCATCGAAAAAGGCAAACAGACCATTGCCGGTCAGAAACTGCCGGACATTGGTCAAGTCCTGCAAGGATTGTCCCGGATTGGCACCGCTCTTGCGCAGATTGCGCTCGAAGGCTGCTGTAAAGATGCGGGAATTAAGCTGCATATCCAGCCGGTTTCCCACCCGGATCATCACCGAAGAGCGCACAAACTCCAGCAGCGCCATCAAGCCATACAGCCCCACCACCATCAGGGTCAGCATCAACAGGGTGGTTTCATTGCGGCTATGCAGCACCCGGTCATAGACTTGCAGCATGTAGATTGCTGGCAGAAGCATCAGCAGGTTGATGACAGCGCTGAATGCTGCCAATCGGTAAAAGGTCTTCCTGAAAGTCATCAGGCTGCGTGCGAGTTCGGAATGAGGCTGTAACCAATGTTTCATGATGGGAAAACCCTCACGTAGATATCGGTTGTTTTCCAAGTGCCGTCTGGAGAGAAAATCTATTAAAAGGATATGCAACTGTTAGCCGAAAGTCGGGCTTTTAGTGCCTTTAGGGGGGATCAACGGCCATTCCCCGCCCGTGTTGGATGAAAGCTCAGAATCGCACCAGCCCTTGAGCGAAATGGTTGCGCCAGAAAGGTTCGCACTGCAAACAACAGGGCGGACAAGGAATTCCTTGTCCGCCCAGAGTGAGTTACCGGCAAGTTGATCAGCGCGTCACTTGGATCGAGGTCGTGCCCTTGTTGCCTGCCGAGTCGTAGGCTTCAATCAGAAGCGTATGCAAGCCGGTTGCGATTTTCCGGGTAGACCAGCTATAGGTAAGGCTAGCCGTGGTGACACTGCGGACGAGCTTGCCATCAATGTAGAGCAGCATCTTGCTAACCCCGACGTTATCCGTTGCGGAGGCTGAAATAGACACCGTGCCACTGACCTTCGCGCCAGCCGCAGGACTGCTTATCTTCGCGACAGGGGCTGTCGTGTCGGTTGCCGGCGGAGGTGGCGGCGGGCTGACTGTCGCGGTCTGGTTCGCCACGGTCACGCTGACAGATCTTGCCGAGTAGTTTCCGGCTGCATCGTAGGCGTAGGCGGCGAGCGTGGCAGCACCGTCCGGCACGCTGGTACTGTCCCAGGAAAAAGCGTAGGGCGCGATGGATTCGCTCGCAACCTTTGTGCCATTAGCCAGCAGATCCACCCGGGCGACCGCCAGATTATCGCTTGCGGAAACATCGATAGCCACCAGGGCGCTGACCGTACTTGCGCTTGTGGGTGAACTGAATGCCACCGTCGGCGCGGTCGTGTCGGCAACCGGTGCGGCAGCAGCCGCATTGACCGCAGCGGAGGCATTGATGCGACCATTGCCGTAATAGATATCGAATCCTGCAGAACCAAGGTCTGTGGCAGTCGAAAACAGCACATTTTCCAGCGAAGTCGGGTCCAGTCTGGGATTCGCCGCCATAATCAGCGCGATGACCCCAGCAGTGATCGGTGATGCCAGTGAGGTGCCTGACGCATAGCCATAACCACCGCCCTTGACGGTCGTATAGATATTGCTGCCGGGCGCAGCTACATCGACAAAGGCGCCATAACTTGACCAGACCGTAATGGTGTCTCCCGAGGTCGCAGACACGACAATATTGCTTGGGCTGGCGGCAAAGGTCTGTTCGACCCCGACATTGCCCGCAGCCGTTATGACCAATCCTCCTTTGTTTTTCATATATTGTGCCGCTGTCTGGACGGTTGAGTAGCCACCTGCGGCCTGGAAACTCAGGTTGGCCACCCTGGCGCCGCTGTCTGCGGCATAGGTAAGACCCGACGCCATCAAGCTCAGATAACCCATGCCCGTCGCATCGGCAACACGAATCGGCATGATCTTCGACGCCCCTGCAACACCCGCGATACCGACACCATTACCTGTAATCGCAGCGGCTGCTCCGGCAACTTTAGTACCGTGCCCGAAAACATCCGAGGTATCTGCGTTGTTGTCGTAGAAATTCCAGCCCGCCAACATCTTCGATGCCAGATCGGGATGGGTACCATCAACACCGGAGTCGAGAATCGCGATCGTCACATTCTCGCCATGGCTCAGGTCCCATGCGGTTGGCACACCGATGGTGGAAAGATAACCCTCGTAGGAAAAATTCGGGTCGTTGGGTGTGAAATCCGGCCTCAGAGCATAGTCACGCTCGACGAATTTCAAATGCTTGTTGTGCTTGAGCAAAGCTTCAACGGCTTTCTCGGAAGCCTGGGCCGGCAGCTGAATGATGCGAACGTCGATACCCTGGATTTTGCCGAGCTGTCTGGCGCCGTGCTGCTTGATGATCTTGTCGAATTCGGCTTCGGAAAGGCCGGGACGGGGTTTGACCAGCAGACGGCCAGGAACCCATTGTGGTTCGGTATTGACTGGTGGTGCTGCCAATGCGGGCAAAGAACAGGCTGCCGACATGAGCGCGACCAAGGCAAACTTCCAGGTGAAGTTTTGGTGCAGGCGCGGTGTTTTCATGATAATCCCCTTTCCCCTTGCGGCTCCTCATCCGCAAGTATACGGGTGCATATTTGAGTGGGTGTTACCGCGTATCGGCCCCAAAGCTGGCCCGCAAGTACACCTGAAACCACGTGATGAAACCGGGGCGAAATGCCCCGGTTTGCCCCGTTTGGCCATGTAGGCTCAGCCGATAATCATGACGTCAGTCGTTTCCAGAACGACACCTACCACGTCAATAATGGTCGTATCAGCGTCACTTTCCGTGACCGTAATGCGAGTGCTGCCAGCGATTGGGTTAGTCAATTCAAATGTAGCGCCCGCATCGCCAAGGAGAAGCAGTTGATCGGCGGGTTTATCAAACCCATCGATGATGCCGTAACTGCCGCCGATGAGCTCGGTCAGGTCGACATTGAAGGAATCCATTTCTCCGTCGGTTCCCATCATCGTGAAGTCCGGTATCGTGCCCAGATCGTTAGCAAACAGGTTGATCGTGAAATCGCTGGTTACCCAGTCGCCATCGCCATCGGTCAGCTTCGCAGTAAAGTCGAGCTCGATGTCATTCGCCGCCACCTCAGTCGCCTGAGTGAACTCGATCACCGGAATCTTGGTGACACCCTTGCCCATGGTGATCTGCACCGCGTCGATCATGCTGGTCTCGCCTGCTTCCTGGGTGATTTCAAAGTACTTCAACCCATCAACCAGTTTTTCCGTCGCAGTCTTGGTATCCCCGGCAAATTCAGGTGCCCAGGTGTACGTCTGCAGATCGCCAGCCTCGACCTGCATCTGATCCGACACCGAGCCGTCTGCGTAGAAAATCCGGTAGTACAGGGTCTCGGTAGCCGGATCGTAGCCTTGCACGCTATTGTCGATATACACCGTTACCTTGGTCATCAGGGTTTCCGGATTGACGACAAAGCTTTCATCGGTGCCTTCCGGAGCAGGATTGGTGTTGCCGTTCATGTTGTTGTTGCCAACGCCAATCCCCGAGGTGCTGACATTCATGTTGGCTGTCCCAAGGAAGGCATAGCCACCACTCTCGACCTCAGCCTCGGTCGGATCCGACTCACCGATCCCAACCGCATCCCAGATATCGTCAACATTTGCACCAGCCTGCACCCCGAAGAAGACAACCTGTTCGCCATCCGGCGGAACCGCCGTAGCCGGAATAGTCAGGGTCCGTACCGGATCCGGACCGCCGGCATCCAGTTTGCCGTCGGCACTGCTGAACGTAATCTCCGATGCAACCTGTTCATCCAGCATGAATACGTAGCTACCGTCACCCTTCACCTCAAGACTGAAGCCCACACTCGCATCAGGGGTGGCCGCGTTGTTGTCGAAGTCGCCTGTCAAGGTACCTTCGTAGAAACCAGGCGACGTTTCTTCAAACGTGGTTGTGCCAATGTGCGTCCCGCCATTGATCAGACGGAATTCGTCCAGCATGACAGTCAGGCTGGACGCGCCATCCGCGCCAGGATCCTGGCTCCATGCGCCATACTGGGCTTCAGTAGTCCCCGTACCGACCAGGTTGCCGAAAGCCAGATCAGGTCCGTCATCCAGGAACAGGAAGGCGTCACCGATATTGCGGGTCGAACTGGCAGTATCGTAATCGCCGTCGGTGATGGTCGCAGTCAGCGTGATCAGGTTGGCCGCCATGGTCTGCTGGATTGCCGCATCATCGACCGCCGGATCGTCATTGCCAGCTGTGCCGTCGTCATTGGCTTCGTCGTGATCGTTGATGTCGTCATGCATGATCGCACGCGATTGCGTGATCGAAACCGCGCCCGTGTCGGTGTTCACCGAAATCGTGAACACCACCGCACCGCCGGAACCGGCCCGGCCAACCACATCGTCGCCTTCCTTGTTAAGGACAATTTCCAGCCCGGTCAGGGTGTCATACAGTCCGCTCGCAACATCCGTACCATCGTCCTTGACGCCCAGCGCATACACCAGTGCGTCGTCATCGATCACGTCGTTATCGTCGGCATCCAGGAAGCCGTCCTTGCCGTAATCCGGCGTGAACAGATTGGCAAAGCTGGTCGGGCCGGCCGAATCCGGAATATCCGTATCGTCCGTCGTCAGCGTCGGTACCGCCGTCAGGTCTTCATCGAACGACGGGCCGTCGTCCTCGAACTTGAAGGCATCACCGATATTGCGCGTATCGGATGCGGTATCCATATCGCCGTCAGTGATGGTCGCCGTCAGCGTGACCAGATCGGCCGCTGCCAGACCTGCCGGCGAAGTCGATTCATCCGGATCAAGCGGATCGTCATGCACCACGGAACGGCTCTGGCTGAGCGAGACTTCGCCGGTGTCCTGGTTCACCGTGATACGGAACACTTCTGTGCTGGTTCCCATCACCGTGCCGACCACGTCGTCGCCAACCTTGTTCAGCACCACGGCATCCCCGGTCAGGGTGTCATACAGTCCGCTCGCAACATCCGTGCCATCGTCCTTGACGCCCAGCGCATACACCAGTGCGTCGTCATCGATCACGTCGTTATCGTCGGCATCCAGGAAGCCGTCCTTGCCGTAATCCGGCGTGAACAGATTGGCAAAGCTGGTCGGGCCGGCCGAATCCGGAATATCCGTATCGTCCGTCGTCAGCGTCGGTACCGCCGTCAGGTCTTCATCGAACGACGGGCCGTCGTCCTCGAACTTGAAGGCATCACCGATATTGCGCGTATCGGATGCGGTATCCATATCGCCGTCAGTGATGGTCGCCGTCAGCGTAATCAGATCGGCTGCTGCCAGACCTGCCGGCGAAGTCGCTTCATCCGGATCAAGCGGATCGTCATGCACCACGGAACGGCTCTGGCTGAGCGAGACTTCGCCCGTGTCCTGGTTCACCGTGATACGGAACACTTCTGTGCTGGTTCCCATCACCGTGCCGACAACGTCGTCGCCAACCTTGTTCAGCACCACGGCATCCCCGGTCAGGGTGTCATACAGACCGCTGGCGACATCCGTGCCATCGTCCTTGACGCCCAACGCATACACTAAGGCGTCGTCATCGATCACGTCGTCATCGTCGGCATCCAGGAAGCCATCCTGGCCGTAATCCGGTGTAAACAGATTGGCAAAGCTGGTCGGGCCGTCCGAATCCGGAATATCCGTATCGTCCGTCGTCAGCGTCGGGACTGCCGTCAGGTCTTCATCGAACGACGGGCCGTCGTCAAAGAAGGTCAGCGGCTGGGCGATGATCAGAGGATCAGAGGAAACTTCAAACGTGTCCCTATCGGCATCGGTCAACGTATCGGTGCGTACGATCGAGAAGATCAAACCTGCAAGTTCCTGCTGAACCGGATCAGTCGTCTGGTCGGGCGCATCGTCACCAGCATTGGTGCCGTCGTCGTTGGCTTCTTGGTGGTCGTTCACATCATCGTGCAGGATCGCGCGATAGAAATACGCGGTCACATCGACCTGCGTGGGCGTGTCCCCTGTCCACTGCGTGTCGACAACCCACTTGAACGCCACAGCCCCGGCCGGATCGGCACCACTGTTCGTTCCCACGCGCGCGAGGATCTCGCCGTCACCCGTAGTGGTATTGATATCCCAATAAAGGTAGATCTTGTTGCCGCTCAGGGTATCCAGCAGGCCGCTATCCGCAGCACTGCCAGCCCAGGATGGCGCAGTAAAGGCAAAGCTCGAGGAAAGCACCGGCCCTTCGATCCCACTCTGGTGGTCAGGCGTAAAGGCAACAGTGTAGTGCTGCACCTTGGACTGGGGTCCGGATTGCAGATCCGTATCATCAAAAAAGATCGTGGCGGAGGGTGGCGTATTCGGGGCCAGGGTTTCGCCCGGGCCGTCGTCTTCAAAGTTGATCTTGGATCCGATTTCAACATTTTCGGTGGTGATATCGGTCAGCTTGAATCCGCCGATGTCGAAATCGGCGCTGGCGTTGCCAGAGCCCGAACCATCATGGGAAACGAGCAGGCGGTTATGCGTGTCGTCAGTCGAGTAGACAATCGTGCTGTCTGCGGTGACGCCTGCAATCCGAACAGAGTCGCCGACCTGCGTGAGGGTCAAGCTAGCCGTGATATCCACACCACCTTTCCAGACCTGGACATCTGCAACGTCGATTTCAACGGTTGAATCGTGAGCATAACCGTCGATGAACGTTGCCCCCTTGAAAGTAGTGGAAGTGTTAAGCGCGGTAATCAGAACCACAGCGCTCTTGCCACTCTGCAGTTGAACCACGTCGAACTGGGCCTGGTTCACGTTGAAGACGCCGGTAAAGTCGATATTGGCTTCAACGTCCGCCTCGTTCTGATCCTCGTAGGGAACGGTGTAATTCTGATTGGCCCCGGTGACAAAGGTGAAAGTGATGCCCTCGCCTTCCACGATCATCTGGTTGTTGGTACCAAAGGTCGTCGGGCCACCGCCCTTGCTGGTGTTGATCGTGTCGCCCTCGGTGATCTTGATACCTGCGGACTGGTCGGCCGGATCTCTGCCGGTGGCAATGATGGCGGGGTCCGATATCCTGGTGATGCCGCCATCATCGTAGGTTGCCGGATTGGCCTTGGTAAACATCAGGAACAGGTTCTGACCGGAAGGCGCGTTGCTCAGGTCGACTTCAAAATCCGTCTGGGCCGAGATGTAAACCTTGTCGGTCAAGTCAATCGCTTCATCATAACTCGTGGTGTCGCCATGCTTGAGCGGGGCGTATAGCGTGGTCCAGATCTTGGCGCCCGTCACGGGCGTGCCGGTTTCTTCGAGGTAAATCGCGAATACGATCTGGCCATCCGGGTTGGCGGTATCGTCGCTCGTGATAAGCGGCGTATCGTCACTTGCACCTTCAACTCCATCCCACCCTGCCCGGCCATAGACGATGTTGTCGTTGTTCGGATCGGTGTAGAGGAAGATCTTGCGGTAGGAGTAGTCACTGCCCGACAGGAAAATGGCGACCAGACCGCTATCGGTGCCCTCACCGTCGGCGAGAGTGAAGCCAATCTCTGGAACTTGGCCGGTGGTGCTGGGGCTGATCGTGATCACGTTCAGGCCGGTGTTCGCACCGTCATAGCCGCTTAGTGCTGCCTGGAGCATGGGTCCTACCAGGGTTTGGGCAGCCAAAGCCGTCGAAAACACGGTCGGCAGTGTCAAATTCGTATCATTGTCGTCAGCATCTCCTGCCGGCGTTGGTGTGTCCGTTGCATTTTGCAGACCAGCCGATTCATCGACCGTGACCTCGGTGCCCGTTGTCGTCACTGTGCTAACACTCAAGGCAGTGATCGCGGTTAAGTCGGGATCATCGGCAGACAGGAAATTCAGCGTGTCTGTCTTAAACAGCGGGATTTTCTTGATACTCATGATGGCTTGCTCCATTCAAAGGCTGCGTCATCAATGGCCCTGTGATGCAGGCATTGACGCGGCCCATACCCCTTGAATCCCTGTCTCGCAGCCGCTTGGCTTGAGTGAAATTCAAGGCGGTGTTGAAAAAATACAATCGCCGGTGAAATTGCAAATAACGCTGAGTTGAAAGGTAGAGTTGATAAGCAACTGCTCTACTGACTGATCGTCTGTTAAATTCGTTAAGGGCAAATCTTGTTTGTCTAATTATCAGAAATTGTTTTGGATCAATTTGTAGGAAATATTCCGTGCCAGCGTAGGAATTTTGGACTACGTGTGTCGGATTTTTCCTACATGAACTGCGGATAGACGCGGCAAGAGAAGGCATGCCGGGTTCGGATGCCTCGCAGGAAAGCGGATGCGCAGATTTGATGGTCAGCGCGGTGTGGTGGCAGGCGTGCCCACGCTCCCGGATAAAACCGGTCTGAAGATCCAATCACGGTAAGAGGCGGCGCCGTCAGCGGTCGCGATTTCGGGTGGCAGGTTATGGCGGCGGATCGGGCTCTGGCCGGACAAGCTGTGTATGCCAACAATGCCCTCACCCAAACGCTCCACCCCCCAATCGGCCTGACTGGTGAAAGGATCGCGGTAGATACGCCGCAGGTGGTGTCGCGGTACGGAGAAACGGCGATCTTCAACGAGCTGCTGCAAGCTGGTCGGTGCGGACGGCATGCCAACCGGCGTTTCATCGCGATAGCGGGCCAGCGCGCCCGCCATCTCGACACCGATGGCGAGCAACTCGGCTTCCCGCTCGCGCTGACTGGCCATCTGCCACACGATGCCGGCTTGTGCTGCTATCAGGCCCATTGCCGCAACAAGAAACAGCATCATCAGGAAAGTGACGCCACGCTGCGGCGATTTGCGCCCGTTACCAATCGGCATACGCACTCCCATCGCGTGCAGTACCGGGGGCGCCGCTGCGCACATCACCCATTCCGCCACGCTCGCCTTCGGGTGGCGGGACGATTTTCCAGCTGGTGGCGGAATCAGTCAGCGGGTCGACAGGTATCTTGCGCAGATAGCGACGATCCACCAGGTCTGCGAGGTTTGCCGGATAGGCTCCGGTATCCGCGCGGAACTTATCGATCGCATCACGCATTACAACCAGCGACTGCCTGAGCGTGTTCTCACTCGCGCGATCGAGATGGTCAAAATAGCGTGGTGCGGCAATGGACATCAGGGTGGCAATGATTGCCATCGCCACCAGCAACTCAATCAGGGTAAAACCGGCGCGTACCTTGGGGGCGAAACCCAAGCTGGGCGATCGTTTCGGGGCAAGGGTCAATCGGCTCATGCTTTACCACTCCCGATAAGGCACGCCGTTCAAACCGGTGCGATCCGACTGGGAATAGACATCGAACACATCTGCGCCTTCGCGCGGCGCTTCGGGCGGGCTGGCATAACTGCGCTTGGCCCAGGTGCGCTCGGCATCCACGGCAGGATCGGGGTAAAACGGATCGCGCGGGATACGCCGCAAGAAGTAGATCATTTTCCCTTCCGGATCGGTAACATCCACCACGCCACGCACCAGCGCACCCAGATCGGGCGGGTAGCCGGATACGCCGCTACGTTGCTCGATCCGGCCAGCCCGATAAGCAGCATGGTAGGCATCGATGCCATTGCGGATTTGCCTGAGGGCAAGCCGCAATTCCGATTCGCGCTCGCGCCGGGCGTTGATTTCAACCATGGGCACCGCCGCCGAAGCGAGTATGCCGACAATTGCGACGGTCACCACCATCTCAATGAGCGTGAATCCGCGCAGCGAGTGCATGATCAGGGCCTGATCGTGATTGTGGCCGTGGCGCTCGCCGGTGCGGCAATCTGCCTTGTGCCGACAGCGAAGCTCACGCGCTTGACGCTGACCGCCGCCGCCCCCATGGCGCCGGGCTTGACCTGGAATACCAGGGACTGGCTTCCCGGCAGGACACCGGCCTGCAGTAAAACCGTCCCCACCCCTGGCGCGGCACCGGAAATGCCCACTGACTCAAGTCTGGTCGCGTCGTACTCCACTTCAAGCAGGCCGCCATCATGGCGCCCCTGGCCGCTCACGTCCGCGACAACGGTCAACTGGGTGCCCGCTTGCGCCGCCTCGGGTGCCGTCAGGCGCACCGTGACGGTTTCCGGCGCCAAATCGGCAGTGGCAGGCACCTGCTGCGGGGAAGGCGGTATGACCGGGACAACGGCGGGCGGCCCGGCGGGGGGCGCGGCGGCCCCTGCCCCGGGTATGCCTCGCAGGACCAGTTCGCCCGGGCCAGTCGACCCGATGCGCAGTGGTGTTCCGCCGATGACCGCCTCGGTGCCGGAAGGCAGGTAGCTGCGGGCGGAAACCGGCGGTACGACGTTACGAATGATGTGCGGTGTGATCAGCAGAACGATTTCTGTCTTGCTGCTGCTGTTGTTGGTCCCCGAGAACAGCTTGCCGAGCAAGGGCAGATCTCCGAGGCCGGGCAGGTGGTTCTCGACCACCCGGTCATCATCGTTGATCAGCCCCGCCAGCACTTGGGTTTCGCCATTCCTCAAGCGCAACGTGGTCGACGCGTTACGTGTGCCGATGCGGTAGGCCTGCGAATCCTGGGGTCCCGTCACCTCCTGGATAATGTTGCTGACCTCAAGCCCCACCTTCATCGAGACCTGGTCATCGAGCATCACGCTGGGCTCGACTTCGAGCCTGATGCCGGTATCCAGATAGCTGACCGAAGCCGCAACGCCCACGTTGGCGGTGGAAGTCGTGGTAAAAACCGGAACCTTGTCACCGACATGTATTTTTGCCGTGTTGCGGTTCTTGACCCGGATCCGCGGGTTGGCCAGTGTTTTGGTATCCCCGTCCTCTGCACGCAGGCGCAACACCAGCGCAGGATTGGCAACGAATGCGTTCCAGTCCTGCGTTTGCGGGGCAAAATTGATAAAGCCATCCAGAAGCGTGGTGCCGTTTGTTCCGCCCAGCACGCCATAGCCGATCTGGGTTGGGAAATCGAAACCGATATCGCGCAGCTTGCTGCGGGTAACCTCGAGCACCTCGACTTCGAGCATGACCTCGGGCTCGGCAACATCGAGCGCAGCAATCATTTGTTCGGCCAGATGCACCGCTTCGGGCGTATCTTTCATCATGACCAGATTGAGTTTCTCGTCAATGAAGATGTCTTTGGTTTTAACCAGCTGCTTCAACAACGCCTGCACCTGCTTGGCGTCGGCATTGGCAAGGTAAAAACTGCGTGTCACCAGGTCCTGGTAATCGTGCGCCTTGGCCGGTGTAGCTGGGTAGATCATTACGGAGTTGGCATTGATCTGCTTGCTCTCGATCTGCTGCGACAGTGACAGCAGCCTGATCACCTCGCCGATCTCGGTTTCACGCACGGACAAGGTGACCTGCACGTCATCGCGGATATCGCGGTCAAAAACAAAATTGAGGCCGGCGGCGTGGGACAGTGTTTCGAATACCGCCCGCAACGAGGCATTGCGAAACTGCAGCGTGACTTTTTTCGCCAAGGCACCTTTGCTCATTGCTTCGTTTTGCTGCGCATGTATCCGTTTCTCGTCGATATCGCGCAACAAACCCTGGGCACGCAGATTGCCCGGCGCCTCGGCAAGTACGGAGCGCGCCAAGCGCTCTGCCTGCGCCATATCACCCTGTTTGAGTTTCTCCTCCGCCTCGACAAGTCGGGCCAGGCGACGGCTATCATCAGCCAGCGAGGCCAGCACCATACCGGCCCGGTAGTTTTCCGGATCGAATTCGCGCACCTTGTGCAGCAACTGTGTTGCCCGATCCATCGCTCCCTGGATACGCGCCTGGTCTGCGGCAAGGAGATATTCGCGGGCCAGGCGATCGCGATGGCGCAGGTAAACGGCTCGAAGCTCCTGATTGCCAGGTTCGCTACGCACACGCTGTTCCAGTGTTGCCAAGGCCTCGACCGGATCTGTGCCGGGAGAAACGAATTCCTGCGCCACGGGCGGAACCGACATGCATGCCGTCAGCAGCCCCGCCAGAAGTGGCGGCAGATATCGCGGGAGTCTAGGGTAGGTTTTCATAAGGGGCGATCTCAAGTGTTTGGCGCTGAGACAGCGGAATGTAAAGAAACTCGATCCGTGCGTGCGTGATGCGCTCGATACGGTAAAGATCGTCGACACTTTCACCCGCCTTGAGGATGTGTACGTTCTCCCCCTGCATCAGGATAACGGCTTGCTGGCTTTCTTCCCCGATGGCGCCTACGTACTTGAATGGCAGGGGTGGTAGCGGCTCTGCGCGCACGGGCGTGACCGGGGCTTCAACGCTGGGTGGGGGTGGCGGAGCGGGAATCAACAGCGCTCCTGCTTGCGGCCAGGCTGCCCGCCCCGGAGTTGATGCGGCGGCTGACTGTGGCGCACTGGTGATGATGCGGGGGCCTGTCGCGGCCGTGGATGCCTGCCGGCGAACCGTTGGTGCAAGAAGATCCTCGCTTTCATTTTTGAACGAGCTGGCCCACCAGGTGGCAAGCAAGGTTGCAGCCAATGCACCAGCAAGAGCCTTCTGTCGCGCAGACAGTTTTCTGAAAATCACCATATGCGCCTCGCAAACACTGCGAACCTGACTTCGCCTTCGACAAGATCAGCGCCAGCTTCAACCCGTCGTATCGATATCGATTCCAGCGCCACTTCGGGCATAGAGACCAATGTTTCTTCAAGCCAGGCATGCAGGTCGGCGTAATTGCTCTGCAGCGGTATGGTCAGGCTCACGCGGAGCAATTGGGTACCGGGCTGATTACTGGTGCGGTATTCGGTGCGCGAAACCTGGATGGAATTGGCCTCGGCAATTTCAGCCAGCTTGGCCAGGCTTTGGGGCAAAGCCTTTTGGTCAGGAAAGCAGGCATAAAATTTTTCAGCTTTGGTTCTGGGCGGTGCAATTACCCCATTGCCGGGTTGAACCGGGTGTTGCAACTGCAACTTCCGGGCAATCAGTGCCGACCGCTCTGCGGCATTGCGCGCTGTCATGGCAATTCCGCTGGCCAGGGCAGCCAAGAGCAGGACGATTCCCAGCGCCCCGCTCCAGCCCAGTTTTCTGATCAAGCGTGAGCCTTGCTCGCGCAGCGCTTCAAGGCGAATCATGGCTTGCCTCTCCAGCGTCCGCTTGCGGTGAAATCCAGGCTTCCGGCATTTGGCCCCTCTGGCCAGGCATAACTGTCGATCGCAATGCCTTGTAGTTCGGCCTGATCCTGCAGTTGCTCGACATATCGGAAGGCCAGCGCTAGCGAGGGAGCCTGACCAACAATGCGCAAGGTGCCGCGCTCAGTGTCTGCCTGGATTTCGAGAATGCTCAATTCGGGCTGAAGGGGCTTGGCCAGCGCAGCCAGCATTCCGCCCCAATCGGCATCAAGCTGGGCAGTAAGAAGTTGGGCCTGGGTCGGGTCTGGCAAGGTCAAGCCTGGCTTTGCCGAGCTGGAAGCTTGCCGGGAACGCAGTTCGGCAAGCTCGGTACGCAGTGCGTTGATTTCAGCCTGTTGCAGATAAAGATGGGTTGCAGCTGCTAGTGCAGTCAACACGGCGAAAGCCAGCAGCATCCAGCCTTTTCTATTGACTCCACGAGGGGCTGGAATGAATTCGAGATCAGGCGCTTGCGGCGCATTGCGAATCAGCTTCATGCAGCCTCCACTGCCACGCAACGCCACGCGGACGGCACCGGCACCGCAGGGCCTGCCATGTAGAGAATATTGTCGCTGGCCTGGCTGCCCTCGCCTTCTGCGGCAGGTCGCGCAAACTTCAGCCGCCAGCCTTCAAGCATCGCAGCCAGCATACCGACATCTGGCACCGCTACAGTCTGGCTGCGCAAAGCCAGCCATGCACCGTCCCGCCACAATCCGACCGTCAGGCGGGTATCACGCTGCAATGCAAAGGCAGCCAGACTCCCCGCCGGCTCTGCAAAACGGTGTCGCAATCGGCCAAAGGTCACGGGGAAATCGCTCGTCACACTCTCCAGGCGCAAACCACGCACCTCGGCAAAATCACGTATCGCGTTGAGCAACCAGGCTGGCATTGCGCAAGCCAGGGCAGGATAGTTCTCCACCCCACGGTCCATGGCAAATATCCAGTTCGGTTCAGTGATGTCATGCACCAGGCGAAACCGGTGCAGCATGAATCCACGTCGCTCGTCACCGCGGCGCAGCCCGGCAGGCCAGTCGAGGATCAGATAACGCAGCCAGGCATCGCCGAGCACCACCCGCAGGCCATGTTTGCCGCGGACGCCCGTTCCCGTAAATTTCGCCAGTACGGTTTCCGGACTTCCCGCAAAGGCATGACGCTGCTCCCCTTCGGGCGTGAGCAGCCTCCAGGCATCGGATTCGAGATGCAACTGCCAGTCAGCCGTGGAGCGTGACACGATTGAGCTCCTCTACTGTCGTTTCCCCTGCTGCGACCAGCTCGATCACGGCCTCGCGCAAGTTCTGGAAACCCTTGAGCCTGGCTGCCTCGCGCAGGCTGCGGACCGGTGCACGCGCAAGAATGAGTTCGCGGATCTCATCATTCATGACCAGCACTTCGGCTACTGCCCGCCTTCCCCGGTAACCTGTTCCCCTGCAATGTCCACAGCCCTGGCCTGCGCGGAACCTGAAATGCAAGCAATCTCCCAACCCGGAATCCGACAAGAGTTGCAAATCGGGCGTTACGGATGCACTGCAATGCGGACAGTTCAAACGCACCAACCTCTGCGCCAGCACACCGTTGAGTGCCGCAACCAGGTTGTACGGATCGATATGCATGTGCATGATGCGGCCAATCACATCAAACACGTTGTTCGCATGTATCGTTGAGTACACCAGATGGCCAGTAAGTGCCGCCTGGATTGCGATTTCGGCCGTTTCCCCATCGCGGATTTCCCCCACCATGATGGTGTCCGGATCATGGCGCAAAATCGAACGCAGGCCGCGCGCAAAAGTCAGCCCTTTCTTTTCGTTGACCGGGATCTGCACAACGCCATTGAGTTGGTATTCAACCGGGTCTTCGATGGTCACCACTTTACCGATGCCGCGATTGGTTTCGCTGAGCACTGCGTAGAGTGTCGTTGTCTTTCCGCTGCCGGTCGGACCGGTAACCAGCAACATGCCGTAAGGCTCTTCGGCGAGTCGACGCAGAATCTTGCGCGATCTGACATCAAAGCCCAGGGTTTCGAGACTCAGGACACTCATTTCCCGAGACAGGTGTTCCTTGTCGAGTATCCGCAGCACGGCATCCTCGCCATGGATACTGGGCATGATCGATACCCGGAAATCGATATCCCGCCCAGCAGTCTGCACCTTGAAGCGGCCATCCTGAGGAACCCGGGACTCGGCAATGTCGAGTTCTGCCATCACCTTCAGGCGTGAGATGACTTGTGCAGCCATTTCCACGCCCGGGGCGACACCGAAGCGGCTCAATACACCATCGATACGGTACTTGATCACCAGCCCGCCCTGCACGGTTTCAAGATGGATATCGCTCGCGCCTTGCTTGATCGCATCATAAAGGGTGGAATTGACCAGCTTTACCACCGGGCTTGTATCGGTACTGATGCGTTGCAACGACAGATTCTCAACACCCCCCTCACCCGTCTCGGCACCTTCGGTACTATCCATGCCTGCCACACGCCGGACTTCATCTTCATGGCGGGCCATGCAGGCTGTCAGATCATTGCGATCTGAAACAGCAAGTATGAAGGGTTCAGTCAGCCGTGCTGCAAGGCCGTCAAGCAGATCCTGGTCGAACGGGTCGGCAATCACGATCCAGAGTTCGCCTGTTTCTGATCGCACCGCCAGTGCTTCGCGCACCAGCGCGCTTTCGAAGCTGATTGCGTTGAAATCTGGCGGCAGGGCCAGAAGCTGGGCCGGATCAATTACCCGGAGTCCACAGCTTGCTGCAATGCGTAGCGCCAGACGTACAGGGTCGTGCTCGAGCTTGCTTAAGGCGTCAATCATCCGGCCACCCGCAAGGCGCGCGATTTGCAGTTCCTCTGCCGAGAACGGGGAGGCTTCCGGTGATTCAGAAGCCTCCACAGGATGGGGGGCCGACTTGGGCAGGGGCGCTGAATCCGTTGCGGTTGTCATCCGATACTCTCCGCAAGCTGGAAAATCGGCAGGTACATCAACACTACGATCAGGCCGACCACACCTCCTATCAGCAGCATCAACACTGGGCCGATCATGCGTGTCAGCACGTCGACTTCGCGTGCTGTGGTTTCTTCATGGAATTCAGCCGAACGAATCAGCATTTCTCCCAGATTCCCTGCACGCTCTCCTACCTGCAGCATGTGCTGGGCCACCGCCGTGGTTAAACCGGCAGCAGCCAGCGAAGCGGTGAAGCCCTGCCCCTCCCGGATACCTGCAATCGCCTTGCCGATATTGGCCTGCAAATGCACGGGCAACAACCCCGCCACCATGCTGAGCGCCTGCACCACGGCGATACCGCACGTCAGCAACATACCCAGCATGCGATAGAAGCGCGCCAATTGATAATTGCGCAAGCGCCGGCCAATGGCTGGAACACGCCACACTTCCTGCATGACCTTGGCCCAAAGCCAGGGACTACGTAATGCAGCGATAAACCCAACGATAACTGTGACTGCTATTGCTTCAACCAGGAGCGTGTTCGTCTCCACGAATAGCCCCCAGTCCAGAAACAGGCGCGACATCCACGGCAGATCACCCTGCATATCCTCGTAAATATGCGAGAAGCGCGGCACGACATAACCCAGCAGGAACATCACCACCAGCCCGCCAACGCCCAGCAGCAAGCAGGGATAGACCGTGGCATTGATCAGCTTGGAGCGCAGCTTGTCCACCTGCTGCGTGTAGCCGATGTAGCGTGCCAGTGCGCTCTCAAGTTCGCTGGTCCGTTCAGCGGCCCGGATCATGGCAATGTAAAGTGACGGGAACAACGTAGGTGCACGCTCAAGTGCACTGGACAATGTTTGGCCTGCCAGCAGCGATTGGCGCATATCGATGAGCGTGATGCGCACCGCGCGCCTTCTTTCCTTCTTGGCCAGTGCATCCAGTGCTTCGGACAACTGAATGCCGGCGCGCAACAATACGAGCAGTTCCTGGTTAAACAGATTTAGCGGAAAGTGTTTGAGCCCACGCGTGATACCCAGTTTTCGGAACGACAGCAGGGAAAGACCACGCGCGCTAATCAGCGCCTGCAGTTCAGCCTCGCCTGCAGCTTCGATCTCCGTCTCAACAACAACGGAATCAGGTCCGATTGCTCTCACACGGTATCGCATATTCGCCCAAGACCTCACCAGTTGCCGATATCCGCGTTTTGCCCCTCTCCGCCCAGCTGCCCGTCTGCGCCAAGTGACACGATGTCATATTCGCCGTGTTCGCCTGGCTGGCGATATTGATAAGGCTGCCCCCACGGATCGAGTGGCACGGCCTTCTTCAGATAGGGGCCCTGCCAGCGCGTTTCCCCCGCTGGCGCGGCATTCAGTGCTTGTAGACCCTGTTCGGTTGTCGGATAACGTCTGACATCGATGCGGTACTGGTCCAGTGCCTTGCCAAACGCATCGATCTGGGCCTTGGCGGTCTTTACTTCGGATTTTCCAATCTGGGAGAAGAATCGCGGCCCGACATAGCCAGCCAGCAAGCCGATGATGACCATCACAACCAGTAGCTCAAGGAGTGTGAAACCACGGTATCGGTCCGGAGCCGATTGCTGCTCCTTATCTTCATGCAGCATCGTAAGCATGATGTCCTCTTGCGCACTGATGAGCTTTTTCCATCATGGCACATGCAGGTACGTTTGCAATCTGCTAACCCGCTGCACCTGTTCGTCGGTGTGATCCGTGAAAAAAATCTCCTGGCAACTATGCTTGATAGATAGTCAGTTCAAAGGCTTATCGTGGTTGAAGCGGGGAAGTCCAAGACATGATGCAATATGATAATTGCGGCCCTTCCGCTACCAGAGTCGACGGTTTGCCCAGTGATGGGGAGTTGGCTCTTGCCGTGCTCGACGCACTGCATCCCCGAATGTGTGTGATCGATGAAGGTGGCCATATCCTGTTCGCCAATAAAGTCTGGCGTGAATTCAGTACAAGTTCATGTGAAAAGGCCATTCATACCGACAAATGCCGACAATGTCCGGCATCACTCGAATTCACATCTTCTTTGATACGGAATCCAGAAAATCCTATCCAGCAGGACATGCAAAAGCTGCTGACTAAAGAATGCGGATCCTTTTCGTTCGAGTATGAATGCCATTCAGATGGGGGCTCACACTGGTTTATCTCGCGAGTTTCACGCCTGCCTGGCGACAACCCCGGCAAGCTACTCATCATGCATGAGGACATCACCGAACGCCGACGCACAGAAGAAACACTGCATCGAACCGCCAAACAATTAAAGCAACTCGGCGCGCATATGGAAAAGGTCCGCGAGGAACAAAGTGCGATGATTGCCCGTGAGCTGCATGATGAGCTCGGTGCCCTGCTGACCATGTTCAAGCTTGACCTGACCATTACAGCAGAAAAAGTGACCGCCCCCCAATCACTGCGACCCAAGTTCAGCGAACTGGTGGGTCAAATTCAAACAGCTCTGGACGTGGTGAAACGCATTTCGACCAATTTGCGTCCAGCCATGCTGGACACCTTGGGCCTCATGGCCACGATCCGCTGGTATGTTCAGCAGTTTTCAAACACTACCGGCATCATCACCGAACTTCAGATGCCGGATTACGTACGTCTTTCGGATGTTTCCAGCATCGCTGTTTTCCGCATTATCCAGGAAGGGTTAACCAATATCGCCACACACGCGGCAGCCACGCGAGCCAGCATTCAGGTATGCAAGGAAGCAGGCAGCCTGATCGTTGCAATCAGCGACAACGGCCAGGGCATGCAGGCCGATGTCCAGCACAAATCCGGCTCGTTTGGCCTGATCGGCATGCAGGAACGTGCCCACTACCTTGGGGGCTGCCTTGATGTGCATAGCCTGCCTGGCCACGGCACCACCCTCACCCTGAAGATTCCTCTCGATAGCCAGTCAACCCATTCGGGCGAGTCTACCCATCCGCGGCGCCGGGCACAGGATTGGTTGCAGGGCGAAACAGAAAGGAAAGCTCATGATTGATGTCATCGTTGCCGACGATCATGCCGTGGTACGCAGCGGGTTGAAGCAGTTTCTGGCCTCGACCGAAGACCTGCAGGTCGTTGCAGAAGCAGCAACAGCGGAAGCGCTTTTTGCCTTATTGAACAAAGTCAGCTGCGATGTCATTCTGCTGGACATCAATCTGCCAGATCTGAACGGACTGGAAGCCCTCAAGCGCATTAAAAGCAAAAACGCCAACCTGC
Organism: Formivibrio sp. oc-25; assembly: GCF_055810895.1. NCBI lineage: Bacteria > Pseudomonadati > Pseudomonadota > Betaproteobacteria > Neisseriales > Chitinibacteraceae > Formivibrio > Formivibrio sp. oc-25. The sequence goes on along the minus strand of NZ_JBVVOL010000003.1, from coordinate 154,617 downwards.
CAGTGTTGATCTTCAGCATTTTTTCCGAAGATGAATTTGCTGTTCCGGCGATCAATGATGGGGCTTCCGGATATCTGAGCAAGGACAGCTCACCGGACCAGATATTGATGGCATTGCGTACCGTAGCCACGGGTGCCCATTATGTCTCCTCGACATTGGCGGAAAAGTTGCTTGCAGGCAAGCTGGATACTGGCACGAAACTCTTGCATGAGAATCTCTCTCACAGAGAAATGGAGGTGTTGCTGCTATTGACCCAAGGCACTCCACTAAAAAAAATCGCAGACAAAATGAATCTGAGCGTAAAAACCGTAAGCACCTACCGCACGCGCATTCTCGAAAAGCTCGGTCTGCACTCCAATGCTGAAATCACCCGCTACGTGCTCGAACACAAGCTGGGCTGATCAGGCAACCTTGAGAGCCTGTTCGCTACGCCCTACCCAATCGAACACCATGGCCTGGGTGCCATCCGACTGGAAAGCCGGCTCGTGTGAGCGGCGGCGTACTTCATGCAGAATTTCGCCCAATTGCCAGCGGGTCTCATCCAGCAGCACCAGCAATTCGTTGAGCGATTCCTGATCATCCCCCAGAATTTTCAGCATTGCTGCAGGATGATCAACATCACAACCTGCATCCTGCAGGGTTCGCTGCAACTCCGATACGCGCTCGTCGATCAAGGCAAAAAAGATTGAGGACTGCGAGTGGCGGTGCTGCTGACGATAAGTGGTGCTGACCTTCACCCAATCCTGAAATACGGCGGCAACCTGCATCAAGCGCGGCAGCATGCTGGGCGCGGCATGGTCGCGGAAGGCTTCCGATGCGTCGGGCTGCATATCGCGCAGCAGGGAAATCAGATGGCTGGAGAGTTCATGGTTGAATTTTTTCTGGTTGAGTCGCAGCAGGACGGATAACTTGGCCACGCTCTCGGTCTTGGGGTTGCGCTCGAACACGGTATTGGCCACTTCGGCCAGCATCAACACCTGCGCGCCAAGGCAAATCTCTTCACCCTGAATACCACGCGGATAACCACTGCCATCGAGCCGTTCGTGATGCTCGAACACCGCCCGGCTGATGTCCGGGTGGTAATCCGGATACTCGCGCAGGATCATGTAGGCCATCACCGGGTGCGCATACAGATAATGGCGCTCGTTTGGCTGCAGTCGCCTGCCCGGCTGCAGCAGATCTTGCGCCACATGCAGGATGCCCAGATCATGGAACAGGGCCGCCGCGGCCAGGGCCGGCAATTGGTGATCCTGATACAGGTTACTTTTGATAGCGAGATAAAGGGCGATCAGCGCCACCCGCAGCGAATGCTCGTAGACTTCGGGGCGCTGGTCACGTGCCACGGTCAGCTTGAACGCCAGCGCATCCACCAGCGGCGTGGCATAAAACGCGCGCAGCATGCGCTCGCGATAATCGGCACGCGGACACAGCATGGAAAGGTTGGCATCCTGATCGAGCAACTGGCGCGCTGCTTCGCGCAAGCTATCCTGCGTGATGCCATCCTCGACTGACAGGCATTGATCGATCTGGGGAATCAGCTTGTGCTTGACCAGTTTTTCAAACAGCGTGGAATTGACCCGAATGCCTTTCTCGACCAGCTTGATACCCTTGCCGGCGAAGATCGGCTGGTTGGTCACCACATGGCGCGAATCCCCCATGCTGGTCACGGCTTGCAGGTAATGCTCGTCGTGGCGCTCGTCCATGCAGGCTCTTCCGTCATCTTATTATTGGGATTGAATCGACTATGCCGTAAAGCAAGGTTAAGGGCAAAGTTTCTTAAAACCTGTTCACGATCTGTAGCGAGAAACCGTCAGCTGGGTGAAAAGCAGCGCAAAAACCGGAATGTACAAGGAGTACATGAGGATTTTGAGCAGCGCATGAGCCCCGATCACGGCTTCGCAGCAAGATCTTGAAAAGGTTCTTACATATCAGTTGAAAACAGCCAGCATCTCGGCCCGCCGCGCTTCGATTTCATCGCACAAAGCCAAGTAGCATTCATTCATTTCTGGCCGTTCATAATCCTGTTCATCTGGAGAGTGCTTGTCCCATTCGTAGACACCACCGGCGATCAGGTTGCCAACATAGACCACATCGCGCAGCGTTTTGGGTGCGGCAGGAACAGGCCGCAGCACATCATGATCGCGCAGTGCTTCCACCATTTCTTCGGGCAACCCCAACGAAGCCAGAACTGCCAACCCGATGCTTTCATGCCAGCGGATGATCAGATATTTGAGCGTTTCCGGCCGTGCGCGCAATTCGTCGTATTTCGTGGCACGGTAGAGCATGTAAAAAGCACCCAGATCATGCACCAGCCCGGCGAACATGGCTTCTTCCGGATTGATACGCGTGAAATGGCGGGCGATCACATAACAGGCACTGGCCGCATGCATGGTATGCAGCCAGAGTTTTCTGGCCATGTCATCAAAACCCGCCATTTCGCGCGCGCGCAACATCTGCCCCATCGCTACCGCCATGGCAGTATTGCGCACCAAATTCAATCCCAGGCGCTGGATGGCTGCCTCCAGGTGTCGCACCTCGTTGATGCCGGGGTTATAGGCTGCGGAATTGGCCAGTTGCAATAACTTGGCACTCAGCAACGGTTCCATGTTGATCAACGCCACCAGCTTGCCCAGCGGGATATCCGGATCCTGTAGTGCTTTGCGAATGTGCAGCGCCACATCGAAGCAGGTCGGGAATACCACCTCTTCGCCCGAGAGTTCCTCCGCGATATCTTCCAGCATCTGGAAACGCTGCGCCTTGAGCGCGTCCCCTTTCAGGTCAGCCTGGAATGCTGCTGCCATGGTTCTACTTTCGCCCTGCATTTTGCCTGTTCACTTTTGCGGTTTTTTACAATTATCGAACATTTGACAAAAACTCGTGCGGCAACGCAGCAATAAAAATTACCAGCGGTAGCTTCAGATCAAACGCTGACCCGTGCATCACCAGAAACTGGCAATCAATGCAGCCAGCGGGCAGAATCCGTCTTTTTGACTGTCGCCCGATGAAAAAAACCGTCATGCATCTGTCCGATCTGAATCGCCTGGGCACGTGGCTGAAATACCGGCAAGGTTTGTGCGAGCAATGCATGGCCACCTGCTGCACGATGCCGGTAGAAGTCAGGCTGGCCGATCTGGTGCGCATGGGGGTGGTGGATGAATTCGAAGCGGGCGAGCCGCCCAAGCAGATAGCCAAACGCCTGATGAAGGCTGGCATCGTCGAGCATTTCAATTTCAAGCACAGCATTTTCACGCTGGCGCGACGCGCCAACCATGACTGCATCTATCTGGATGCACAAACCCGCCGCTGCACCCTCTACGACAAGCGCCCGGCAACCTGTCGCAATCACCCGCAGATTGGTCCGCGCCCGGGTTACTGCGCGTTCCGAACCCGATCATAGTCCTGCAGGAAGAGGGCTATCAGCGCTCATCCTGCTTGCCGGATACCCATATCGCAAACATCAGCCAGATGGTGATCAGCGAAGAAAACAGGAATCCGAGGAAACCCAGCACTGGAATACCGAGAATGGTCGGCCCGGCATTAACCGTGGAAATGATGGCCGAACCGATCATCATGGCGCCGGTGATGATACCCATGGTCAGCCGGTTGGCGCTGCGGGCCATCTGCGTGCCAAAATGATCGAGCCGTTTCAGGTCAAGATCGATCCGCATATTGCCGCGCCGCGCCTGCTTGACCAGCCGACCGATATCCTTGGGCACGCCGGACAGCACATGCAGCGCTTCCATCAGCCCTACCTTGCCACGTTTGAGCATGCCGGCCGGATGGTAGCGGGAGATGATCACCTGTTTCACGAATGGCGTCAGGTGCGGCACCATCTGGAATTCCGGATCGAGCTGGCGCCCCAGCCCTTCAAGCGAAATCAGCGCCTTGAACAACAGGGTCAGGTCGGCCGGCAGGATCAATTCGTGTTCGCGCGAAATCGCCACGATATCGTTGAGCAAGGTGCCAAACTGGATATCCTTGAGCGGCAGGCTCTCGTAGTTGAAGATGAAATCGGCGATATCCGCCGCCATTTTCTCTTCGTCCACCACGGCATCGCCGGTCCATTCCAGCAAGACATTCAGGATGCCATGCTCATCGCGCTGCGACAGCGCGGCCAGCAAATCGACAATCTGGTCGCGCCGCGGATGCGGCAAGCGGCCGATCATGCCGAAATCAAGGAAAGCCAGCCGGTTTCCCGGCAGGTATTTCACGTTACCCGGATGCGGGTCGGCATGAAAGTAGCCATCGATCAGCACCATCTTGAGCACGGCATCCGCCCCGCGTGACGCCAGCACGCGCCGATCCAGCCCGGCCGCATCGACGGCAGGCAGATCATTGCCGGGCACTCCGCCGACATAACTCAATACGATCAGGCGCTCGGAAGTCCATTCGCGGTAAACCCGCGGAATTTCGATTTCCAGGCTGTCGGCGAAATTCTGCGCAAACCGTTCCAGATGGCGCGCTTCCGAGGAAAAATTGAGCTCTCGCCGCAACGATTTGGCAAATTCATCCACGATCTTGGTCGGCTGGTAGCGACGCATCTCGGGAAACTCGAACTCTGCCAGCGCAGCGATATGGCGCAGTACACGCAGATCGGCCTCGATTTTCGGGATGATGCCGGGCCGGCGAATCTTCAGCACGATTTCCTCGCCGGTCGTTTTCAGGCGAGCCCGATGCACCTGGGCAATCGAAGCCGATCCAATCGGTTCGGCATCCAGATCGTCGAACACGTCATGTGGATCCTGCCCCAGCGCCACCTGGACCTCATGCAGCAAATCGACAAACGGCGTGGCTGGTGCATCGCTTTGCAGCTTCTCGAATTCAGCGATCCATTCCGGCGGAAACATGTCCACGCGCGTGGCCAGCACCTGCCCCAGCTTGATGAAGGTTGGCCCAAGCTCTTCGAGCACGCGGCGCATGCGCACCTGCGGATCGATGGCCTCGATCTCGTGGTTGACCTGGATATGCAGGAGATCACCCGCCTTCTCGATGCCCTTGGCCAATCCCAGGCGCTGGACCAGATTACCCATGCCATGACGGGCGAGAACGGCAATGATGTCACGCACCCGCGGCAGGTCGCGTACGACGATGAAGGTTTCCTTGAGCATGCGTCAACCAGTCGATGAGAAAAGCGTTACCCTGATTTTAGGCTTTACAGTCCAATGGTGCACCGTTAGAGTTCAACCCCATGAAATTGAAATTGACCACGGCTTTGCTGCTTGCCGTTCTGGCCATCCCTAACCTCTACGCCGATGAACTCACCGGCTCCGCGCCGGCCAAGCAGGAAAACAAGCCTTCGAACAAGCTCCGGGCCATCACTGAGCTGCTGTTTGCCCCGGAAACCTCGCACGCCCCTGCCCCGGCAGTGGCGAGCGAAGTCACGACCGCAGCCATTGCCGGCACGCAAAATCTGTCTGATATTTCAACGCCTGCTTCGCGCCCGGCCAGTAAATCCCCCCCCACGGCGGCAACCAGCACACCGGCGCGCAAAGTTGCCAAGGATTACGCACCGGCGCAGGATCTGCTGCTGTCGGCGATGAGCCTGATCGGCGTCAAATACAAGTGGGGTGGCAATACGCCCGAATCCGGCCTTGATTGCAGCGGGTTCATCAAGTATGTATTTGAGAATACGCTCAATATCGCCCTGCCGCGTACCGCGCTGGGCATGAGCCGTGTCGGCGACGATGTGGACAAGGAAGCACTCAAGCCAGGCGATCTGGTGTTCTTCAATACGCTCAAGCGCAAGTTCTCGCATGTCGGCATCTATCTTGGCGACAACCGTTTCATCCACTCTCCCCGCAGCGGCAAGAGCGTTGAAGTCGCCAATATGGGTGACAAATACTGGACCACGCGTTACGACGGCGCGCGGCGCATGGGCGAACTCGATAATGAAAACATTGATGTGGCTGCCCTGCTGGAAAACCGTCCGGCGCGCGTAAAGGCCAGAGCCACCGCCGAGCCAGTTCCTGCCAGCAACGCCAGTTGCCGCAAAGTGACCAAGGTGCAGAAAGGCAAGAAAGTCACCACGACGGTCTGCAGCAAACCGGCCAAATCATCCAGCGTAGCCAAGAAAGCGCAAAAGCCAGCCAAAGCTGCGGTTGCGGCAAAAACTGGCAGCAAGAAAAAAACCGCGACAGCGGCCAAAACCAGCACCGCCAAAAAGAAAACCGCCAGCAACAAAACCAAGAAAACCAGCTAGCTCCGGTCGGGGCATGATCGCAACAGATCAGCCCCCGCCGTTTTGCTGCTGCAATACGCCAGCGAACACCTGATAAGCCACGGCATCGTAGAGCACCAGCCGAACTTCCTCGACCGATTGCAACCGGGGCAGCATTTCAGTGATGGCCTTTATGGCAACACGCGCGGCTTCGGTCACCGGATAGCCATATACCCCGGTGGAAATGGCGGGGAAAGCAACCCGCCGCACCTGTTTTTCATCCGCCACGCGCAATGCACTCTGGTAGGCACTGGCCAGCAGCTCGGCTTCCGGATGATCGAATCCATAACGCGGGCCACACGCATGCACGACCCAGGTCTGTGACAAGGCAAATCCTGGCGTGGCCACGGCACCACCGATCGGGATTCCGCCCAGATCGGCACAGTAGTCAGCCAGCGCAGGACCAGCCGCCGCGTGGATGCGGCCACAAACTCCCGCCCCCGGCAGCAAGGCCGAGTTCGCTGCATTCACAATCGCATCGCAATCCGCCTGTTTGATCAGATCGCCTTGCACGCACGTCAGGATGGCACTCATTTCAGGCCTCCGAAAAAGTCGGAATTAGGGGAATAGCCGCGCACTTTCCCACAGCGGCTATTCGCAGTATTCGATCTGTAACTGTAATACCCGTTCATCGCGAAATTCATTTACACCGATCTTGTAAACCGCGCTGATCTGGGCCGGCAGCGGATCGGCAGACTGGAATCGCATCGCTTCCAGTAACTGGCCATGGGCATTGGCCAGTTTCAGGCGCAAATGCTTTTCTCCCACCACCCGCTGCTCGATAACCCGGAACTGCCCCTGGAACAAGGGGGGCGGAAAATCCTGGCCCCAGACCTGCCGCTCAAGTTTCTCCGCCAATTCCAGAGCAAATGCTTCTGCTGGCAATTCGCCATCAGTTTCGATCACCCGGTCCAGGTGCGCCTCGCTCAGCAACTCCTGGCATACCGCCTCGAAAGCGGTAGCAAACAGCGGGAAATCGGCCTCGCGCAGGGTCAAACCTGCCGCCGCCGCATGGCCGCCGAAACGCAGGATCAGGCCTGGTGAGCGCTTGGAAACGAGATCGAGCGCATCACGCAAGTGCAGGCCGGCAATCGAGCGCCCCGATCCCTTGATCAGTCCATCGCCACCATCGGCAAACACCAGCGTGGGACGATGGAATTTGTCCTTCACGCGCGAGGCAAGAATCCCGACCACGCCCTGATGCCAGTCGGCACGGTACAGGCAGAGGCTGTAGTTGCGCTCGACCTGCAGGCCGGCGAGGATGACATCGGCCTCTTCACGCATGCCGGCCTCGATCTCGCGCCGCTCCCGGTTGAGCAGATCCAGTTCGCGCGCCAAGGGCAGCGCGGCAGCTTCGCTATCGCAGAGCAGGCAGGCAATGCCCTGCGCCATATCGTCGAGCCGCCCAGCCGCATTGAGTCGCGGCCCCAGCGTGAAACCAAGGTCGAAACAGCCCGCCTTGGCAAATCTGCGTCCGGCCGCGGCAAACAGCGCCATGATGCCCGGGCAGGCCCGACCGGCACGCATGCGCTTGAGTCCCTGTTCGACCAGAATACGGTTGTTGGCATCGAGTTTGACCACGTCAGCCACCGTGCCCAGCGCCACCAGATCCAGCCATTGCGCCAGGTTTGGCTCCTTGCCCTGGGCAAAAGCGCCACGCTGGCGCAATTCGGCCCGCAGCGCCATCAGCACGTAGAACATCACGCCGACGCCAGCCAGATTCTTGGAAGGAAAACCGCACCCAGGCTGGTTCGGATTCACGATCAGCGCATCGGGCAAACTATCGCCAGGCAGATGGTGATCGGTGATCAGCACATCCAGCCCCAGTCGTCTTGCCATCGCCACGCCCTCGACACTGGCAATGCCGTTATCGACCGTCAGCAACAGATCGGGGCCACGCGTGGCGGCCAGTTGCACGATCTCCGGCGTCAGGCCGTAACCGTACTCGAAGCGGTTGGGCACCAGAAAGTCAACGCTTGCGCCAAACATGCCGAGGCCGCGCACACCCAGAGCGGTGGCCGTTGCACCATCGGCATCGTAATCACCGACGATCAGGATGCGCTCCTTGCGCGCAATCGCATCTGCCAACCGGACCGCGGCGGCTTCAATGTTTTTCATTGAGCCAAAAGGCAGCAGATTGGTCAGCTCGTGTTCGAGCTCTGTGCGCGAGCAAATACCGCGCGCGGCATAGAGGCGAGCCTCCAGCGCAGAAAATCCGGCGCCGCACAAGGCGGCAAACAGCGCATCAGGCACACTGCGCGTTCTAATTTTGGGCATGGTCAATAACTGTGAACATTACTTGTGAGGGTTGCCATAGCGTTTAACACCAGGGCAGCCAGGAGCGCCGCCACAACCGCAAAAGATCCGCACGGCGTACGGTTATTGTAATCCCGGCTTCTGGCAAGGTGAGATGCAATTCGCGCATCGTCCCCTGCCACAACATGCGACGGGCCGGCTGCAGCCAGTGTTGTTCCAGCCCACGCCAGGCTTCGCGCCAGGAAGCAGCATCGCCCCATTGCGCCGGTCGGGCCAGATCATCGAGTACGACCCAGATATCCTTGCCCTCGATCTGGTCCAGACTGGCCGGACAGCCGCCAGTATAGGCGCCGGACAGGGTGGCCAGACTGTTGAGTCCGGCATCATCGGCATAAACAATGCCGGCAGGCCGCGGCAGTTTGGCTGGCAGCGGGTATTCACCGCCGCCCCATGGCCAGATGCTGTTGATCAGCAACTGATTGCGATTGGCTCGCGCATCGTTGACGGCGTGGCCATGCAGCAGCATCTGTATTTCGTTGAGCAGGCGGTGCCAGTGCGCAGCATCCGCGCCATGCGGCAGATGATCATGCACGGTACAGCCATATACCGCATCCAGCGGCGTAAACATCACATCCGGCTTGCTTCCAACATAAAGCAGCCACGATTGCGGATCTGCCGCGACAAAGCGCAGGCCGTCCTCTGCAAATTGCGCATTGAGCGCGGCCAGCAGCTGCGTGGCTTCGTCCTGGCTGATGGCCAATGCTGCCGGGTCGGCCATTTCTGCGCCATGCTGGTTGATCGCCAGGTGTACCGGGTCGGCACGCAACCAGTAACCGGATTGTTCGTGCGGAGCTACCGATGCCAGCAACAAGGGCGCGGCAGGAAAATCCGCCAGGCCGAAGCATTGGCCCAGCCAATCGCGGGTTGGCGCAGGTACAAATGTTTCGCGGCGTCCGCGCCCGGCCAGCATGGCCAGTGCAGGCAACAGCAAACCAGTGCCGATGCGGGCGGATTCGGCGGCATCGGGCCAGATGGCATGTGAAATGATCAGATGGCAGCGCATGGGAACCATTCTACGTTGAGGTACACGCTATCAGGCAACTATTACCTGTTCGACCTGATGTCAGCATAGACAATTTGCTGCAATGCAGCAATCCGTGCAGGCAGCCGCGCATGCTAAACTGCGGCTTCTGCATTATGAAGCCCATTATGTACGAACTTCTCATTGGCCTGCGCTATATCCGCGCCAAGCGCCGCAACAGTTTCATCTCTTTCATTTCGATGGTTTCGATTGTCGGCATCGCACTGGGCGTGGCGGCATTGATCATCGTGCTCTCGGTCATGAACGGTTTCCAGGAAGAAGTTCGCAACCGCATTCTTGGCATGGCCGCCCACGTTCAGGTTACCGGCGCCACCGGCATGCTGGATGATTGGCAACCGGTCGCGCGCATCGCTGCCGGCACACCGCAGGTACAGGCGGTTGCGCCATACGTACATGGCCAGGGCTTGCTGACCAATGGCGAACAGGTCAGGGGTGCCCTGGTGCGGGGCATTGATCCGGCTCAGGAAGGCGGCGTCAACGAAGTGGCACAGAAACTGGTGGTTGGCAGCCTGGATCAGCTGCAGGCCGGCGAATTCGGTACGGTTATCGGCTGGCAACTGGCCAACGAGCTGGGTGTACGGGTCGGCGACAAGATCACCCTGATTACACCGCAGGGCCAAGTGACGCCAGCCGGCATGATTCCACGCCTGAAGCAATTCACCGTCGTCGGCATTTTCCGTGCCGAATATTATCCTTATGACTCCGGCCTGGCACTCCTGCACATCAACGATGCCCAGCGGCTGTTTCGCCTGGGGGATGCCATCAGTGGCATACGCCTCAAGCTCGACGACCTGAATCATGCCCGCAGCGTTGGCATGCAACTGGGCAAACAGATGCCGGATCTCTATGTCTCGGACTGGACGCAGGAAAACCCGAGCTATTTCCGCGCTGTGGAAATCGAAAAACGCATGATGTTCATCATCCTGACCCTGATTGTGGCCGTGGCTGCGTTCAATCTGGTCTCGACGCTGGTGATGGTAGTCACCGACAAGCAGGCCGATATCGCCATCCTGCGCACACTGGGTGCCTCGCCCGGCTCGATCATGAAGATTTTCATGGTGCAGGGTGCCGTTTCCGGCTGCATCGGCACGCTCTCGGGCGTGATCGGCGGTACGCTGATTGCCATCAACCTGAACGTGATCGTGCCGGCAATCGAGCAGTTTTTCGGAACACGCTTCCTGCCGGCCGATGTTTATCTGATCAGCGAAATGCCATCCCAAGTCCTGATGAGCGACGTGACCAGCATCGGCCTGATCGCCCTGCTGCTGGCCTTTACCGCCACACTGTTCCCGAGCTGGCAAGCATCCCGCGTCAACCCGGCCGAGGCCCTGCGCTATGAATGATGTGATCCTCAAGGCGGTCGATCTCGCCAAGACCTACCAGGCCGGCAAGCTGACCACGCCGGTACTCGAAGATGTCGATTTCGAATTGCGGCGCGGCGAAACCGTCGCCGTGGTCGGCGCCTCCGGCTCGGGCAAATCCACCCTGCTGCATTGCCTGGGTGCGCTCGATACCCCGAGCGCGGGCAGTGTCGAGCTGATGGGGTGCAATCCGTTTGCGCTCAACGAGGCCGAACGCAGCCTGTTGCGCAATCAGCATCTGGGATTCGTCTATCAGTTCCACCACCTGCTGCCCGAATTCACCGCGCAGGAAAACGTCGCCATGCCGCTCTTGATCCGGCGCATGGCCAAGGCCGAGGCACTGGCGCAGGCGGCCACCATGCTGGAACAGGTCGGTCTGGGGCACCGCCTGCAGCACAAGCCGGGCGAGCTTTCCGGCGGCGAGCGCCAGCGCACCGCCATTGCCCGCGCGCTTGTCACCCGGCCGGCCTGTGTGCTCGCGGACGAACCGACCGGCAACCTCGATCGCCACACCGCCATGACCGTGTTCGAGCAGATGCTGGCATTGAGCCAGAGTCTGGGTACCAGCTTTGTGATCGTAACGCACGACATGGAGCTGGCCGCCCAGTGCGGGCGCATCATGAAGCTGGCCGATGGCCGGATTGTCAGCTGACCAGCCATCACAAGGAGCAGCGCCCATGTCATACCGGTTCGCTTTCTTGCTGGCAGCACTGGCCTTGTCTGGCTGTGCAGCCGTTCATGCGCCGCTTGCGCGCGAGCAGAATGGGTATCCGCCGGACTGGCCCGACATCGCGTCACTCGGCCCGGAATGCAAGGAAATCAACGGCAGCTATCACAATCAGGGCATATTGGTGAACAGCGCCGGCGAGACGCAATCTACCCAGCTCGCGGCAATTCTCAACCTGCCGGCGAGCGTGCAGCGCATATCACTTGAGATTTTTACCCGGCGTCTGGATCAGAGCGGCGATGCATTTTCCACCCTGATCGCCACGCTGGACGACAATCCGTTCAACCGGCGTGAATTCGCCAGTTGCTTCTGCATCAGGCAGACACTCGCTTGCACCCGCATCGATGAAGCCTCCTGGTCCGTACCGAGCCTCGGACTGGGTACAGGGCAGCGCAATGTCTACTTTTCCTCCACGCAGGACAATTCGCTCCTGGCACGCATTCAGGATTACCATGTAGACCTGATCGTGGGCGTGCCCGTTTTCGGTAAATCCGAACCCTGGGCGCTTTTCAGGAAAGCCGACTGACCGGACTCAGAACATGCATATCGAACACATTGCCCTGTGGACGTACGATCTCGACCGGCTACAGCAGTTCTACACCGACTGGTTTCACGCTCGTGCCGGCAATCGCTATCACAACTCCGCCAAAGGTTTTGAATCGTGCTTCCTGAGTTTCGATTCTGGCGCACGCATTGAGCTGATGCGCTCGACCACGCTGGATCTGGATCAACCCAGTCCCGGTTCGCAACGCCTGGGTTATACCCACCTGGCCATCACCCTTGGCTGCGAATCCGCCGTCGATACCCTGACCTCCGCCATGAAACAGGCCGGCATCCCGGTACTCGATGGCCCGCGCCGCACCGGCGATGGCTACTATGAGAGCGTAGTGCTTGATCCTGACGGCAACCGGATCGAAATCACCGCCTGAGTTCAGGCTACAATGCCGCCATGAATGCGACCTGTTTTCATTGCGGCGATACTGTTCCGGATGGCGCCGACTACCCCATCCACTATCAGGGACAAACCCATCCTGCCTGCTGCGCCGGCTGCCAAGCTGTCGCGCAGACCATCATCGACAGCGGCCTGGGCCAGTATTATGCCCAGCGCGATCAGCCAGCCAGCCGCAGCGAACCGCTACCGGCAGAACTGCGCGAACAAATCCAGCTGTATGACAATACCGACCTGCAGCAGGGGTTCGTCCATATCGAAGCCGGCGCTGTCCGCGAAGCAGCGCTGCTGCTTGAAGGCATCACCTGCGCGGCCTGTATCTGGCTGAACGAGCGGCATATCGGTCGCTTGCCCGGCGTGTTGTCGGTCAGCATCAACTACAGCACGCATCGCGCCCGGGTGCGCTGGGACGATAACCGTATCCACCTGTCGCAAATCCTGGAAGCGATTGCCGCAATTGGTTATCGCGCCCAGCCCTATGATCAGGCGCGTGAGGAAGCCGGCTGGCAGAAACGGCGCAAAGCCGCCCTGTTCCGCTTGTGGGTGGCCGGGCTTTCGATGATGCAGGTCATGATGTTCGCCGTGCCGGTTTATCTGGCCGAGGCCGGTGAAATCGAACTCCGCTGGCTCCGGCTGATGAACTGGGCCAGCCTGCTGCTGACCTTGCCGGTGGTGCTGTATTCGTGCTGGCCCTTCTTTCGCAACAGCTGGCAGGATCTGAAGCGCAGGCGCGCCGGTATGGATCTGCCGGTCAGCGTTGGCGTGCTGGCTGCTTTTTTCGCCAGTTGCTGGGCCACGTTTACTGGCGTGGGTGAGGTTTACTTCGATTCTGTCAGCATGTTCGTTTTCCTGCTGCTGTGCGGCCGCTATCTGGAGGAAGCCGCGCGACGCAAGGCGGGCGATGCGACGGAAAGGCTGGTCAAGCTGATCCCGGCCTTTGCCCACCGGCTCGATGCACACGATGCACCGCACGAAGCCGCCGTCACCAGCCTGGCTGCCGGCGATCGCATCCTGGTGCGCCCGGGCGAAACCATCCCGGTCGATGGCATCATTGAATCAGGCAGCAGCGAAGTCAGTGAAGCGCTGATCACCGGGGAAAGCCGTGGATTGGCGCGCGCGTCGGGTGAGCACGTTATCGGAGGCTCGGTCAATCTGGCCGCCGCACTGGTTGTCCAAGTTGAGCAAGTCGGCGAGGCGACGCGATTGGCCGCCATCGTGCGGTTGCTGGATCGCGCCTTGAACGAAAAGCCTCGCCTGGCTCAACTGGCCGACCGGGTCGCCGGCTGGTTCGTTGCAGTATTATTACTAATCGCCCTGCTCACCTGGATCGGCTGGCAGCAGCTCGATCCTGCCCGGGCACTACCAATCACAGTAGCGGTGCTGGTCATTTCCTGCCCGTGCGCACTCTCGCTCGCAACCCCCGCCGCCCTGATAGCCGCGACCGGAAGACTGGCACGGCTGAGCATTCTGGTCACCAAGGGGCATGCACTGGAAACGCTGGCACGCATCACCGATGCGGTCTTCGACAAAACCGGCACGCTGACCGAGGGCCGGCCCTGCATCACGGCGATTGCAACGTTCAGTGGCAATGAAAACCGGGCGCGGGAGCTGGCTGGGGCTCTGGAAGCCACATCAGCCCACCCGCTGGCACAGGCTTTTCAGCTGCCGGGCGTGGCCGCCGCCCAAAATGCCCGGCTGCATCCGGGAAGCGGCATCAGCGGCTGGATCAATGGCGACGAATATGCGATCGGCAATCCGGCCTTTATCAAGACTTTTTGTGGCAGCCCGCCGCCAGAGGGAATCGCTGCGGACTGGCTTTACCTGGCCTCGCGCCAGCAGTGGCTGGCCGGTTTCTGCATCGCCGATACCATCCGGGCTGACAGCACGGCTGCCGTGGCAGGGCTGCAGATGCACGGGATTGCCAGCCACATCCTGTCCGGCGACCAGCCCGAAACGGTGGCCCGCATCGCACAGGCCATCGGCATTACGGATTTCCGTGCAGCGGCCACGCCGGAAGACAAACTCACGCACCTTGCTAGCCTGCAGCAATCCGGCCGGATTGTGCTGATGGTAGGCGACGGCGTGAATGATGCGCCGGTACTGGCAACCGCCAATGTATCGATGGCCATGGGGAGCGGGGTCGATGTGGCACATGCTGCCGGCGACATGGTTTTGTTGGGCAACCAGCTGGCCCATCTGCCAGCGGCTGTGCGTGTTGCACGCTTTACCCGCCGGATAATTCGTCAGAACCTGATCTGGGCATTGTCCTACAACGCCATCGCGCTGCCGCTGGCCGTGGGCGGTTATGTCACGCCCTGGCTTGCCAGTTTGGGCATGGCGGCCAGTTCCTTGCTGGTTGTCCTCAACGCGCTGCGTATCACGCGCCTGGAAGAAAACTGATGGAAAGCCTTTACCTGCTGATTCCGCTATCGGTATTACTTGCCTTCCTGATCGGCCTGATTTTCTGGTGGGCTACCAAAAGCGGGCAATTTGATGATCTGGAAGGCCCGGCTTGGCGCATTCTGCACGACGACGACCGTGGCAAAGCCGACACGCTAGATGAGAATGAGAAAAAAAATCCTGACTGACTGCGCGCGGCGCGCTAAAATCCGCCCGTCTGCCCGATACTGAAAAAAGCAACTCAAAAACCCAACCGGGCAATCAATACCGACCAGCTATAGTAAGTAGTGCGTGCTTGCGTACGACAACAGCTGGGATTCAAGGTTCTTTGGAGATAACCGGAGCACATCTCTCATGGATAACCAGGCCACAACCTATAACTACACGGTAGTGCGGCAATTTGCCGTGATGACCGTGATCTGGGGCATTGTCGGCATGCTGGTCGGCGTGATCATCGCCGCCCAGATGTATTGGCCCGAACTCAATTTCGGGCCCTACCTGCATTTCGGCCGACTGCGCCCGCTGCACACTAATGCGGTGATCTTTGCCTTTGGCGGCTGCGGCTTGTTCGCCACATCGTATTACGTGGTCCAGCGCACCTGTAACGTGCGGCTGTTCTGCGACAAGCTGGCAGCCTTCACCTTCTGGGGCTGGCAGGCAGTCATCGTGCTGGCAGCCGTTACCCTGCCGCTGGGGCTGACCACAGGCAAGGAATACGCCGAACTGGAATGGCCGATCGATCTGCTGATCACGGCAGTCTGGGTTGCTTATGCCGTGGTGTTCTTTGGCACCATCGCCAAACGCAAGATCAAGCACATCTATGTGGCCAACTGGTTCTATGGCGCATTCATTCTGGCCGTCGCCCTGCTGCATGTGGTCAACAGCATGGCCATTCCGGTCACACTGACAAAATCCTATTCGGTCTACGCCGGGGCGATTGATGCCATGGTGCAGTGGTGGTATGGCCACAATGCCGTGGGCTTTTTCCTGACCGCCGGCTTCCTCGGCATGATGTACTACTTCGTTCCCAAGCAGGCCGAGCGCCCGGTTTACTCGTATCGTTTGTCGGTGGTGCACTTCTGGGCGCTGATCTTCACTTACATGTGGGCCGGCCCGCACCATCTGCACTACACGGCGCTGCCTGACTGGACCCAGTCGCTGGGTATGGTGTTCTCGCTGATCCTGCTGGCACCCAGCTGGGGCGGCATGATCAACGGCATCATGACGCTCTCGGGTGCCTGGCACAAACTGCGTGATGATCCGATCCTGAAGTTCCTGGTGTGCGCCCTGTCGTTCTATGGCATGTCGACCTTCGAAGGCCCGATGATGTCGATCAAGACCGTGAATGCGCTCTCCCACTACACCGACTGGACCATCGGCCACGTGCACTCCGGCGCGCTGGGCTGGGTCGGCATGATCACCATTGGCTCGCTCTATTACCTGATCCCGCGTCTGTTTGGTCAGGAAAAGATGTGGAGCGTGAAACTGGTTACCGCACACTTCTGGATCGCCACCATCGGTATCGTGCTCTATATCGCCTCGATGTGGATCTCGGGCGTGATGCAGGGCCAGATGTGGCGCGCCGTGAACAATGACGGCACGCTCACCTATGCCTTCATCGACTCGATCAAGGCAACCTATCCGTACTATTTCATCCGCTTCCTCGGTGGTGTGTGCTACCTGAGCGGCATGGGCTTGATGCTGTACAACATGCTGCGTACTGCACTGGAAGGCAAGGCAGTCAACGCCCCGATTCCAGCCGTAGCTGCCCACGCCTGAGGCCCGGAGACCAAGACATGGACAAGATTCAGAAACTGATTGAAGAAAACGTCTTCTGGCTGATCGTTTTGACCCTTCTGACCGTCAGTGTGGCAATGATGGTGGAAATCCTGCCGCTGATGTTCTCCAAATCCGTCACCCAGCCGGTGGAGGGGGTCAAACCCTATAACGCCCTGCAACTGGCCGGGCGCGACATCTATGTGCGCGAAGGCTGCTACAACTGTCACTCGCAGATGATCCGTCCGTTCCGCGCCGAGACTGAGCGCTATGGCCATTATTCGGTTGCAGGTGAATCGGTCTATGACCATCCATTCCAGTGGGGTTCCAAGCGTACCGGCCCGGATCTGGCACGCGTCGGCGGCCGTTATTCGGATACCTGGCACAAGGCACATTTGATGAACCCGCGCGATGTGGTGCCGGATTCCAATATGCCGGCCTTCCCGTGGCTGGCCGCCAACAAGGTTGATGCTGCCGGTATCCCGGCCCGCATGCAGGCCTTGCGCAAGGTAGGTGTGCCATATACCGATGCCGACATCGCCGGTGCGGTAAAGGCAGCCGATGGCAAGACCGAGATGGATGCCATGATTGCCTACCTGCAGGGGCTGGGTCTGGCACTGAAAGACAAGAGGTAAGCAGCATGGACTGGCTCAATGATGCACGCGCCGTGCTCACGGTAGTGGGATTTGTCTGCTTTGTGGCTATCTGCTTCTGGGCCTGGAGCAAACCGGCACGCAGCCGCTTCGATGAAGCGGCCATGATCCCGCTGCGGGAAGATGACCGGCCCGGTACCGGCAACCAACAACACTGAATCTGGCGGAGCACAACAACATGACCGACTTCTCCAGCAATTTCTGGGGCTTTTACATTGCCATCGTCGTCATCGTCTCGATCATCGGCGTAGCCCTGCTGCTCAAGACCAACAGCGTGGTTCGCATCAAGAAAGGCGAAAAGGCCGAACTGATGGGTCACACCTGGGATGGCGACCTGGCTGAATACAACAATCCGCTACCCGGCTGGTGGGTAGCGATGTTCTACCTGACCATCGTCTTCGGCCTGGGGTATCTTTTTCTCTATCCGGGTCTGGTTGCCTTTGGTAATGCACGCGGCTGGACAGCCGTTGGCCAGCATCAGGAAGAAGTGAAGCTGGCGCAGGATCAGTATGGCCCGCTCTACGACAAATACCTGGCCATGCCTGTGGCCGATGTCGCCAAGGATCCCGCCGCCAAGGAAATGGGGCAGCGACTTTACCTCACCTACTGCATGCAATGTCACGGTGCTACTGCAGAAGGCGCCAAGGGCTTTCCGAACCTGACCGACAACGACTGGCTCTACGGTGGCAGCCCGGAAAAGATCAAGGAGACGCTCAACAAGGGCCGTCAGGGCATGATGCCGGCGTTCGGCGCTGCGTTTGGCGAAGAGAAGGTCAAGGATGTGGCCAACTATGTGTTGCAGTTGGCCGGGCGCAAGCACAACGAGCTGCGTGCGCAACGCGGTGCATCCACCTACCAGCAGGTCTGCGTGGCCTGTCACGGCGCCGAGGGCAAGGGTAACCAGGATATCGGCGCCCCCAACCTGACCGACAATGTCTGGCTATATGGCAGCGCGGAAACCACCATCATCGAGACCATCACCAATGGTCGCGACAATGTGATGCCGAACTGGCAAGCCTTCCTGGGTGACGCCAAGGTCCACCTGCTGACTTCCTACGTGTACGGTCTGTCGCAAGGTCAGGCTGCCGGGAAGTAACCGTAGTTCACTGCACGATCAACGGGCGGTCTAGCCGCCCGTTTCCTCTCTGCCCGGAGCGGCCATGATGAAAAAGTCCAAGCTGGAAGACATCCCGGTCAATACCGTCAACGATCAGGGCGAATTCGAAGAAATAAAACTCTACGCCAAACATCGCAAGGTCTACCCGCGCTGGGTAAACGGCCTGTTCAACAAGTGGCGTATCGTATTCGTGATCGCCACGCAGCTATTCTTCTACGGCATGCCGTGGCTGAACATCAATGGCCGCCAGGCTTTGCTGTTCGATCTGGCCGAGGACAAGTTCTACATTTTCTGGCTGGTGTTTTTTCCGCAGGATTTCATCTATCTCACTGCGCTGCTGCTGATCTCGGCCCTGGGGCTGTTCGTCTGGACCAGCATCGGCGGCCGGTTGTGGTGCGGCTATGCCTGCCCGCAAACCGTCTATACCGAGATATTCCTCTGGATCGAAAAATGGGTGGAGGGCGACCGCGCTGCGCGCATCAAGCTGGACAATAGCCCGCTGGACGCGCACAAGTTGCGCCTGAAAACCATCAAGCACTGCATCTGGCTGATTTTTTCGCTATGGACCGGCTTCACTTTCGTTGGCTTCTTCACGCCGATCCGCACCTTGTGGGGTGAAGTCTGGAATGCCGGTCTCGGCCCGTGGGAAACCTTCTGGATTCTGTTCTACGGTTTTGCCACTTATGGCAACGCCGGCTGGCTGCGCGAACAGGTATGCAAATACATGTGTCCGTATGCGCGCTTCCAGAGTGCAATGTTCGATGCCGATACCCTGATCATTTCTTACGACAGCGAACGCGGCGAGCCACGCGGCGCACGGCGCAAAAATCAATCGAACGACCAGCTCGGCGACTGTATCGATTGCACCATGTGCGTACAGGTTTGCCCGACCGGCATCGACATCCGCAACGGATTGCAGTACGAGTGCATCGGCTGTGCCGCCTGCATCGATGCCTGCGATGAAGTCATGGACAAGATCGGCAAGCCGCGCGGACTGGTGCGCTACACCACCGAGAGCGCGCTCAGGCATGATTATGCGGAAAGCGATTTCTGGGCGCATATCCGGCGGCCGCGCGTATTGCTCTACAGCGGCGTGCTGTTGCTGGTAACACTCGCCACCATCGTTTCGCTGGCGCTGCGCCAGCCGCTCAAACTGGATGTCAGTCGTGACCGCGGCACACTCTCGCGCGAGACCACCGAGGGCATGATCGAAAACAGTTATCGCCTGAAACTGCAAAACGCCACGGAAACCGCCCGCGAATTCACACTGCGGGCCGAAGGTCTGCCCGGCCTCAAGGTTGTTACCCGCGACGGCGAACGCATCAAAGTGGAAGCAGCCGGAATGGCCGACATCGGCGTTCGCCTGCAGACGGAACCAGACAATGCAACCTCGGGCAGCCATCCGATCAGGATCATCGCCATTGCAGTCGATGACCCGAGTACTCGAACCGAAGCCAAAACCAGTTTCTACGGACGATAGCACCATGCACCCGGTATCCCACACCCAACCCTGGTATCGCCATCCTTTCGTCTGGCTGTTGATCGCCCTGCCGGCAAGCGCAGTCATCGGCGGAATCATTACACTCTGGATCGCGCTGCGCACCGATGACGGACTGGTGACGGATGACTATTACAAGCGCGGCAATGAAATCAACCAGGATCTGCAACGTGATCAGGCGGCCGCCAGTCTCGGCCTGAAAGCACAACTCATGCTGGCACAGGATCATCGCACTCTGCGCATCCTGTTTGATCAGCCAGTGACCGATACATTGCAGATCAAGCTGATGCACCCCACCCGCGCCGGCCTGGATCAAACGGCTACGCTGCAGGCACTCGGACCACAATTGCGCACAGCCACCCTGCCCCGTGCGCTGGAGCAACCAAACTGGCTGATTGAAATAGCCGACTCTGCCGGAAAATGGCGCCTGCGCGGCGAGTGGAAATTGCAGCGCGACCAGGTGCTGACACTCACGCCAGCCTCCTGAACCCGGTACCTGATTACGCGCTGTCGCGTGAAGCCGTCAGCGGGGTAACGCGCAGCAAGAGGGTAACCGGCGCCTACACCCACTCATCAATAGCATTACCCAGATGAGATGGATTACCCTGCGACCGGGTGCGCGGCGCGGTCTTTGCCGGCAGGTTCGGCATGCCCGAACGCAACTGTCCGGTGACACTCGCTGCAGGGGCCAATGCTGCCGCCTCGCGTACCTGCAGGGATGTTGCATCATTGACCAGACGGCGAATATTGGCATCCATGGTTGCCTCCCCATCGCGCAGTCTTGGCGCCACACCTCCCGGCCACGACCTGCGCACTCTCGATACGGGAACCTCTTCTTCCAGTTTGGAAGCCCTCCCCGGCAACAGTTCCTGCAAGCCCCAGGCGAGCCGATAGACGTAACATGGCGCTGATGCCGCCTTGCCTGTGCACCGGTGGTAAAATCACGCCATGAATACTCCTGCCTTTATCCATCTGCGCCTGCATTCCGAGTTTTCCGTCACCGACGGTATCGTGCGGGTCAGCGAAAAACCCAAATACCATGACGCCGTGTGCCGAGCCAAGGAACAGAAGATGCCGGCGCTGGGCATTTCCGATCTGATGAGCCTGTTTGGCATGGTCAAGCATTACAAGGCCTGCCGTGAAGTTGGCATCAAGCCGATCATGGGCATCGATGCCTGGATCAGCAATGAAGAAGATCCGGACAAGGCCTTCCGCACCCTGCTGATTGCGCGCAACCGCGCCGGTTACGGGCGGCTGTGCGAGTTGCTCACCCGCGCTTTTCGGACCAATCAGCATCGCGGCCGTGCCGAAATCCGCAAGGAGTGGATCGCAGAAGCCAGCAATGCCGATCTGCTGTGCCTGTCTGGCGCGCATCTGGGTGAGATCGGCCTGGCCTTGCTGAACAACAACCAGCAAGCTGCGCGCGAAGCCGCGCAATGGTGGGCAACACAGTTCCCGGGCAATTTCTATCTGGAACTGCAGCGCACCGGTCAGAACGAATGCGAAACCAGCATCGCGGGTCACCTTGAGCTGGCGCAGGAATTCGACCTGCCCGTGGTTGCCACGCATCCGGTCCAGTTCATGGACCGCGATGACTTCCAGGCCCACGAAGCCAGAACCTGCATTGCGGATGGTTACGTCCTGGCCGACAAGCGCCGACCGCGCCGTTTCACCGAAGAGCAGTATTTCAAATCGGCCGATGAAATGGCCGAACTGTTCCACGATATTCCCGAGGCGCTCACCAACACGGTTGAAATTGCCAGACGCTGCAATGTCAGCATTGTTCTGGGCAAGAACTACCTGCCGCTTTTTCCAACGCCAGACGGCATGTCGCTGGATGACTTTCTGGTCTTTGAAGCCAAGCGCGGGCTGGAAGAACGCCTGAGCCACCTCTACCCCGATGAAGCCGAGCGCGAAAAACAGCGCCCGGTTTACGAGGCCCGGCTCAAATTCGAATGCGACACGATCATCAAGATGGGCTTTCCCGGCTACTTCCTGATCGTGGCGGACTTTATCAACTGGGGCAAAAACAACGGCTGCCCGGTCGGCCCTGGCCGGGGTTCCGGTGCGGGTTCGCTGGTTGCCTATTCGCTCAAGATTACCGATCTGGATCCGCTCAAATATGCTTTGCTGTTCGAGCGTTTCCTGAACCCGGAACGGGTATCCATGCCCGACTTCGACGTGGACTTCTGCCAGGAAAACCGCTGGCGCGTGATCGAATACACGCGCCAGAAATATGGCGAAGAGGCCGTCAGCCAGATCGCCACCTTCGGCACCATGTCATCCAAGGCCGTGATCCGCGACGTGGGTCGCGTGCTCGATCTGCCGTTTGGCCTGTGCGACCGATTGTCCAAGCTGATTCCTCTGGAAGCCAACAAACCGGTTTCACTGGAAAAAGCCATGGAAATGGAGCCACAGATCAAGGAATTGATCGAGGCCGAGGATGCCGGCGAACTGATCGAACTGGCAACCAAGCTGGAAGATCTGACACGCGGCATCGGCATGCACGCCGGGGGCGTCCTGATCGCACCGGGCAAGATCACCGATTTCTGCCCGGTGTACCAGGCCAGCGGTGAAGAAGCCTCGCCGGTGTCCATGCTCGACAAGGACGATGTTGAACAGGTCGGCCTGGTGAAGTTCGACTTCTTGGGCTTGCGCAACCTGACCATCATTGAGCTCTCGCAACGCTATATCAAGCAGGTCACTGGCGAGGACATCGACGTAGCCAAGCTGCCGCTCGATGATGCCCCGGCATACAAGGTGTTTGCCTCCGGCAATACCACCGCCGTATTCCAGTTTGAATCCACCGGCATGAAAAAGATGCTGGTTGAAGCCAAGCCGAAACAGTTTGAAGAAATTATCGCCTTCGTAGCGCTCTACCGCCCCGGCCCGATGGATCTGATTCCGGACTTTATCCACCGCATGCATGGCGAACGCTTCGAATACCTGCATCCGCTGCTGGAACCCGTACTGGCACCAACCTACGGCATCATGGTGTATCAGGAACAAGTGATGCAGGCCGCGCAGGTCTGCGGCGGCTACTCGCTCGGCGGCGCAGACTTGCTGCGCCGGGCCATGGGCAAGAAAAAAGTCGAGGAAATGGTCGCACAGCGCGCCATGTTCGTGAAAGGCGCGGCCGAAAAGAATATCGACGAAGCCAAGGCAAACGAAATCTTCGACTACATGGAGAAATTCGCCGGCTACGGCTTCAACAAATCGCACGCGGCTGCGTATGCCCTGGTGGCGTATCACACCGCCTGGCTGAAAGCGCATCACTGCTCCTCGTACATGGCCGCCACCATGTCGACGGAATTGAATGATACCGATCAGCTCAAGGTTTTCTACGATGACTGCATCGACAACAACGGGCTGACCATTCTGCCGCCCGATGTCAACGCCAGCTTCTATCGCTTCGTACCGGTATCCAGGAAGGAAATCCGCTACGCGCTCGGCGCCATCAAGGGCGTAGGGGAAAGCGCGGTCGAGATGATCGTGGCCCAACGGGAAAAAGATGGCCCATTCAAGGATCTGTACGATTTCTGCCGCCGCACCGACAAGAAGGAAGTCAACCGGCGCGTGATCGAAGCTCTGATTCGCGGTGGCGCCTTCGACAGCATCGACGATCATCGTGCCCGCTTGCTGGCCAACGTCGAACAAGCCATGTCGCTGGCCGAGACTGAAGCCGCCAACGCCAACCAGATTGGCCTTTTCGACATGCTGGAACCGGCGGCCGCACCGAGCGTGGAGATCATCGAGGTACCGCGCTGGGATGAACGCGTCAAGCTGGCCGAAGAGAAAACCGCCATCGGCTTTTTCCTGTCCGGCCATCCATTTGCCGCGCACGCGGATGTCATCAAGCGTTTTATCAAAACCCGTCTTGATCGGCTGGAACCCAGGCGCGAACCTCAGACCATCGCCGGCATCGTGTCGGCGCTTCGGGTCAAGAATGGCGAGCGCGGCCGCATGGCTTTCGTGCAATTGGACGATGGTAACGCCAGGCAGGAAGTCGCCGTTTACAGCGAGGTATTTGAAGCCAACCGAACCAAGCTCAAGGAAGATGAACTGCTGGTGATTGAAGGCAAGATCAGCGAGGATCGTTTTGGCGGCGGCGGAGTAAGAGTGATTGCCGACAGGATCTACAACGTCGCGGAAGCCAAGAGCCTTTATGCGCAGGCACTTCATCTGCGGATCACAACACCAATCCAGCTCGACAGGCTGCGTGAAATGCTGGCCAACTGGAATGGCGGATCCTGTGCAATTGATATTGATTATCGCAACCAGAATGCCAAATGCCTGCTGAGGCTGGGTGAGCAATGGCGCGTCACACTACATGATGATTTATTGATTTCGCTCAAAAACCAACTAGGCGACGAACATGTTGCAGTGCGGTATTGAATTGTCATTCAAAGCATAGAAGGGGGCGCCGTTGGTCGGCACCCCTTTTGCATTCATCGCAAAACATGCCAATAAAAAATGTAGTAAAATCAATGACAAATTTAGTGCAGCGCAATAAAAGACCGTGCTGCATTGCAATAAAAACTTGTGCACAACCAAATAAAAATAAAACTTTTCTTTATGCACCAAATCAAACATAACAATATTGATTTAAATCAAATTATATATTCATATGAATTACCAAAATCCGTATGAATTAATTACAAGGCATATACCCGTAGCCAGTGTTAACCTAGCAACAAATCCCAGTACGCCACTGCGGCTAAACCGCAAAAAGCAGAGAGACTGGCAAGGAATCGTCAAACAGACATTTCGCAACGAGGAGCTCCACCATGAATGCACCCGAAGTTAAAGTAGGTCTTGAAGCCTGGCGCGGTTTTGCCGGCGGCGAATGGCAAACCAAAGTCGACGTTCGCGGCTTTATCCAGAAGAACTACACCGAATACACCGGCGACGACACCTTCCTGGCCGGCCCGACCGAGCGCACTACCAAGCTGTGGGAAGAACTCTCGGTTCTGTTGAAGGAAGAACGTGCCAAGGGCGTGCTGGATGTATCCGCCGACATCGGCGCATCCATCGTGGCTCACGGCCCCGGTTACATCAACAAAGACAAAGAAGTAATCGTTGGTCTGCAAACCGACGCTCCGCTGAAGCGCGCCATCGTTCCGAACGGCGGCCTGCGCATGGTGCAAAACGGTCTGGAAGCCTACGGCTTCAAGCTGGACCCGAAGGTTGAGGAAGCCTACAACCTGTACCGCAAAGATCACAACATGGGCGTGTTCGATGCCTACAGCCCGGACATCCTGGCCTGCCGCAAGACCGGTGTGATTACCGGCCTGCCTGATGCCTACGGCCGTGGCCGTATCATCGGCGACTATCGCCGCGTTGCCCTGTACGGCGTAGATTTCCTGATCAAGGACAAGAAGCGCGAAAAGGCCGAACTCGATTACGTTGACTTCACCGAAGACGTGCTGCGCACCCGCGAAGAATTGTCCGAACAAATCAAGGCGCTGAACGAACTGAAGCAGATGGCCGCTTCCTATGGCTTTGACATCAGCCGTCCGGCCGCTAACGGCCGCGAAGCCGTGCAGTGGACCTACTTCGGCTACCTGGCTGCCGTGAAGGAACAAAACGGTGCCGCCATGTCGATTGGCCGCATCTCCACCTTCCTTGACGTGTACATCGATCGCGACCTCAAGGAAGGCGTGATTACCGAATCGCAAGCCCAGGAAATGATCGACGACCTGGTCATGAAGCTGCGGATCGTGCGCTTCCTGCGTACCCCGGAATACGACCAACTGTTCTCGGGTGATCCGACCTGGGTAACCGAATCCATCGGCGGCATGTCCGAAGATGGCCGTTCGCTCGTTACCAAGAGCAGCTTCCGTATTCTGAACACCCTGAACAACCTGGGTCCGGCACCGGAACCTAACCTGACCGTGCTGTGGTCGACCAAGCTGCCGAAGGGCTTCAAGGACTTCTGCTCCAAGGTTTCGATCGAAACCAGCGCGATTCAGTACGAATCTGACGACGTGATGCTGCCGCACTGGGGTGATGACTACGCGATCGCCTGCTGTGTTTCCGCCATGCGCGTTGGCAAGCAGATGCAATTCTTCGGCGCCCGTGCCAACCTGGCCAAGGCCATGCTGTACGCCATCAACGGCGGCGTGGACGAAAAGATGGGCCTCAAGGTTGCCGAAGGCTTCGAGCCGATTACCAGCGAATACCTGGAATACGACGAGCTGGTGGCCAAGTTCGACAAGATGATGGAATGGCTCGCTGCGACCTATATCAAGGCGTTGAACGCGATTCACTACATGCACGACAAGTACCATTACGAACGTATCGAAATGGCTCTGCATGATCGCGACATCCTGCGCACCATGGCTTGCGGTATCGCTGGTCTGTCGGTGGCTGCCGACTCGCTGTCCGCCGTGAAGTATGCCAAGGTCAAGATCATTCGTGACGAACAAGGTCTGGCCACCGACTTCGCGATCGAAGGCGAATACCCGGCCTTCGGCAACAACGATGACCGCGTTGACCAGATCGCTGTGTGGATTGTTGAAGAGTTCATGAACAAGATCCGCAAGCACAAGACCTACCGCAACAGCTTGCCGACCCAATCCGTGCTGACCATCACCTCCAACGTGGTGTACGGCAAGAAGACCGGCAATACGCCGGATGGTCGTCGCGCTGGTGAACCGTTTGCTCCGGGTGCCAACCCGATGAACGGTCGCGATAAGTCGGGCTTCGTGGCTTCGGGCGCTTCGGTTGCCAAGCTGCCGTACGACGCCGCGCTGGATGGCATCTCCTGGACCGCCACTTCCACGCCGGATGCGCTGGGCCACACCCTGACTGAACGAGTGAACAACCTGTCGAACTGTCTGGATGGCTTCTGCTCGGCACAAGGCTTCCACGTCAACGTGAACGTGCTGAACAAGGACACCTTGCTGGATGCCATGGAGCACCCGGAAAAGTATCCGCAGCTCACGATCCGCGTTTCGGGCTATGCTGTGAACTTCATCAAGTTGACCCGCGAGCAACAGCTCGACGTGATCAACCGTACGTTCCACATGCATTGCTAATCCCGGCCCCGTACGGGGTTCTGGATTGACATCAACGGGTTGCCGGCTTGGCCGACAACCCGTTTTTTATGTACGCTTGCAAGAACCTGTTCACGATCTGTAGCGAGAAGCCGTCAGCAGGGTGAAGCGCAGCGCAAAAACCGGAATGTACAGTGAGTACATGAGGACGCCCCGAAGGAAGCACCTTTTGGGTGTTTTGAGCAGCACATGAGCCCTGATCACGGCTTCGTAGCAAGATCGTGAACAAGTTCTAATGATTGTTTCTTATTCGGAATAGACCATGAGCGACACCATCCCCATCAAACCCATGGGCGAGATCGTTCCCGCCTGCGTGGACGAGAACGGCAAGCTATCCGGCTTTGTCCACTCGATCGAAACCGGCGCAGCCGTGGATGGTCCCGGCATGCGGTTTGTGCTGTTTGTATCCGGCTGCCAGTTCCGCTGCCTGTATTGCCACAATCCGGACACCTGGAAAATGCGCAATGGCAAGCTGATGTCAGTGGACGAAGTGATGAAGGAACTTGGCAAGTACGCCAACTTCCTGCGCTTTGCTGGCGGCCTGACCATTTCCGGCGGCGAACCGCTGATGCAGGCGCACTTCATCGGTGAAATCTTCTACCGTGCCAAAACAGAATTGCGGCTCCACACCGCACTGGATACGCAGGGCTTCCTTGCCTCGCACCTGGAAGACGATTGGTTCAACAACGTCGATCTCGTTCTGCTCGATATCAAGCAGATGAATCCGGAAAAGTACGAACGGCTGACCGGCAAGCCGCTGCAGCCAACGCTTGATTTTGCCGAGCGCCTGACACGCATGGGCAAGAAGATGTGGATTCGCTACGTGCTGGTGCCGGGCTATACCGATGACTTCGATGATGTGGAAAAGCTGGCCGATTACCTGACCACACTCAAAGGGATCGAACGGGTCGAAGTATTGCCTTTCCACAAGATGGGCGAACACAAGTGGCAGGAACTCGGCATGGATTATGAACTGACCGATGTCCCGCCACCCTCGCCCGATCTGGTCGAACGCGTCCGCAGCCAGATTCGCGCGCGCGGATTCTTTGTCTGCTAAACCCTACAGGCACCAGAAATGACAACGCCGTTCCTGCCCACAGGAACGGCGTTGTTGTATGCCTGACTTATATACCGCCAAGTGCCTTGAAGGCCTGTGCTGCAACAGCCAGGCGTGCGCGCCGGGTTTCGGTCAGCGATTGCTGGGCTGCATAATGTTCGCGCTGCGCATCGAGCAAATCGAGGTAACCCGTCAGGCCTGACTGGTAGCGCATATCAGCCAATTTCAGCCGCTCGGCTTGGCGCTCGGCCAGGCGCGTTTGCGCGGCCAGCTGCTCGCTCAACCACTTCTGGTCGGCCAGGATATTGGCCACATCGGCAAAGGCGCTCTGGATCGTTTTTTCATACTGTGCCACGGCGATGACCTTGCGTGCTTCGGCGACGTCCAGATTGGACTGATTGCGGCCGGCATTGAAGATCGGCAACGAAATGCTTGGCGCAAAACTCCACGCCTTGCGTGCGCCGCCAAACAGGTCATCCAGCTCATTGCTGGCCACCCCGGCATTGCCTACCAGACTCACCTTGGGGAAGAAGGCCGCCCGCGCGGCACCGATATTGGCATGCGCGGCAATCAGGTTTTGCTCGGCCTGGAGAATATCCGGCCGCGCCAGCAATACCGTCGAAGGCAAACCCTGCGGCAAGGATTCTGCAACCGGCAAGGATGCCAGGGCCGAGCTTGCCGGCAAATCAACTGGCTCACCCACCAGCAGATTCAGCGCATTGCGAGAATTTTCAGCCAGACGTGCATAGTTGGCAGCACTGGCACGTGCACTATCGAGCGCACCTTCGGCCTGCAGCTGATCCAGCCGGCTGGCCGTTCCGGCCTGAACCCGGCGAGCCACCACACGCAGGTTTTCCTCGCGCGTCGTTACCGTCTTGTTCGCATACTCGGCCTGCTCTGCAAAGGCCTGCGCGCTGTACCAGGCATTGGCCACATCAGTGATCAACGCCAGCCGCGTCGTGCGCTGCGCCTGTTCGCTGGCCAGATAGCTGGCCAGTGCGGCATCGGACAGATTCTTGACCCGCCCCCAGAAATCGAGCTCGAAACTGAGCATGCCCAGATTCACGTCATAGCGGCGCGAAATCGAATCGTTGCCGCTACTGGTCAACACCCCCGGAGTTTCCGACAGGCTGCCGGTGGCATTGGCATTTACCGATGGCAAACGATCTGCCCGCTGTACACCATATTGCGCCCGAGCCTCTTCCACCCGTGCCACGGCAACGCGCAGATCGCGATTGTTGCGCAATGCCTTGTCGATAACGGCCCGTACGCCGGCATCAGTGAAGTAGGTTTGCCAGTCAGGCAATCGGAAATCGGCACTGACAGGCACACTGGCCATGCCGATCGTGGCAGCAACCGGAGCTGCCGGATACTGCACCTGCGGTGCCAGGCTGCAGGCAGAAAGCGCGGCCAGCAAGGCTGCCGATAATAGAATTCGCTTCATGTTTTTCCCTGTTTTTGCAATGTGCGGACAAGGCAGGCCTTGTCCGCAGCATTCATGTATTAGCGATGGTCGTCAGTGAGCGAGTCTTCGCGGACAACGATTTTTTCCGGGAACAAGCGCCGGATCACCACGAAAAATACCGGCACGAAGAACACCGCCAGCACGGTTGCAGCCAGCATCCCGCCGATCACGCCGGTACCCAGCGCATGCCGGCTCGCCGCGCCTGCGCCACTGCTGATGACCAGCGGCACCACGCCGGCGATGAAGGCAATCGACGTCATCAGGATCGGGCGGAAACGCAGGCGACACGCCTCGACTGTCGCCTCGATCAGCTCCTTGCCCAAACGCTGCTGATCACGCGCGAATTCGATGATCAGAATGGCGTTTTTCGCCGAAAGACCGATGATCGCGATCAGGCCCACCTTAAAGTACACATCGTTGGGCAAGAGGCGCAGCCACATCGCAACAGTAGCCCCCAGCACACCCAGCGGCACGATCAGCAACACCGAGAACGGAATCGACCAGCTCTCGTACAGTGCCGCCAGACACAGGAACACAACCAGAATCGACAAGGCGAACAGCATCGGTGCCTGGTTGCCCGATACGCGTTCCTCGAACGAGGTTCCCGACCATTCAAAGCCGATACCCGGAGGCAACTGCGCCGCCATCTGTTCCATCGCGCTCATCGCCTCGCCGGTACTGTGGCCCGGCGCCGGGTTACCCGAGATCTTGACCGACGGGAAACCGTTGTAACGATCAAGCGCCGGCGGCCCGACGATCCAGCTGGCGGTGGCGACTTCGGACAAGGGGATCATGCGACCCGAACTGTTACGCAGCTGCAGGCGCAGGATATCCTCCGGCGTGCTGCGGCTGGCCGGTTCAGCCTGGGTCCAGACGCGCAACACGCGGCCATTGCGTACGAAGTCGTTGACGTAGGCCGAACCCAATGCCACCTGCAAGGTGCTGTTGAGATCCGCCGAACTGATGCCAAGCTGGCTGGCCTTTTCACGATCGATATCCAGGAACAGCTGTGGCCCCGGTTCCTGTCCTTCCGGCCGCACACCTGCCAGCGCCTTGTTTTGCGAGGCCATGCCCAGCAACATGTTGCGGGCCTGCGTCAGCGCATCACGGCCCATGCCGCCACGGTCCTCCAGGCGGAAGTCGAAACCGCCCATTGCACCCAGTTCCGGGATCGGTGGTACGTTGGTGGCAAAGGCAAAGGCCTCCTTCAGGCTGAACAGGAACCCCAAGGATTTGCCGACAATCGAATCTACCGGCGCATCGGGACGATCTTTCCAGTCCTTGAGCGAAACGAACATCAGCGCATTGTTCTGGCCACGGCCGAAGAAGCTGAAACCGGCAATGCTGATCACGCGGTCAACCGCCGGCTGTGCCCGGTAGAAAGCTTCCACCTGATCAAGAATCTTGACCGTGCGCTCCTGGCTGGCGCCTGCCGGCAATTGCACCACCGAAATGAAATAACCCTGGTCTTCAGAAGGCAGGAAGGAAGTCGGCAGTTTGGTAAACAGCCCCGCCGTTACTACCACCAGCCCGACAAACAGCAGCATGACCAGCGTGGTCTTGCGCAGCACGCGCGTCACCCCGTTGCCATACCGGTTGGTCGTGGCCGTGAAAAAGCGGTTGAACCAGCCAAAGAAACCCGTGCGGTGATGCAGTTCGCCTTTTTTCACCGGCTTGAGCAGGGTCGCACACAATGCAGGCGTCAGCGTCAGCGCCATCAGCGCCGAGAACACCATCGACAGGATCAGCGTCACCGAGAACTGCCGATAAATTGCTCCGACCGACCCGCTGAAAAAGGCCATGGGTACGAACACGGCGGTCAGCACCAGCGTAATCGCGATGACGGCGCCGGTGATCTGCACCATGGCTTTTTGTGTAGCCTCGCGTGGTGCCAGCCCCTCCTCGCTCATGATGCGCTCGACGTTCTCGACCACCACGATCGCATCGTCCACCAGAATACCGATCGCCAGCACCATCGCAAACAGCGTCAGCAGATTGATCGAATAGCCAAGCAGATAGAGGCCCAGCAACGAGCCGAACAGGGCAATCGGCACCACGATGGTCGGAATCAGCGTCGCACGGAAATTTTCCATGAACAGATACATCACCAGGAAAACCAGCACGATCGCTTCTGCCAGCGTCTGGAGAACCTCGGTGATCGATACCTTCACGAACTTGGACGTGTCATACGGGATTTCGTAGGTCACATCTTCCGGGAAAAACTTGGACAACTCCTCCATCTTGGCGCGCACGGCCTGTGCCGTTTGCACGGCATTGCCGGTAGGAGAGAGCTTGACCGCAATCGCCGCAGCCTGTTTGCCATTGAGCCGTGCAGTTACCAGATAGTCACTGGCACCGAGCTCGATACGCGCCACATCCATCAGGCGCACCATTGCCCCGTTCGCGCCGTTGCGCAGCACGATATTGCCAAACTCTTCCGGTGTATTCAGACGACCGCGCGACACCACGGTCGCGGCGATTTCCTGGCCTGGCTTGGCGGGCTGCTGACCCAATTCACCTGTAGAAAGCAGCACGTTCTGGGCCTGGATGGCGGCAACCGCCTCGGCCGGAGTCATGTTGTAACCCACCAGCTTTTCGGGATTCAGCCAGATGCGCATCGAATAATCCGGACCGAACACGTTGGCTTCGCCCACACCCGGCACGCGCCGAATCGCATCGATCACGCTGGCGTTGACATAGGCACCCAGATCCGTACCAGTGTAAGTCCCGTTGGGCGAAGTCAGCATGGCAAACAGCAGGTAGTTCATGCGGGTCTTCACCACCTGCACACCCTGACTGCGCACCGTATCCGGCAGGCGCGTTTCCACACGCTTGATGCGGTTCTGCGCCTCGACCGAGGCGATATCCAGATCGGTACCCGGCGTGAAGGTCAGCGTGATCGACATATTGCCGGCACTGTCGCTGCTCGAACTCATGTACTGCAGGTTTTCGATCCCGTTCATCTCCTGTTCGATCAGCTTGGTCACGCTATCCTCGACCACGCTGGCACTGGCACCGGAATACGATGCGGAAATGGTCAGCGCCGGCGGCGCGACTTCCGGATATTGCGCGACCGGCAGCTCTTTGAGGGCCAAGAGGCCAGCCAGCACGATCACAATGGCGATCACCCAGGCAAAGATCGGGCGATCAATAAAGAAACGCGGCAACATGCAATTCCCCTTAGTGAGCAGCCGAAGCGTTGACGGCAGACGCAGCAGAAGCCGCAGCGGCAGCCGGGGCCGATGCGCCAAACGGCACCGGTTTTACGACCGCGCCAGGCTTGGCCTTCTGCAGACCTTCAACAATCACCTGTTCACCGGCCTGCAGGCCGGATGCAATGATCCAGTCCTTGCCCGAGAAGCCGCCCGTGGTAACCGGACGCGCATCCACCTTGCCATCCCCGCTGACCACATACACCGATGCGCCATTGCGCGACTGCATCACGGCGCGTTGCGGTACCTTGATCGATTGCTCGATCAGGCCTTGGGCCAGACGAACCGTGCCAAACATGCCCGGCAGCAGCAACCCTTCCGGATTACGGAATTCCGCCTGCATCGTCACCGTACCGGTCGACGCATCGACCGTTTGCTCGGCAAAGTTGAGCTTGCCTTGCAGGGGGTATGCGGAACCGTCAGCCAGCATCAGCTGCACCGGCAAGCCTTGTGCCGCCTTGACCTTGCCGGCCTTCACCTGCTGCTTGAGGCGCAACAGTTCGCTTCCGGACTGGGTAAAGTTCACACGGATCGGATCGGTCTGCTCGATCGTGGCCAACAAGGTGGCGTCGCCCTTGCCCACCAGTGCCCCTTCGGTCACGTAGGCCCGACCGATACGGCCGGAAATGGGTGCGAGCACTCTGGCGTAATTGAGGTTAAGTTCGGCACGCGTCACCGCCGCCTTGTTGGCCGCCACATCGGCTTGCGCCTGCTTGAGTGTGGCCTCGGACTGATCGAGCTCCTGCTTCGATACGCCCTGCTCTGCCACCAGTTGGCGATAACGGCTCGCCGTCTGGCTGGCGATCAAGGCGGAAGCTTCCGCACGCGCCAGTGCTGCACGCGCGCTGGCCAGATCGGCTTCCAGCGTACGCGGATCGATCTGGAACAAGGACTGACCAGCCTGCACCATCCCGCCCTCGGCGAACAGGCGTTTTTCCAGAATGCCTTCCACCCGCGCCCGTACTTCGGCCGTGCGGTAAGCCACCAGTCGTGCCGGCAAATCCCGGGTGACCGCGTTTTCAGCAGCACCCACGGTCACGACGGCGACTTCGGCAGGTGGCATTTGCGGCATGCCAGCGCCAGGCTGTCCCTGCTTGCCACAGGCCATCAACACCAGGGCTGATGAAAGCACGAGGCAGAATGTACTGATTTTCGGCATGAAGATTCCTTTTCAAACAGAAGATGGTATGGAAGTCGCGCAGCATGGCGCGTCAGGTAAGGCGTAAATTCGCAGGAAAAGCTCGATGGCACGCAGCACTTTGCGCTCCTCGTCAGCGGGATCGGGTTGACCGGCGTCGTACAGCACCATGATGTCGTCGCTGCCCAGCACCAGATTCAGGAAGATATGCGCAGCTTCCTGCGGATCTTCCTGGCGCAGACACCCTTCCTGCATGGCTTTGCCAATCAGCAAGGCCATCTGCTGGCGGCTGAGCAGCACCGTATTGATGTAAAAGCTCTTGGCCAATTCAGGGAAACGCGGTACTTCGGCCAGCATCAGGCGCCTGAATTTGACCAGCTGGGGAGAAAACACCCGCGCCCGGAGCTGGAGCGAAAAGCGCACTAACCGGGCATGCCAGTCATGATCTCCGTTTTCCAGCTCGTCAAACAGCGATTGCACGCCCGCCGCCATGGCAGCGGAAAACAGCGCTTCCTTGTTGGGAAAATTGTTGTAGATGGTCTGGCGCGCCACCTGGGCGCGCTTGGCCACCGCATCGATACTGGCGCGATAGCCTTGCTCACAAAAAACTTCAAATGCCGCTTCCAGAACTCGTAAAGAGCAGCCCGGATGCGCATGAATTACTGCACACGCCATGATTGAGACCGGTCAACTAGACTAGACTGTCCAGTCTACTTTCTCGGACCGTACTTAGCAATGCTTATCAATTGTAAAAATTCAGGTTCTGCCGACCGACCCCATGATCTCGCGCGCATTGGCAGTCGTGACTGCGGTCAAGTCTTGCAGAGAAATGCCACGCAACTCGGCCAGCAAGGTAGCGATGCGCAGCAACTGCGCCGGCTCGTTACGCTGCCTGCTGATCCACTCGGGTGCCATATCCGGTGAATCGGTCTCCAGCACGATTGATTCAAGCGGCAACTCTTCAGCAAGTCGCCTGAGATTGAGCGCGCGCGGATAGGTGAATGCACCGCCAAAGCCAAGTTTGAATCCAAGACGGATGAACGCATCCGCCTGCTGGCGGCTGCCGTTGAAGGCATGCGCTATCCCGCCCTTCACGCCCACTTGGCGCAAAGCCTTGAGTACCTGATCCTGCGCTCGCCGAATGTGCAGCAAAACCGGCAAATCGAAATCACGCGCGATTTTCAGCTGCTCGACCAATAGCGCGTACTGATGCGCCGGATCCAGCCCGGGCACGAAGAAATCCAGACCGATCTCGCCGATGGCAACGGGCTGCTCGCGCGCCACCCACTCACGCAAGATCGCCAAGTGCTGCGGCTGATATTCAGGCAGATAGATGGGATGCAAACCCAATGCCAGCGGGCAATCATATTGACGCGCCACCGCCACCGTCTTGGCAAACGTAGCCACCGTGATTGCCGGCACGATCATCGTTGCAACCCCGGCCGCATGCGCCCGGGCAACGACCTCAGGCCGGTCAGCATCGAATTCCGGTGCATCCAGATGGCAGTGGGTATCGATTAGCATGCTGCCTCCATGAAATCCGCATGATAGGGTGGCCGAAGCGGTTGCGGCCTGGCAGTTTCACTATGCAGGATTATCACTCTGCCATCCAGCATGCTGGCAGATACAAATCAGGCCGCAGGAAATCTCGACGGGATCGGATTGTGTTGCATCGTCGAGCCAAGCAAAATCCGCCTCGACGGCGTAAGCTGAAAACATAACGACAAGGAGACACGAACATGCCCGCAGCCTATCTCGAACTGGTTCAACGTCATGCCGAGCTACTGCAAGCACGCGAGCTGAAGCTGCCCGAAGGCGTTTCGCCGCGCTCTGCCGTTCATCTTTCCACAACGAATGCGCCGGTGATTCTGCTGTTTTCTCCCCATCCGGACGATGAGTGCATCACCGGTGCCCTGCCCTTGCGCCTGCTACGCGAAGCCGGCTACCGCGTGGTCAATCTGCCGGTGACGCTCGGCTCCAATCCACGACGGCAGGAAGAACGCGCGCATGAGCTGACCCATGCCTGTCGCTGGCTCGGGTTTGAAATGCGCGAGGTCGAGCCCGGCGGGTTCAGCCATATCAGCACGCATGCGCGGGAAAAGGAACCGGAAGCCTGGGCGGAAAAAATCGAAGCCGTGGCGGCCCTGATCGCAGAATTGAAACCCGCCATCGTGTTATGTCCCAATGAGAACGATGGTCATGCCACGCATATCGGCACGCATCACCTGGCCATTGATGCGCTGGCGCACGAAGGTCATGCCTGCTGGCTGGTACAAACGGAATTCTGGCGCGCCATGAACCACCCCAACCTGCTGCTTGAATCCAGCAACGCCGATACCGCCGATCTGGTCGCGGCCCTGGCTTGTCATGTCGGCGAGGTGAAGCGCAACCCCTACCACCTGCGCCTTACTTCGTGGCTGGCAGACAACGTGCGGCGCGGAGCGGAACTGATTGGTGGGGCGGGAGTCGCAGCGCCCGACTTTGCCTTTGGCACCTTGTACCAGCTAGATCACTTTGATGGCGAACAGATTATCCCGTTGCGTGAGCGCCATATTCTGACTGCCAAGGATAGCCTGCAGGCACTGTTTGCCGCGAGCTGAGGGTAGCGGATTCGATCAACCTGCCTGTGCGGTGCGTGGCTTTGGTCGCCACTCGCACAGGATCATCGCCAGCACGACCAGCGCACCGCCGGCCAGCCCGCGCGTACCCAGCCATTCGCCCAGCAATACCCAGCCGAATACCGCAGCAAACACCGGCTCCATCGCGTAGACGATCGCGGCCTTTTCCGCCGAGACATGGCGTTGCGCCAGGGCCTGCAGGAACAGCATGCCGGCAGACGCCACTGCGCCCAGATAGAGCAAGGTCAGCCAGTGCGCCGACATCCGCTCGGGCAAGGTGGCCAGCGCCGGTGTGCCGGCTTCACTGACCAGCACGCCGATACAACCGAACAACGCCATCAGGGTAATCTGGGTGGCGGCCAACTGGCGCGGCGCGTGATGCGGCGCGTAACGCGACAAGGCAATCACATACAAGGCATAGAGCAGCGCGCTGAAAATGGTGGCACTGTCACCGATCAGGTTGCCACCGCCTTCCCACGACAACAGCCCGATCCCGCCACATGCCAGCACCGATGCCAGCACGATGATGCGCGCAGGTTTCCGGCCGAACAGCAGCCCCAGCAGGGGCACCATCAGGACATTCAGCCCGGTCAGGAAAGCATTGCGATTGGAAGAGATGAACTGCATGCCATACGCCTGCATGACGTAGGACAGCAGCACCAGCCCACCCAGCAGCGCACCATCGCGCCAGACGCGGCGATGGGTGCGCAACAGAAACGGGGCCATGCACACCGCAGCAATCACGAAGCGCAAGGCGGAGACTTCCAGTCCGCTCAGATCGGCCGTGGCGGATTTCAACAAGGGGAAGGTGGTCCCCCAGACCAGCGTCACCACCAGCAACAACAGGATATTCGGATTCAAGACAACCTCATTTCAGCGGTACAAGCGCATTGGCGCGTTTTTTCAGCAGGCTGCGCACCAGCTTCATCATGTTGGCATCGAATGCCGGCGATTGCTGCCCCAGCAGCTCGGGCAATTCCGCCATGTCGTGGATCGTACCAAGATAGGCCCAGCGATCAAACACATGCATAGCCGGCGCCCAATCCGGGCCTTCGGCCAGGCCGACTGGCCCACGCCAGGGCCAATCCGGGAAACGGTAGCGTGCCAGCCCGGCCAGCAGACGGGCATGGTGGCTGGTCAGAGCCTCGCGCCCGACACAGGCGCCCTTGCACTTGCCACTCTCCAGCCCGAGGCAGGCCGCGGTTTCCTGGCGACGTGGCTCCAGACCCAATACAACCTTGCACAATCCCTGTGCTTCGGCCTGGCGCGACAAGGTCTGCACGGCTTCACGCCGGCTGCGAAACGGGCCGAACAGCCAGCCCTCGGCCGGAACACCCAGATCCAGCTCAACCAGCTCCAGCGTTGCGGTTTCCGGCAACCAGCGCCAGCAGCAGGCATCGCGGTTGCCCGGCGGTACCGTGTTGTATTGCGGCGCCAATTCGCTGACCAGTTTTTGCTCCAGCAAGGCTGCCCCGAATTCGCCCGGCGCTTCGAACCACTCCAGCCGGCTGGTGAACTTCACCAGCGGCAATTCGCGCTTCTGTTTTTTCTTCCCGGCAAAATGAGCCAGCACATCCTTGCGCACATTGGCCGCGCTACCCACATACAAGGGATGGCCATGCTCGCCGTAACAGACGTAGACACCCGGGGTTTCCGGCAACTCGTCCATCAATTGCGGATCCAGCCCTTCAGGCCAGGCAGGCAGGCGCAGCAGATCAGTCACCGCAGATTCAACCATCTGCGCGCCCTGTTCGCGCACGGCCACCTCGATAAACTGGCGAATCAATTCGGCATCCGTCAGCGCCCGATGCCGTGCGCCATTGGTAATCAGGCCATGACGCAGGGTCAGCGTATCCAGATTATGTTTGTGCTCCAGCGGATAGAGCTTTTTCGACAACTGCACGGTACACAGCACGCGGGCATGAAAATGGATGCCGAGGCGCTTGAATTCGCTTTTCAGAAACCCGTAATCAAAGCGCGCATTATGCGCAACGAACAACTTGCCCTGCAGTTTGGCCAGTACGACCTCGGCCAGTTCGGCAAACGCAGGTGCGCTTGCCACCATATCATCATCGATACCGGTCAATTGCTGAATGAAGGGCGGGATTGTCACGCCGGGATTGACGAGCGTCGACCAGCTTTCTACCCGCTCGCCCTCCACCATCACCATCCCGATTTCCGTGATGCGGTCCCGCAGCGGATTGGCACCGGTCGTTTCCAGATCGATGAAAACCAGCGGCTCATTAGAAAAGGCACTCATATGAACATTCTCGTAAACCGCTTCAAAAAATCGGCGAGCGTAGGCAAATCAAGGAGCACGGAACGCAGCAACCGGAATGGACACAAAATCCATGAGGATTGCGAGTACCGCGCGACGCAGAGTTGGCAAGCGCAGCCATTTTTTCAAGCGGTTTTGAAGCGGAAGCACTGATGGATTTTTCTGTTGCGGAAATCCTCCGGCACGGATTGGGCCGAGATATCCAGGCACTGTGCCAGCAGTGCCTCATCCATCTTGAAGCTACGCAAATTGTTCGAAAAATACAGCACGCCGCCCGGATTGAGCAGCGCCAAGCAGGATTCGATCAGCCAGGCATGATCGCGCTGCACATCCAGCACGCCCTGCATCTTCTTCGAATTGGAAAACGACGGTGGATCACACACGATCAGATCGAATTTTTCGCGCGCTTCCAGCGCATCGCGCAGATAGGCAAACACATCGGCCCGGATACGCGGATGCTGGCGGATATCCATCCCGTTCAGACCAAAATTCCGCCCGGCCCAGTCGAGATAGGTATTTGACATATCCACCGTTACGGTCTCTCGCGCTCCCCCGGCAGCTGCGTAGACACTGAATGCGCCGGTGTAGCTGAACAGGTTCAGGAAGCGCTTGCCCGCTGCTTCGCCGCGAACGCGCTTGCGGGTATTGCGGTGATCCAGGAACAAACCGGTATCCAGGTAGGCATCCAGATTCACATAGAAGCCCAGCCCATCTTCATGCACGACAAAATCCTCGCCTTCGAGGCCGGTTTTTTCGTACTGCTGCTCGCCACGCTGGCGACGGCGGGTTTTCAGGCTGACGGCTTCCGGTGCAATCTGCAGCACCTCGGCACAGCCCAAGCGGATATCCTCCAACCAGGCTGCATGATCTTCATCGCTTTCCACCCAGCCCGTATCCACTTCCTGCAGATGCACGCGCCCTTCGTACCAGTCGACCACCACCGGGAACTCCGGCACGTCGCGGTCATACAGGCGATAGCAGCTGATCCCCTGGCGCTTGGCCCACTTGGACCAGTGGCGGTAATTTTTGAGAAGACGATTGCGGAAACTGGAGATATCGGACATAGGGATACTGCGAAAAGATAAAGAGAGAGTGTAGCGCGCAAACCGGCACGAGCATGCCGGTTTTCAGGTCCAGTCGTTCGGTGTGGGCGGCCACTCGGCTTCGCGCCAGGCTACCAGGCGCTCGAATACCGGGTGCGGTACATACTGGCTGACCACCTCTTTCCAGCCATCAGGACCAATCAAGCCTTTCACCATGGTAGAGCTGACCTCGGCGATTTCACGCGGCGGCATCAGGAATACGGTATTGATATGCGGTGCCAGATCGGCATTGATATACCGCATCTTGCGCTCGAACTCGTAATCGGCCGCTTCGCGGATACCGCGCAGAATGAAGTTCGCGCCCTGCTCGCGTGCAAAATCGACCAGAAAACAATTCTGGAAGGTTTCCACACGAACGCGCGGCAGGTGCGCAGTGGTTTCCCGCAGCATTTGCATGCGCTCGTTATGATTGAACGTGTATTTCTTGTCCGGATTTTCACCGATGGCCACGATCATCTCGTCGAACAATTCCACGCCGCGCTCGATCATCCACAGGTGACCATTGGTCACCGGATCAAAACTGCCTGCATACACGCCACGACGCATTTTCATTCCCCTCATTCCCGAGGGGCGACTATAGCACCCAAACCCGGGATTTTGCCTGCGCTTATTCACATTTCACCCAAGACCGCAATGCCATGCCTCGCTTGCAGCAAACCGCTTTACTCACTACATTCAACCCATCCGCATTCCGCGCCAGGAGCCACATCATGGAATACCATCAACCGCCCGCGCCTCGGCAGCGCCCGTCCGGCGAACTGGACGGCAGAACCATCGCCATCCTGGTCTGGGTCGGCACCATCTTCTTTGGTTTCATCCCGTCGCTGATCGTATTTCTGATCAAGAAGGATGATCCATTCCTGAACGAGCACGCCAAGGAAGCACTGAACTGGTCGATCACCACCGCCATCGGCTGGCTGTGCGCTTCCATGCTCACCTTCATGCTGATCGGCTTCCTGCTGTTCCCGGTGATCATTCTGTGCAACCTGATCTTCAGCATCATGGGTGCAATCAAGGCCAGCAACGATCAGTATTTCCGCGTACCGGTCAGCCTGCGGTTGATCAAATAGATTCAAATAACAAGGGCGATCCGAGGATCGCCCTTGTTTATTCACTCAAGCTGAAAATCAACCACCGAAGAACTCGGTCACCTTGTCAAACCAGGACTTGGCTTTCGGGTTGTGCTTGGCAACGTCGCCCTTGGCGATTTCCTCGAATTCCTTGAGCAATTCTTTCTGCCGCGAGGTGAGGTTCACCGGTGTTTCCACCAAAACGTGGCACATCAGATCACCCGTGATGGCGCTGCGCACGCCCTTGATGCCCTTGCCACGCAGGCGAAATACCTGGCCGCTTTGCGTTTCCGGCGGAATGGCCAGGCGTGCCTTGCCATCCAGTGTCGGAATTTCGATCTCGCCACCCAAGGCAGCCACGGTGATGCTGATCGGCATTTCGCAATGCAGGTCGTTGCCATCACGCTGGAATACGGCGTGTTGCTTGATATGCACGACCACGTACAGATCGCCGGGAGGGCCGCCATTCACACCGGGCTCGCCTTCGCCGGACAGGCGGATGCGATCGCCCTCGTCCACGCCGGCCGGAATCTTGACGGCAAGCGTCTTGGTGGTTTGCACCCGGCCGGTACCCTTGCAGGCGCGGCAGGGTTCGGGGATGTACTTGCCGCTGCCGTGGCAGGTCGGGCAAGTCTGCTGGATCGAGAAGAAACCTTGCGAAACACGTACCTGACCATGGCCACCACAGGTATGGCAGGTCTTGGCCTCGGTGCCCGGCTTGGCGCCGGTGCCGTGACAGGTATCGCACTCTTCGTGCGAAGGGATCTTCAACTGCTTCTCGACACCACGGGCTGCTTCTTCCAGCGAAATTTCGAGGTTGTAGCGCAGATCGGCACCGCGATAGACATTGCTGCGCCCGCCACCGCCACGCCCACCGCCGAAGATATCGCCAAAGATATCGGAGAAGGCATCGCCAAAGCCGCCAAAACCGGCACCTCCAGCACCAAAACCGGCCTGCGGGTCGACACCGGCATGGCCATACTGATCGTACGCCGCACGCTTCTGGCTGTCGGAGAGAATCTCGTAGGCCTCCTTGGCCTCCTTGAATTTCTCTTCAGCATCGTGGCTGTCCGGATTGCGGTCCGGGTGATACTTCATCGCCAGCTTGCGATAAGCCTTCTTGATGTCGTCTTCCGAAGCATCGCGATTGACGCCCAGAATTTCGTAAAAGTCTTTTTTTGCCATTTTCGTGTGAGGTGTGAGGTGTGAGGTGTGAGGTGAATCTCAATCAACCCTCAACGAATTGATCAAGCCACCCAGCAAGCCAAACACTTCATCCAGTCCTTTCTCGAATTCAGTATCTTGCGATACGTACGCCAGATTCCTGGCAATCAGATATTGGGTTTCCAACTCACTCAACGAACCGCGCTATACAAAGGAAATGCCCGAATTCCTTTTTGGTCATTCGGGCAGCACCTTCTGCAATATTGCTGGGCACCGAAACTGCAGCCCGGCGCATCTGGCTCGTCAAGTTGAACTGTTCTTCGCGCGGGAATGAGACGGTCAACGCATAAGCTTTTTGGACCAAACGCATGGCAGCCTGCCACGCAATCAGATCGTGAGCCTGCGTTTCACGCCTCACTCCTCACACCTAACCCCTCACTTATCCTTAACTTCAGTGAACTCGGCATCTACCACGTTGCCGTCATCCTTCTTGCCGGCATCGGCTTGCGGCTGCTCTGCACCGCCGGCAGCTTGCTGGTCTGCGTACATGTGCTCGGCCAGTTTGTGCGAAGCCTGCATCAGCGCTTCCGACTTGGCATCGATTTCAGCCTTGTCGTCGCTCTTCACCACATCTTCCGCATCCTTGAGCGCGGCTTCTACCTTGGCCTTGTCATCGGCCGTGATCTTGTCGCCGTATTCCTTCAGCGATTTCTTCACCGAGTGGATCAGGCTGTCGAGCTGGTTGCGTGCGGTCACAAGTTCATGCAGCTTCTTGTCTTCCTCGGCGTTCATCTCGGCATCGCGCACCATGTTCTTGATTTCTTCCTCGGAAAGACCGGAGGATGCCTGGATCTTGATCTTGGCTTCCTTGCCGGTAGCCTTGTCCTTGGCCGATACATGCAGGATACCGTTGGCATCGATATCGAAGGTTACTTCGATCTGCGGCACGCCACGCGGAGCCGGCGGGATATCGGACAGGTTGAACTGGCCCAGGCTCTTGTTGGCGGATGCCTTCTCGC
This sequence comes from Formivibrio sp. oc-25, assembly GCF_055810895.1. Classification (NCBI taxonomy): domain Bacteria; kingdom Pseudomonadati; phylum Pseudomonadota; class Betaproteobacteria; order Neisseriales; family Chitinibacteraceae; genus Formivibrio; species Formivibrio sp. oc-25. Next base: position 111,379 of record NZ_JBVVOL010000003.1, on the reverse strand, counting down.
GCTCGCCCTGCAGCACATGGATCGTCACGGCAGTCTGGTTGTCGTCGGCAGTCGAGAACACCTGATTGGCCTTGGTCGGGATCGTGGTGTTCTTCTGGATCAGCTTGGTCATCACGCCGCCCAGGGTTTCGATACCGAGCGAGAGCGGGGTCACGTCCAGCAGCAGCACGTCCTTGCGATCACCAGCCAGCACAGAACCCTGAATGGCAGCACCCACGGCCACGGCTTCGTCCGGGTTCACGTCCTTGCGCGGCTCCTTGCCGAACAATTCGCGAACGGTATCGACCACCTTCGGCATGCGGGTTTGGCCGCCGACCAGGATCACGTCATCGATATCGCTGAACTTCAGGCCAGCATCCTTCATGGCGATCTTGCACGGCTCGATCGAACGCTGGATCAGTTCATCCACCAGCGATTCGAACTTGGCGCGCGTGATCTTCATGGTCAGGTGTTTCGGACCAGTCGCATCCATCGTGATGTACGGCAGATTGATGTCGGTCTGCTGCGTGGAAGAAAGCTCGATCTTGGCCTTTTCGGCGGCTTCCTTCAGGCGTTGCAGCGCCATCACGTCGTTCTTCAGATTGATGCCAGTGTCTTTCTTGAATTCATCAATGATGTGGTCAATCAGGCGTTGGTCGAAGTCTTCACCGCCCAGGAAAGTGTCGCCGTTGGTGGCCAGCACTTCGAACTGTTTGTCGCCGTCCACATCGGCGATTTCGATGATCGAGATATCGAAAGTACCGCCGCCCAAGTCATACACGGCAATCTTGCGGTCGCCCTTTTCGCTCTTGTCCATACCAAAAGCCAGCGCGGCTGCGGTCGGCTCGTTGATGATGCGCTTGACTTCCAGACCGGCGATGCGGCCAGCATCTTTGGTGGCCTGACGCTGGCTGTCGTTGAAGTAGGCCGGTACGGTAATCACGGCTTCAGTTACTTCTTCACCGAGGTAGTCTTCGGCAGTCTTCTTCATCTTGCGCAGCACTTCGGCGCTGATCTGCGGTGGGGCCATTTTCTTGTCGCGCACGGAAACCCAGGCGTCGCCGTTGTCGGCCTTGATGATCGAGAACGGCATCAGGTCGATATCCTTCTGCACTTCCTTGTCTTCAAAGCGGCGGCCGATCAGGCGCTTGATCGCGTACAGCGTGTTCTTCGGGTTGGTCACGGCCTGGCGCTTGGCCGGTGCGCCGACCTGGATTTCACCATCTTCGGCATAGGCGATGATCGATGGGGTGGTACGTGCGCCTTCCGAGTTTTCAATGACCTTGGTCTGGCCGTTTTCGATCACAGCCACGCAGGAGTTGGTGGTACCCAAGTCAATACCGATAATCTTGCCCATTGCTATTTTCCTTCCGTATTTTCAATTACTTGCAGCCATACGCCGCACTATTTATTTAACCTTGATGCACAAGTGGGGATGCCGGGAATAAATTCAAGTGAACAAATTTCAGTGAGCTGGCGAACGCGTGAACAAGTAAACCCGTTTGCCACTTGCGTACGATCCCACTCGTTCACTTATTCACTCATCCATAGCTTTATTTCCCTGCAGATACCATCACCATGGCCGGACGCAGCAGGCGGCCTGAGAGCAGGTAGCCCTTCTGCATCACCTGCACAATGGCGTTGGCTTCCAGCTCGTGCGGGATCGCGGAAATGGCCTGATGCAGATTCGGATCAAGCTTGTCGCCCACGGCCGGGGCAACTTCCTTGAGATCGAACTTATCGAACGCGGCCACCAGCGATTTCTGGGTGAGATCCACACCCATTTTCAGTGCTTCGAAATTGCCTGACTGATCGAGCAGCGCCATTTCCAGCGCATCCTTCACCGCCAGCAGTTCGCGGGCGAATTTCTCCACGGCAAACTTGCGTGCCTTGTCGACTTCCTCGGCGGCACGGCGGCGGATATTGTCGCCCTCGGCCTTGGCATACATCACGTCGGCACGGGCTTTTTCCAGCTCAGCCAGCACAGCGGCAAGCTGCGCATCGAGCGCTTCGCCCGATACATCAGAACCTTCCGCTGCAGCGATTTCTTCCGCTACCACATCCGCCGTCGCAGGATTGGCATCCTGTGCAGCAGCTTCTTGTTTCAATTCTTCTTGCTTGATTTCTTCAGACATGGGTTGGACACCTCCAAAAACATGCAAGGCTAGATGGGGATGGCCCTACCCATTTCAAGGGCAGGGATTTATCCATGTATCAACAAGGGGAATTACGAAGTGCAGCTACTCGCTATCGCCCAGTTGCGCCAGCAACTCGGCCTGGCGCTCATTGATCAGCGACTGGGTCAATTCTTCCAGATCGCCATCCATGATCGCATCGAGCTTATACAGCGTGAGATTGATGCGGTGGTCGGTCATGCGGCCTTGCGGGAAATTGTAGGTACGGATGCGCTCGGAACGATCGCCCGAACCGATCAGCGATTTGCGCTCAGCCGCCTCTTTCGATTGCTGTTCGCGCTGTTGCTTGTCCTGAATGCGTGCTGCCAGCACGGAGAGCGCCTGCGCCTTGTTCTTGTGCTGACTGCGGCCATCCTGACATTCGACCACGATCCCGGTCGGCAGATGGGTAATGCGCACGGCAGAATCGGTCTTGTTGATGTGCTGGCCACCGGCGCCGCTGGCACGGAAGGTATCGATGCGGATATCGGCCGGGTTGATACTGACTTCAGCCAGCTCATCCGCTTCCGGCATCACCGCAACGGTACAGGCCGAAGTATGGATGCGCCCCTGCGTTTCAGTAACCGGCACGCGCTGTACCCGATGCCCGCCGGATTCATATTTCAGGCGCGAATAGGCACCAAAACCGGCAATGCGCGCGATGATTTCCTTGTAACCACCCAGATCGGATTCGCTGGCCGACATCACCTCGACCTGCCAGCGGTTGCGTTCGGCATAACGCGAATACATGCGGAACAGATCCGCTGCAAACAGTGCCGATTCATCGCCACCGGTACCGGCACGAATTTCCAGGAAAATATTGCGCTCGTCGTTCGGATCTTTCGGCAGCAAGGCTTTCTGCAGCTCGACTTCCAGCCCGGCGATGCGATCCTTGCCGGTGCGCAACTCCTCTTCCGCCAGCTCTTTCATATCGGGGTCGGCCAGCATTTCCTGCGCAGCGGCCAGATCAGCCTCGGTTTGCCGGAAACGGTTATACAGCGCCACCACCGGCTCCAGCTCGGCATGCTCACGCGTCAGTTTGCGATAGCTATCCATATCGCGCGTGGCTTCCTCACTGGCGAGCAATGCGCTGACTTCTTCCAGGCGATCAGCCAGCTGGGCCAATTTATTAACAATCGACGGTTTCATTCACTTCATTCTCAAGAATTCGGGTCATGCAGGCGGTAAAGCCGGCGTATCAGCTTGACGAGGTCTTCCTGTTCATCAGCGCTGGCTGCGTTCAGGGCGGAAAAAGGCGCATGCAGAAACTTGTTGGATAGCTGGCGGGCAAATTCTTCCAGCACCCGTTCCGGCGTTTCTCCACCTGCCAGATTTTTGCGTGCACGGCTCAATTCATGGCGGGTGATGCGATCGGCATGGTCTTTCAAATCACGAATGGTTGGTGCCAGGGCACGCGAAGCCATCCAGCGCCCAAAATCACCCACCCGCTCGACAATGATCGATTCCGCCGCCTCAGCTTCAGCCTGGCGCGATTCCACGCCCAGGCGAACCACCTCGGCCAGATCATCCACGGTGTACAGATAGACATCGGCCAGATCGGCCACTTCCGCCTCGATATCTCGCGGCACGGCCAGATCGACCATGAATATCGGACGATGCTTGCGCGATTTCAACGCGCGCTCGACCAGCCCCTTGCCCACAATCGGCAAGGTGGAAGCCGTGGACGACACCACCACATCGAACTCGGCCAGGCGCGAATTCAGATCGGAAAGCAAAATCGCCTCGGCCGAAAATTCCCGCGCCAGATGTTCGCCACGTGCCAATGTACGGTTGGCAATGGCGATCTTGCGCGGTTGCTGGGCATGAAAATGCCGCGCGCACAGTTCGATCATCTCGCCCGCGCCAATAAACAGCACACGGGTATCGGCCACCGACGGGAAAATCCGCTCAGCCAGCTTCACGGCCGCCGCCGCCATCGATACCGATTCGGCACCGATACGCGTTTGCGAACGCACTTCCTTGGCCACGGCAAATGCTCGCGGGAATAAACCATTGAGCAACGGGCCCAGGCTGCCGGTTTCGCGCGCGATCCGTTCGGCTTCCTTTACCTGGCCAAGAATTTGCGTTTCCCCCATGACCATCGAATCCAGCCCGCACGCCACACGGAAAACATGGCGTACGGCTTCATCGCCCTGATAGACATACAGGCTGTCATCCAGCGACACGGCAGAATGCGCCCGGACACTATCGAGCCATTGCCGCGCCAAGCCGGCTTCTCGCGCATTGCAATAGATCTCGGTCCGGTTGCAGGTCGAAACAATCGCCGCCTCAAAAATGCCACGCACAGCAGTCAGGCTTTCCAGCGCCTCGGGCAATTCCGCAGGCGTGAAGGCAAGACGCTCCCGAATTGCGAGCGGTGCTGTTTGATGATTGAGACCCAGAACGACGAGATTCATTGCAGGTGCAAATAAGGAAACCAGGCATTTTAGCGTGAAACGCCTAGTTGCTTGCGGATATCCGTGACACATTGCCGGCCATCGAAGAAATTTTTTCGCACAGCAGTTGACGCTCGAATGAGGCCATGATTTAATGCGCCCCTCTCGCGAAACAGCGGGTGGTTAGCTCAGTTGGTAGAGCGTCTGCCTTACAAGCAGAATGTCGGCGGTTCGATCCCGTCACCACCCACCAGTCAAGCGATACCGCTGCGGAGCGGTAGTTCAGTTGGTTAGAATACCGGCCTGTCACGCCGGGGGTCGCGGGTTCGAGCCCCGTCCGCTCCGCCAGAAAATACGAAGCCCTTGCACCCACGTGCAAGGGCTTTTTCGCTTTACCGTCATACCAGCCGACTCCACACAGCCTCATATTTTCCGAACACCAAACTTTTTTCATTCTTTCTTTGACGATTTAAAAAGTTCGTGGTTTAATGCGCCCCTCTCGCGAAACAGCGGGTGGTTAGCTCAGTTGGTAGAGCGTCTGCCTTACAAGCAGAATGTCGGCGGTTCGATCCCGTCACCACCCACCAGTCAAGCGATACCGCTGCGGAGCGGTAGTTCAGTTGGTTAGAATACCGGCCTGTCACGCCGGGGGTCGCGGGTTCGAGCCCCGTCCGCTCCGCCAGAAAATACGAAGCCCTTGCACTCACGTGCAAGGGCTTTTTCATTTCATTCATGCATGTCAAATCTGCAACAATCACAACGAGAACCGTTCTTAATTCTTCCTTAAGCCCACCCAGCTAGCCTCCTCATAACGCCTACGAGGAGGCCACCATGAATACCGATCTTCGATCACCCTATCGACTGAAGCTGGCCAGCACACCAGCGCAACAAGCCGAACTTCGCAACTTTATCCAGAATGCCTATCAGCGCGAGTTCGCCGCGCGCATTCCGCATTTTCTGCCCCTACTCGCCGGACTGTATAACGCCGACAATACCCTGATCGCGGCTTGCGGATTGAATCCGGCCAGCCAGGGGCGGCTTTATCTCGAACATTATCTTGAGCAAACGATCGAATCCCTGCTCAGGCAGAAATTCGGTACCCCCGTACGGCGGGACACCATTTTTGAAGTCGGCAATCTGGCAGCCGATACAGCAGGAGCCGGGCGCCTGATGTTTGCCGCACTGGTACAGCTACTGCGTGAAAATGCACAGGACTGGGTGGTATTCACCGGCACGATCAAACTGCGCAACAGTTTCCGGCACCTGCATCTCAAGCCGGTTGAACTGGTTGAGGCCCGCGCCGACAAAATTGGCAGCGACGCCAGCGACTGGGGCAGCTATTACCGCTGTCGTCCCTGGGTCATGGCCGGAGACCTGCAACAAGGTCATCAGGTGCTGACACAAAACAGCCTGCTGCTGTCCCTGTTCGGACCGATGCCAGCAGTGCCTGTCGCCAGCGCGATGAGGGCCGCATCATGATGGATCTGTTCGATCGCCTCCAGACACTTGCCCAATCACAGCCGCATTGTATCGCCCTGCGCGACACGACGACCGCACTGACCTACCACACACTCTGGCAACAAATACAGGCGCTTGCCGACCAGTTGCAGCAGGCCGGGGTCAGGCGGCTGGCCTTGCAACTCGACAACGGTCTGGACTGGGCACGCATTGACCTGGCATGCGCGCTGGCCGGCATCGTGCTGATTCCGATGCCGACTTTCTTCAGCCCGCAGCAGCAGGACTGGCTGCTTGATAGCAGTGGTGCCGATGCCCTGATCGGCCCTGCTCGCACTGATTGGCAGGCGCAGACCTCAATCCTTGCACACCCGCTACAGCGACATACGCCCGCGCAGCTACCGCCCTTGCCGCCAGGCACAGCCAAGATCACCTACACCTCGGGCACTACCGGGCAACCCAAGGGCGTATGCCTGAGCCTGGAACAGATGATGCGCACCAGCGCTGCACTGGCCGAGCGCATTGCCCTGGCCCAAATCGGCGAGCATCTCACGCTGCTGCCACTAAGTACCCTGCTGGAAAACCTCACCGGACTCTATGTTCCGCTATTACTGGGTGCGGCCAGCCGGATTCCGCGTCTTGCCGAAGTGGGCTTCAGCGGCTCCAGCCAGCTCGACCCCGAACAGCTGGCCGCCACGCTGCTCGCCAGCCGGCCACACAGCCTCGTGCTGGTGCCGGAGTTGTTGCGCCTGCTGGTTGCACTATGCGCCAGGCAGCCCGCGCTATGCGAAAGCCTGCGCTTCGTGGCCGTGGGCGGTGGCAAGGTCGCTCCCGACCTGATCACCAATGCCCGCGCACTGGGGCTGCCGGTGTTCGAGGGCTATGGCCTGTCCGAATGCGGTTCGGTCGTCGCACTGAATTCGCCCGGTCAGGACAAGGCAGGCAGCGCAGGCCAGCCGCTGTCGCACCTGAGCGTGCGCATCGCCGACGATGGCGAAGTGATGGTGGCCGGCGCCAGCATGCTTGGCTATCTGGGCGAAACAACCGGGCCCATGCCTGAGATCGCCACCGGCGACTTGGGCAGGATCGACGAAGCAGGTTTCCTGCACCTCACCGGGCGCAAGAAAAACGTCCAGATCACCGCGTTCGGGCGCAATTTTTCGCCGGAATGGGTGGAAGCCGAAGCGCAGCTCTGCCCGGCCATTGCCCGACTGGTGATCTTTGGCGAAGGGCTGGCGCAGAACGTCGCACTCATCCAGCCCAGAGCCGGTTTCGAACTCGAACTGCCCGGCCAGATCGCCACACTCAACGCCCGCCTGCCGGACTACGCCCGCGTGCATCGCTGGTTTATTCCGGCAACCCCGCTGAGTACCGTATCCGGCCTGCTGACACCCAATGGCCGGCCGCGCCGTGATCGTATTTTTCAGGCCTATCAACAACAAATTCTGAATATCGCCCAAGGAGAAACCGCATGAATTTTTATCAGATGCTGCAGGACGCTACCACACAGGATCGCGCACGCCTGCTGGATGCGCCGGTGATCGAGGCCTGCCGTAGCGGAAAAATCGACCAGCAGACCTATATCGCCTTTCTGACCCAGGCCTACTATCACGTGCGACATACCGTGCCCCTGCTGATGGCCACGGGCGGCCGGCTCGATCAAGCGCACGAATGGGTTCGCGCCGCGATCGCCGAGTACATCGATGAAGAATACGGCCATCAGGAATGGATATTGAACGACATCGCGGCCTGCGGTGGCGATGTCGAAGCCGTGCGCCAAGGAGAACCCTGCCTATCAATCGAGCTGATGGTGGCATTCCTGTACGACCAGATCCATCGCGGCAATCCGATGGGCTTCTTCGGAATGGTGCAGGTACTGGAAGGCATCAGTGTCGCCATCGCGCTCAACGTGGCGGATCAGCTCAAGTCGGGTCTTGGATTGCCCGCGCAAGCCATGACTTACCTGTCTTCGCACGGCGCGCTGGATCAGGAACACCTGAAATTCTTTGCCTCGCTCATGGATCGGGTCGAGGATCCGACAGAGCAGGCTGCCATCATCCACGCCAGCAAGGTCGTCTATCGTCTCTATGGCGACATGCTGCGCGAACTGACGGAGAACCGGTCATGAATCTTGCCGACAAGGTGATCCTGCTGACCGGCGCCAGCGGCGGTATCGGTTCGGCATTGGCCCAGGCACTGGCGCGCGAAGGCGCGCATCTGCTGCTGCAAGGGCGTCAACCTGCCAAACTGGAGCGGCTACGCAGCGAATTGCCCAACCCTGAGCGGCACCACACCATCGTGGCCGATCTGGGCTCGGCCCGGGAACGCGAACAACTGACGCGCGCATCTGAGCTGGCGGGAGGAATCGACATCCTGATCAACAATGCCGGCAGCAATGTATTCGCCTGGCTGGAAGACCAGAATGCGGGCCAGATCGAAGAACAACTCGCGATCAATATTGCAGCGCCCATCCTGCTGACCCGTTCGCTGCTTAGCCATCTGCGCAAGCCCGGTCTGATCATGAATATCGGCTCCAGCTTCGGTGGCATCGGCTACCCTGGCTACAGCGTCTATTGCGCCAGCAAATTTGCGCTACGCGGTTTCAGCGAGGCACTGGGCCGCGAGCTGGCCGATACCGGCATCAAGGTGCTGTATTTCGCCCCGCGCGCCACGCGCACCAGTCTCAACAGCGAAGCGGTCTATGCACTTAATGCCGAACTGGGCACGCAAACCGATCCAGCCGAAATCGTTGCCGCCCACGCCATCGAAGCGCTCAAGCGAGAAACCCCGCGCCGCTGGCTCGGCTGGCCCGAAGCGTTTTTCGTTCGCCTCAATGGATTGCTGCCCCGCATCGTCGACCGGGCACTGGCCAGACAGCGCCCTGTCATTGCCCGCCACGCCCGCCACCTGGCTACTGCTCAACAACCGGAGATCTGACATGAAAAAGATACTGACCCTCGTCGCCTTGATGGCCTCGACATTCAGCCAGGCGGACACCTTGCTCGAACCGATCCAGAATCAATGGGCCATCTGCCAGTACCAGGTTTCGGTGCAACAGAAAGAAAGCTGCCTGGAAAAATTGAGCGGCGAAGCCGAGCAAATCAGCACCGCCAACTCGCAGCGTACCGATCTGCTGATCTGGTCGGCCATTGTCAAAAGCAGCTGGGCTGGTGCCAAGGGCGGGCTGGGCGCGCTGAGTCTGGTCAAGAGTGCCAAGCAGCAACTGGAACAGGCCATCAAGCAGAATCCCGCAGCACTGGATGGTTCGGCCTATACCAGTCTGGGCTCGCTGTATTACCAGGTGCCGGGCTGGCCTATCGGCTTTGGCAACAAGGAGCAGGCCGAACAACTGCTCAAGCAGGCACTGAATCTCAACCCGAACGGGATCGATCCCAACTATTTCTATGGCGATTTCCTGCTGGAACAGGGTCGCAAGGCCGAGGCCAGGCAATATCTGAACAAAGCACTGGTCGCACCGCCACGCCCGGGACGGGAACTGGCGGACAAGGGTCGCCGCAAGGAGATCGAGACCAAGCTGGCGGCCCTATAATAAGAAACTGGATCATTCAAGAGTACCTGACATGCGAATTTTGCTGGTCGAAGACGATGCCATGCTGGGAGAAGGCATGGTCGATGCCCTGCGCCACAGCGGTTATACCGTGGACTGGCTGACTGCCGGCCTGCCGGCCCTGTCGAGCCTGATACACGACGAATTCGCCGCCATGATTCTTGATCTGAACCTGCCGGATATCGACGGTATCAGCGTGCTGCAGAAGCTGCGCCGGGAGGGTCATGCCCTGCCGGTACTGATCCTGACGGCACGCGATGCGCTCGACGACCGCATCACCGGGCTGGATGCCGGTGCGGACGATTACCTGGTCAAACCGTTCGCACTGGGAGAACTCAATGCGCGTTTGCGTGCCCTGGTCCGGCGCAGCAAGGGCCAGGCACAATCCATCCTCGAATACGACCAGATCATGCTCTATCCGGATGCGCAGCAAGTCACCTACCAGGGCGAGGAGGTACGGCTGACACCGCATGAATACAAGTTGCTGCAGGAACTGCTGACCCAGGCCGGACGCGTGCTGAGCAAGGAACAACTGCAGCAAAGCCTGTATGGCTGGGATGAAGGTGCCGAGAGCAATGCGCTGGAAGTCCACATTCATCATTTGCGCAAGAAATTCTATCCGGAGCTGATCCGCAACATCCGCGGCGTCGGCTACATTGTCGAGCGGCGCTGAACATCACATGACCTCAGAGCCTGTTCACGATCTTCTCACCGCAGCGTTCTGGGCAGTGCCGGATAGAGGCCAAGGCACAGACCGCGCCGTGGTACGCGTACCACAAGCGGTTTGTAACACCGGCGGCTGCTGGCAATGCCCGGAACCCTCCGGGCCAGGCAGGAAAATGGCCATCCACTGCGTTGAACGTCTTGGAAATAACCTGTTATTGCCAGCATCGTTCGCCTTGTGGCTAACCCTTTTCCCGTCTGGCGCTGCGGAGAAAAGATCATGAACAGGCTCTCAGCCACCCCGCGTTCCATTCGCCGCTTTCTGATCCTGGGCATCCTGCTCATGGTCGGCGCCAGCCTGGCCATCAGTGCCTTGATCGGCTACCTCGATGCGGTACACGAAGCCGAAGAGCTGTTTGATGCACGACTGGCCCAGTCGGCCCGCCTGACTGGCCGGATGCTGGCCAATTACCTGGATCGATCCGGCCCCGTGCCGCCAGATGGCCGTCTCTATGAGGATTGGGAAAGCCAACATCCAGAAGCTGCCACCCCCGACACCCCCACCGAAGAGGACGACGAAGCCACACCGTTTGGTCATGCCTACGAACACAAGCTGTATTTCCAGCTGGCCGATGCCGCGGGCAAACTGCTATTGCGCTCTCCCAACGCGCCAGCGGCATTCCCCGCCGAGCGGCAGCCCGGCTTTTTTCACCAGCGACATGACGGGCATGATTGGCGCAGCTTCACCCTGCACGATCCTGAACGCCAGACCTGGCTGATCGTGGCGGAGCGCGATGATGTCCGGGGTGAACTGGCCGGCAAGATTGCCAGCCGCACCATGCTGCCGCTCCTGATCACCCTGCCCTTCCTGCTGATCATGCTCTGGCGGCTGGTCGCCCATGCCACCCAGCCCCTGACCCAGCTGATTCATGCCATCAGCGAACGTCATCCTGCCAACCTGAACCCGCTGACACTGAAACGCCCCATCGTGGAACTCTTGCCCCTGACCAACGAAATCAATCGCCTGATGCGGGCCTTGGCCGATACGCTGGAGCGGGAAAAGCAATTCACCAACGAAGCCGCGCATGAACTGAGAACCCCGCTCGCGGTACTGCGCATTCACGGCGAAAATGCGCTGGCCACGCAAGATCCGGCAATCCGGGAACAATCGCTGCAGAAAATGCTGCGCGCGCTGGATCGGGGCGATCGCATGATCCGCCAATTGCTGACACTGGCGCGCATCGACAACCAGCAAGCCATCGAACTGGAAACACTCGAACTCAATACGCTGCTGCGCGAATCCGTTGCCACGCTGGCCCCGCTTGCCCTGCAAAAAAATCAGGAGCTGGCCTTTGAGTCGGACCGCCCCGTTCAGGTGCGCGGGCAGGTAATTCTGCTGGGCCTGCTTTTCAGCAACCTGATTGACAATGCCATCCGCTATACACCGGAAGGTGGCGAAATCCTGGTCATCCTCAAACAGGAGGGCGACTGGGCCAGGGTGCAAATTTGCGACAGCGGCCCCGGCGTGGCCCCGGAACTTCTGCCGCGACTTTCCGAGCGTTTTTTTCGGATCAACCCGCAGCAAGGCGATGGCGCGGGACTTGGGTTGAGCATCGTGCAAAAAGTGGCGCAACTGCACGAAGCCAGCCTGGAGTTACGTAACCGGGAGAAAAGCGGGCTGGAAGTCAGCCTGCTGCTGCGCTGCGCACCAGGCATCCGGCCCTGACCAATCCCGGCACCGAGGGTTCGCAATCGGTCACGCCTCGGACACATGCTAAAATTGCACGCTTGTCTGCTGCCTGATCGATCCCGATGTCCGCCCCTGCCCCAGTCTTCACCGAACTATCCCGCCAGATTGCTGACTGCCTCTGCGCCGACCGCCATACGCTACGCCGCAACCTGCAACAGATCCGCGAACGCCAGGGACGCAATCAGCCAGTGGAGAAACTGCTGGCCGAGACCGCACAACGTATCGAGCAGTCGCTTGGCCGGGTCGCTACGCGCCGCGCCGCCCTGCCCCGCCCCGAATACGACGACAATCTGCCGGTCTGCCAGAAGCGTGATGAAATCAAGGCGGCCATCGAAAAACACCAGGTCGTGATCGTCTGCGGCGAGACCGGCTCGGGCAAGACCACGCAATTGCCCAAGATTTGCCTGGAACTCGGTCGCGGCGTGCATGGCCTGATCGGCCACACCCAGCCGCGGCGCCTGGCCGCACGCTCGGTTGCCAGCCGCATCGCGCAGGAACTGAAAACCGAGCTCGGCAGCGCGGTCGGCTTCAAGGTGCGCTTCACCGATAAATCATCATCCAGCAGCTATATCAAGCTGATGACCGACGGCATCCTGCTGGCAGAAACGCTGTCGGATAAATACCTGAATGCCTACGACACGATCATCATCGACGAAGCGCACGAGCGCAGCCTGAACATCGACTTCCTGCTCGGCTATCTCAAGCAGTTGCTGCCGAAGCGCCCGGATCTGAAGGTGATCGTCACCTCGGCCACCATCGATGCCGAGCGATTTTCCAGCCACTTCAACGGGGCACCGGTGATAGAGGTTTCTGGCCGCACTTACCCGGTTGAGGTCCGCTACAAACCGCTCGGCAGCGAGGACGAAGACGACCAGGATCTGGAAATGGAAGAAGCCGTGGTCGCGGCAGTCGAAGAACTCTGGCGCAAGGACGGCGCGGGCGATGTGCTGGTCTTCCTGCCCGGAGAGCGCGAAATCCGCGAAACGGCAGACGAATTGCGCAAGGCCAAGCTCATGGGCGCGGAAATCCTGCCCTTGTTCGCCCGATTGTCGAACGAGGACCAGCAGCGCATCTTCCGCGCCAGCACGGGCCGGCGCATCGTGCTGGCCACCAATGTGGCGGAAACCTCGCTCACTGTGCCCGGCATCCGCTACGTGATCGATTCGGGCCAGGCGCGCGTGAATCGCTATTCGCCGCGCGCCAAGGTCGAGCAACTGCTGGTCGAGAAAATCTCGCAGGCCTCGGCCCGCCAGCGCGCCGGGCGTTGCGGCCGGGTCAGTGCCGGCGTCTGTGTGCGGCTTTATTCGGAGCAGGATTTTGCCGGTCGAGCTGAATTCACCGATCCGGAAATCGTACGTACCTCGCTCGCCGCCGTCATCCTGCGCATGGCCGCGCTCAAGCTCGGCCGGGTGGACCAGTTTCCGTTTATCGAAGCACCCTCCGGGCGTCTGATCAGCGATGGCTACGCGCAACTGCATGAACTCGGCGCCGTCGACGAAGCCAACGAACTCACACCGCTGGGCCGCCAACTGGCACGCCTGCCGGTCGATCCCAAACTGGGACGCATGCTGCTGGCCGGTCGCGACGAGCATTGCCTGAAGGAAATCCTGATCATCGCCGCCGGCCTCTCGGTACAGGACCCGCGCGAGCGCCCGTTCGATGCACGCGAAGCGGCCGACCGCATGCAGGCCAAGTTTCGCGATGACAAATCCGATTTCCTGTCCTGGCTGCTGCTGTGGGATTTCTTCACCGAAGCGGAAACGAACAAGACCAGCAACCGTCAGCTGGTCAACTTGTGTCATGAGCATTTCCTCTCCTTCCTGCGCCTGCGCGAGTGGCGCGACCTGCACCGGCAGTTGTGCGAAATCGTCGAGGAAATGGATTTCAAACTCAGCGAGAAACCCGGCACCTACGAGCAGATCCACAAAGCGCTGCTGACCGGCTTGCTGGGCAATATCGGCATGAAAAACCCGGAAAGCGACGAATACCTGGGGGCTCGCGGTATCAAGTTCGCGGTTTTCCCCGGTTCCTGCCTCAAGAAAAACCGGCCGAAATGGATCGTATCGGCCGAGCTGGTCGAGACCAGCAAGCTCTATGCACGCTGCGTGGCAGCGATCGAGCCGGAATGGGTGGAAAGACTCGCACCACACCTGGTCAGCCGCCAGTATTTCGATCCGCACTGGGAAAAGGAAGGCGCGCAGGTGATGGCTACCGAGCGCGTTACGCTCTACGGCCTGCCCATCGTCAACCGCCGGCGCGTGCACTATGGCCGCGTCAACCCCAAAGAAGCACGCGAAATCTTTATCCGTGAAGGTCTGGTCAAGTTCAATCTCAACACCCGCGGCAAGTTTAACGATCACAATCTGGAACTGTTGCTGGAGGTGGAGGAACTGGAGCACAAGGCGCGCCGGCAGGATGTGCTGGTCGATGAGGAAACGCTGTTTGCCTTCTTCGATGCGCGTATCCCGGCCGATATCGTCAATGGCGCAGGCTTCGAAGCCTGGCGCAAGGAAGCAGAAAAAGCCGAGCCCAAACTGCTGTTCCTGTCACGCGATGACCTGATGCAGCACAGCGCGGCCAGCGTTACCACCGATCTGTATCCGGCCACTTTCGAACTCAGCGATGCGACGCTGCCGCTTTCTTACCGTTTCGAGCCGGGCCACCCGCTCGATGGCGTCACCGTCACCCTGCCCTTGCCGCTCTTGAACCGGGTCAACCATGCCGTGTTCGATTGGCTGGTGCCGGGACTACTGCGGGAAAAGGTGACGTTGCTGATCAAATCGCTGCCCAAGACGATTCGCCGCCAGTGCGTGCCGGTGCCGGAATTCGCAACCCGCATGCTGACCGAACTTGACCGCGCCAATCGCACCGCACCGCTGTTGCCACAACTGGCGCAGGCCATCAATCGCGGCATTGGCCAGCCGATGCAGGTAGAGGATTTCAATCTCGACGATCTTCCGCCGCACCTGAAAATGCATTTCCGCATTGTCGACGACGCTGGGCAGGAGCTTGCCAGCGGCCGTGATCTGGTCGCACTGCGCGCGCAGTTGGGCGAAGCCGCGCAGATCACCTTCCGCGACACGGCCAGCGAAAGCGCCGGTATCGAGAAAAGCGGCATCGTGAAGTGGGACTTTGGCGATCTGCCGGCCAAACTCACCTTCCAGCGCCAGGGCAAGACCATTACCGGCTACCCGGCACTCGTGCCGGAAGAAGATGCCGTGGCGATCCGCGTATTCGATACCGAGCATGCCGCACAGACCGCGCACCGCGAAGGCGTGATCCGGCTGCTGGCTTTCGAGCTCAAGGAACACATCAAGCAATTGCCCAAGTCGTTCCCGAACTTCAACCAGTTCGCGATCCAGCTACGTGTACTTTCCAATAGCGACGATCTGCTCGACGACCTGACACGCTGCATCTGCGACCGCGCCTTCATCGGCGAGGATGAGCTGCCGCGCAAGAAGAAGGATTTTGACGAGCAGAAATCGCGTGCCAAGGTACGCCTGCCCTCGGTGCGCGATGCCGCCTGGCGCGTGCTGACCGAAGTCACGGCAGAATACGTCCCGCTCTATGGACAGCTGAGCAAACCGGGTCAGATTGCGGCAGAACTCAAGACCCAGCTTGGCCAACTGGTCTACAAGGGATTTCTGAGCGCTACGCCGTGGGAACAGTTGCCACGCCTGCCGTTTTACCTGAAAGCGATGCGCATCCGTCAGGAAAAACGCGTGAACAATCCGGCCCGCGATACACAACGCGCCAGCGAAGTGGCCATGCTGTGGGAGCGCTGGCAGAAAGAACTGGAAAAATGGCAACGCGAAGGACGCGATCCGGCGCCGTTGCTGCCGTTCCGCTGGATGCTGGAAGAACTGCGGATCAGCCTGTTCGCGCAGGAATTGCGCACGCCGTATCCGGTTTCGGTAAAACGCTTGGACAAGATCTGGCAAGACCTGACCAAACGCTAGATACCTGTTTGGGAAAGAAACCGCCATCCCCCTCCGCTCACACCCATCGGTGTGGGCGGTTTTTACTTCAGCTTACAACCTGGCTACTACTATCGATCAGAAAGCAACCGGGCGAACCACTTCCGGGAAACGCGAGAACGAACGCTCGGCAACACGGGCCATGGCAGCAACACGTCGGGCAGCCTTGCCGATCACTGCACCGCGGCCGTTCATGCTGGCTTCGTTGTAGATGGCTTCTGCGCGGGAAATATCGGCAAACGACAGGGATTCAGTGCTAAGGAACGGGGTGATCATGATTGTTACTCCTTCGTTATATGAGGCAATTGCCTCTTCTGTTAAGTCAGACCATCAAATCCTGATCTGTTGAGTGAATGATAGGCGCCCATCCCCAACAAATCTAGTCGACTACGTTGTTAATTTTGCACAAAACTACAAAAACACTGCAAACCAAGCTTAAACCATGCACATTTCATTTAAATTAACATTTAAATACAGCAACATATAACAGCAATAAACTTGACCAATCAAAATGTAGTCTCCACCCACCACAATACGCAACCTCAACCTCCTCTCTCCCTTTGATTGGCCGCAGAAACAGGCAGCGTTGACTATGCTTCAAACAGCAGCCAACCGGACACGCCGACATGCTAGAGAGATTCGCCTCAGATAGATCGCTGCGCACTTCGCTGGTTATCCCGATCGTACTGGCAATGCTTTTCACCCTGGCCATTGCCGGCAGCCTGATTCTGGCCATTCGTCTACCGCAGATCGCCGAGTCCAATCGCAATACAGCCGCCTACCAGGCCAAAGAGTTGGCAACACGGGTTGATGTCTTGCTCGATGGGCTGGAAGCGCGTGTCGACATGATCAGCCGCATCATTCCTGGCGGTTACCGGGTCACCTCCCCGACCATCCTGGACATGTTCGCCAACTCAAAGGATGCGCTGGAAACCCTGTATGTGATCAGCCCGGAAGGCCGGATTGCCTTTACCGGCGTACCGGAAGAAAAAGCGTTCTGGCGGGTCAACATTTTCAACCTGGATATCGCCAGCAATCCGCTTTATCTGGCTGCGCTCAACAGCGGCAAACCGGTCTGGAGCGATCAATACCAGTCCGCGCTGACCGGCACCACCACCATCGCGCTGGCCGTGCCGTTTGGCCGTCAGGTGGTGATTGCCGAAATACCCATGGCTTATATATTGCGTGCCACCCAATTGTCTGCGGGCGACCCGAATCTATCGGCCTGGGTTCTGAACCGGCGCGGCGAAATTTTCGTCGATACCGCAGGTGCTTTGCAGGCCGAGCAGAAAATACTGCTGGACCAGCAATTGATCGAAGCTGCAGCAAAAGGCAAACCGCTGCCCGCCACCTTTGCCTATCAGGGGAAAAGCTACCATCCGGCCGCTGCCCGCTCCTCGCGCATGAACTGGGTATTTCTGGCGCGCATGCCCGCCGGGCTGGACAACCAGGCGTACCGCTCGACCTTGATCGACCTGGGCTTGCTGTGCGTGACTTCCTTTGCCATGGCACTGGTGCTGGCAGGCTGGGGTGCCAGCAAAATGACCCGGCCGGTGCAGGCACTGATCGACCAGGCCCATGACGTAGCGAAAGGGCATGCGCCGGAACACTGGCCACGCGGCAACATCACCGAATTGAACCAGCTGTCCTCCGATCTGGAATCCATGGCAGGTTCACTGCAAACGCTCAACCAGACCCTGGAAGCGCGCGTAAAACAGCGTACGCAGGAACTGGAACAGACCAACAACGAACTCACCCGTACGCTGGACGATTTGCGCCAGACCCAGGCCGATTTGGTTCAGGCAGAGAAACTGGCCGCGCTGGGTCGTCTGGTGGCGGGCGTGGCACACGAACTGAACACGCCGATCGGCAATAGTCTGCTGGCGGCGTCAACCATGAACGAGACTTCGCGGGAATTTCGCCAGCGCATGCAGCAAAGCGTGCGCCGCTCCGACCTGGAAGCCTTTATCAACGACATCATTCAGGGCGCGGACATCACCAACCGCAATCTGGAACGTGCGGCCGAGCTGGTGGCCAGCTTCAAGCAGGTCGCGATTGACCAGACCAGTTCGCAACGCCGGCAATTCGATCTCAAGGGCGCCATTGACGAGATCCTGCTCACGCTGCGCCCGATGTTCAAGCACACGCCTTATCACATCAGCGCAGAAATCCCGCCAGACATTCATCTCGACAGTTATCCCGGCCCGCTTGGCCAAGCCCTGACCAACCTGATCACCAATGCCTTGCTGCATGGCTTCGAGGGACGCGATCACGGCACCGTGACCATTCAGGCGGAAAAGGAAGACGACTGGGTATGCCTGCGGGTTGCCGATGACGGCAACGGTATCGCGCAAGAGCATCAGGGCAAGGTGTTCACGCCTTTCTTCACGACGCGACTGGGAAAGGGCGGCAGCGGCCTGGGCTTGCATATCGTTCACACGGTGGTTACCCGTGTGCTGGGTGGCACGGTAACCCTGACCAGCGAGCAGGGCCAAGGCACGACCTTTACGCTTCGCCTGCCAGGGCAGGCGCCTGAACTGGGCAAGCAGGCCAGTGCCGGGTGAACCGGCAGCCAGTTAACTCGATCAAGCTTCGACCAGCGGTTCGCTCTCGATAAAACGTGCGGCCGGCATGCCGCAATTCAGTACTGCCTGGCGCACGGCCTCGATGGCGGCCAGGCGCGGAAAATTGCGTCGCCATGCCAGGATGACGCGCCGGGTTGGCGCCGGCGGCACAAAAGGACGAATCACCAGCATCTGCTCATCCGCCTGCGTGACGGAAGTCGCCGGCAAGACCGTGACACCAATGCCGCCCATCACCATATGCCGGATCGTGGTCAGCGACGTACCCTGCAGGGTGCGCTGCAGACTGCCGGGCGGCAGGCTCTCCCGATTCAGATCAGGGCAGCTCTGCAACACCTGATCGCGGAAACAGTTGCCGGGGGAAAGCAGCAACACGTTCTCTTCTGAAAGCTGGGCGGCATCAATGGCTTCCTGCTCAGCCCACGGATGTCCCTTGGGTGTAGCGACGACAAAATCCTCGTCATAAAGCTCATGCGTGGCAATACCGGATTCAGCGAAGGGCTCGGCCAGAATCGCAACATCGATTTCGCCCTGTTTGAGCATTTCAGAGAGGCGCGCGGTATAGTTTTCTTCCAGCAACACCTGCATTTGCGGCGCAAGCGAGCGCAAGGCCGGAATCAGCCAGGGTAGCAGATACGGGCTGATCGTGTAGATGGCGCCCAGACGCAATGTCCCGGCCAGTGGATCCTTGCCCTGTTGCGCCAGTTGCTTGACCAGCTGCGCTTCTTCCAGCACACGCTGCGCCTGCGAAACAATCTGTTCGCCAATCGGCGTCAGGCTGACTTCTCCGGCGGCACGCTCAAAAATCGCCACCCCCAACTCGTCTTCCAGTTTCTTGACAGCCACGGAGAGCGTCGGCTGGGACACAAAGCAACTGTTGGCGGCACGCCCAAAATGCCGCTCGCGTGCCACCGCCACGATATAGCGCAATTCGGTCAGGGTCATCGTTTCAGCTCCCAGCGGCGTACCAGCCAGGTCGCCGCGATCAAAAAGACGAAACCACCCAGTGCCAGCACCGGCAGGGAAAGTCCAAACAAGGTCCAGTCGATCACGGCGCATTCGCCATGTCCGGTCAATACATCACGGAACACCTGCAGCCAGGGCTGGGTCTGCAACAGGTATTCCAGCCCGGGGCCGCAGGAAGCCAGCTGGTTGGGGTCCAGCAGATACTGGATCTGGATATGCCGCAGGGAAACTCCCGCACCAGCACCGGCTGATAGCGTGATCAACAGCGGCCACAGCCAATTGATGCGTGGCAGGGGAAACAGCGCAGCCAGCAGCGCCAGGCAACCTGTCACGATAAATCCGATCCGCTGCAGGATGCACAACGGGCATGGGCTCAGAAATTCGGTATTTTGCAGATAAAGCGCAAAACCGATCGTACTCGCACAAAACAGGGAAATGGCCAGATGGCCCAGGCGCCAGCGCAACATCGATCACCTTCGGGGAGCTTGATAGTTGAAAACTATTGTAGACCAGATCCTGTGCATGCGGTTCGCATCATTTCGAACACCCGGTCAATACTCATAACATATGCTTACATGCGGGCATTTACTGCAATAGGCTTGCCCCAATTCTTTCGGTATAATGCGTCTTTGCCGTCATAGGATCGTGACATGCGAGTCATTCAGAAAGCCCTCACCTTCGACGACGTGCTGCTGGTACCGGCGCACTCCAATATCCTGCCGCGCGATGTCGATCTCTCCACCCAGGTTACCCGTAATATCCGCCTGAATTTGCCGCTGCTGTCATCCGCCATGGATACAGTGACGGAAGCACGTCTGGCCATTGCCATCGCCCAGGAAGGCGGCATGGGGATCGTGCACAAGAACATGACAGCCAAGGCCCAGGCCCTGGAAATCTCCAAGGTCAAGCGTTATGAATCCGGTATCGTCAAGGATCCGGTCACCATTGCCTCGCACCTTTCCGTACGTGACGTACTTGCACTGACCCGCCAGCACAAGATTTCCGGCCTGCCGGTAGTTGATAACGGCGAACTGGTCGGCATTGTCACCAACCGCGACCTGCGTTTCGAATCGCGCCTGGATGCCAAGGTGGCCGACATCATGACCCCCAAGGGCCGATTGGTTACCGTCAAGGAAGGCACCTCGATCGATGAAGCCCGCCGCCTGATGCACGAACACCGGCTGGAACGCGTGCTGGTCATCGATGATGCCTTCCATCTGAAGGGCCTGATCACCGTCAAGGACATCATCAAGACATCCGAACACCCGAATGCGGCCAAGGATGAGCAAGGACGCCTGCGTGTCGGCGCGGCTGTCGGCACCGGTGAAGGCACTGAAGAGCGCGTGGCGCTGCTTGCCGAAGCCGGCGTGGATGTGATCGTGGTCGATACCGCGCATGGCCACAGCCAGGGCGTGCTCAACCGCGTGAAATGGGTCAAGGATAACTTCCCGCACGTACAGGTCATCGGCGGCAACATCGCCACGGCCGCTGCCGCACGCGCACTGGTCGATCATGGCGCCGATGCCGTGAAGGTTGGCATTGGGCCAGGCTCGATCTGCACCACCCGTATCGTTGCAGGGGTTGGCGTGCCGCAAATCACGGCCGTTGCCAATGTCGCCGATGCCCTGGCCGGCACTGGCGTGCCGCTGATCGCCGATGGCGGCATCCGCTTCTCCGGAGACATCGCCAAGGCACTTGCCGCCGGCGCGCACTGCGTGATGCTGGGCGGCCTGTTTGCCGGTACCGAAGAAGCGCCGGGCGAAGTCGAGCTGTACCAGGGCCGCAGCTACAAGAGCTATCGCGGCATGGGCAGCCTGGGCGCCATGCAGCAAGGCTCCAGCGACCGTTACTTCCAGGACAACGTCAACAACGCCGAGAAGCTGGTACCGGAAGGTATCGAAGGCCGCGTTGCCTACAAGGGCCCGCTGACCGCGATCGTGCATCAGCTCGTCGGCGGTATCCGCTCCTCCATGGGTTACCTCGGTTGCAAGACGATTGCCGAAGTCCATGAAAAAGCCGAGTTCATGCAGATCACCGCAGCCGGCATCCGTGAATCGCATGTGCATGACGTGCAGATCACCAAGGAAGCGCCGAATTACCAGGTCGACAACTGATCACGTCCTCCTGAACAAAAACGCCCCGGTACATACCGGGGCATTTTTTTGCAACCAATCAGGCTGCAATCATTACATCACGCCCAGAAACGGGAAGTCGACATTTGGCCGGCGGCCACTGACCAGCTCTGCCAATGCGCAACCCGAACCGCATGCTTCGGTCCAGCCAAGCGTGCCGTGCCCGGTATTGAGCCACAGTTTTTTATAGCGACCGGCCCGACCGATATAAGGCAAGTTGCTTGGTGTGGAGGGTCGCAAGCCGGTCCAGAACTCAGCCGAATCAAAATCGCCGGCCTGCGGAAAGATTTCCCGGGTTCGATCAATCAATGCCTGGCAGCGCACCGGATTGAGATCGAGGTTGTAGCCGTTCATTTCTGCCGTACCCGCCACACGCAAACGGTCGCCCAAGCGTGAAAAGACGATCTTGCAGCCATCATCGGTCATGGCCACCGTTGGCGCCTCATCGCCGGCACGGACCGGAATGGTGGCCGAATAGCCTTTGGCCGGGTAGACATCCAGCGCCATGCCAACATCCTTGAGCAGCAACGAGCTGTAGCTACCCATGCAGACCACATAGGCATCGGCCTGCAGGATCTCCTGCCGCGCAATCCCGTCCTCGGCATATTGAACCTGTACACCGGCGATACCATCCGCCGCACAGAGCAATTTCTGGATTTCAGTCTGATAGCGGAACTTGACCCCGATAGCTGCACACTTGGCCGCAAGTGCGAGGGTGAACTTCATGGCATCACCGGATTCATCACTGGCGGTGTAGGTTCCGCCAACGATCGGGCGCAAGGTATGGCGCAAAGCCGGCTCGATCTTCAGGCATTCGGCCGGGGTCTTCACATGCCGCTGCAACCCGACCTCGCGCATCACGGCAGCGGCTTTGACCGCTGCGGTAAATTCCGCCTCGTCCGTGTAGTAATGCAGGATGCCACGACTCAGTTCGTCATAATGCAGATCCGTCGCGACACGCAACTGCTGCAGACACGATCGGCTGAAAAGCCCCAGGCGCACCAGATCCTGCAGGTTTTGCCTGGCGCGTTGCGGCGTGCATTCCTGCAGAAAGCGCAGCCCCCAGCGCCATTGCGCCCAGTCCAGCTTCAGCCGGAACAGCAGCGGCGCATCTTCTTCCCCCAGCCATTGCAGAACTTTCCAGGGAGCCTTGGGATTGGCCCATGGTTCGGCATGGCACACCGAAATCTGCCCACCATTGGCAAAGCTGGTTTCCTGTCCTGCCTGGTCCTGGCGCTCAATCACTGTAACCTCATGGCCTGCCTGGGCCAGATACCAGGCGGTCGACACCCCCACCACCCCGGCGCCCAGCACGATGCACTGCATGGCTTTCCTCCTCGCGTTTCAACAGGCGCGATTATGCCGCAGCGCACACAAGCCCGGGCACCCCAGCCGGCTTGCAATGTGCAAAATCAAATCAACAGAACCTATGCCGCAGGAAAAAATAACAGCTAGACTTGTAACCAACACCAACCACCACCCTTTCAACCATCGAAATGAAGCTTTCACTGCGCACAGCCATCGTGCTGGCCATTCTGATCGGGCTGCTTCTACCCGCCGCAGTCAACAGTTATCTGAATCAGAGAAACGAGTTGCAGCGTATCAGCGCCGAACAGAATCTTGCCCAGCAACGCTATGCCGATATCCTGGTTCTGGGCATGCAGGATCCGTTATGGAATCTGGCGCCAGAAGCCGGCAAGCCTCTGCTCGACTCACTGATGAGTGACCGGCGCATTATCCGCATCACGGTAACGGATGCTTCATTGGGCGTTTTCTTGAGCGCCAACCACCCTGAGCGCCGCCTTGGCAAGCTGCACTCGCTCACGCTGCCCATCTACAAGCAAGGCATCTCGATCGGTACTGTTGCACTGGAAATGGATGACGGGCTGGCCATTCAGGAAGTGCAAAAAAGCCAGCTCAACTATCTGCTGGCCATCATGCTTCAGGCCGCCATCAGCCTGGCACTGATCCTGCTGCTGCTGAACTCGCGCATCCTGCATCCCTTGAAGCGCCTGATCACGCATTCGCAAAAGCTGGCCAATGGCGAATTGCAGATGCCCTTTGTCTGGCACCGGCACGACGAAATCGGCAAGCTCGGGCAGAGCCTGGAAACCACGCGGCAGGCATTGCAGCAGCTCCTGGGCGCGCTGGAACAGAAAAATATCCAGCAGGAAACGGAACTGCTCAGCCGGCGCCAGGCAGAGCTGGCACTGCGCGCGGGCCAGGATCGCTATCGTCGCCTGCTGGAAAATACGCCCGCGATTGCCTGGGATGCCAATCCGGCCGAATGGCGACTCACCTACATCGCACCGCAGGCCGAACAGTTACTCGGTTACCCCATGGCCAACTGGTACGGCGAAGGCTTTCTGACCACCTGCCTGCACCCGGACGACCGCCATCTGGTTTATGAACTGTTCACCAATCTTGCCTGGAAAACCAGCCAGTTCGAATGCCGCATGCTCGCCAGCGATGGCCGCGAAATTTGGGTACTGATCACGGCCTCGCACCTGATTGATCACGAACAGCGCCGACGGCTGCAGGGTTACATCATCGACATCCATAGCCGCAAGCAGATCGGGCAGGAACAGGAACATTACCGCATCCATCTGGAAGAAGCGCTTGAATCCTGTACCCGCAAGCTGGTTACGGCCAATCATGAAGTCGAAGCATTTTCCCAGGCCATTTCCAACTATCTGCGCACGCCCCTGCGCGCAATTGATGGCTTCAGCCAGGTACTGCAGGAAGACTACGCGGATCGGCTCGACGGCAACGCCCGCAGTTATCTGGCGCGCATCCGCAATGCCATCAGCGGCATGGCGGAACTGATCGACAATCTGCTCAGCCTTGCCGCCATCTCCCGCAGCGAAATCCGTCGGCAGGATGTCAACCTGTCCGAACTTGCCGAAGATATCGCCGAACAACTGAATGCACTGCAGCTGGGGCAGCAGGTTGAAGCCTGCATTACCCCGGGCATTCATGTCAGCGCGGATCCGAAACTGTTGCGCATCATGCTGCACAACCTGCTCGACAATGCCTGGAAATACTCGGCTGATGCCGCCAGCCCCTCGGTGCAGCTGGGCGTAACCACCATCAACCGCCAGCAGGTCTATTTCATCGGCGACAACGGCATCGGCTTCGACATGCGCGACGCGGGCAAGATCTTCCTGCCGTTCCAGCGCCTGCAACCTGCAACGGAACAGGAACTCGATGGCGGCAATGGCATCGGGCTCGCCATCGTGCAACGGATCATCAGCCTGCATGACGGGCACATCTGGGCCAAGGCTACGCCAGGCGAAGGCGCCACCTTCTTCTTCACCCTGCCGGACCCGAAAAAAACGGAATAGCCCCTTCCCACAAACAGAACGATTGTTCTATACTCACCGCATATTTACCCCTGTACGGATATTCAGCCATGGACGAAAACAAGAGCAAAGCCCTTTCCGCCGCACTGGCCCAGATCGAGCGCCAGTTTGGCAAGGGCGCCATCATGAAGATGGGCGAAGCCCAGATCGAAAACGATCTGCAAGTGGTATCCACCGGCTCGCTCGGCCTTGATCTCGGCCTGGGCGTAGGCGGCCTGCCGCGCGGCCGTATCGTGGAAATCTTCGGACCGGAATCCTCCGGCAAGACCACGCTCTGCCTGCACGTTGTGGCTCAAATCCAGAAAGCGGGCGGTGTTGCCGCCTATATCGATGCAGAAAACGCACTGGATCCGATCTATGCGCAGAAACTGGGCGTGAACGTTTCCGAAATGCTGATCTCGCAACCGGATACCGGCGAGCAAGGCCTGGAAATTGCCGACATGCTGGTACGCTCCGGCGGTGTCGACCTGATCGTGATCGACTCGGTCGCAGCATTGACACCCAAGGCGGAAATCGAAGGCGAAATGGGCGACCAGCTTCCCGGCCTGCAAGCGCGCCTGATGAGCCAGGCCCTGCGCAAGCTCACCGCCAACATCAAGCGTACCAATACACTGGTCATCTTCATCAACCAGCTGCGCATGAAGATCGGCGCCATGATGCCTGGCCAAAGCCCGGAAACCACCACCGGCGGCAATGCGCTCAAGTTCTACGCCTCGGTGCGGCTGGATATCCGCCGCATTGGCGCCGTGAAGAAGGGTGAGGAAATCATCGGCAACCAGACCAAGGTCAAGATTGCCAAGAACAAGGTGGCGCCACCGTTCCGCGTGGTCAATTTCGACATCCTGTATGGCGAGGGTATCAGCCACGAGGGCGAAATCATCGAATACGGCGTGGCACAAAAAATCGTGGAAAAATCCGGTGCCTGGTATGCCTATAACGGCGGCAAGATTGGCCAAGGCATGGAAAACGCCCGCCAGTACCTGAAAGACAATCCGGAAGTTGCCAACGAGATCGAACAGAAGATCCGCGCCAAGATCGGCATCGGTGCCACCCCGATCGAGGCTGGCGGCGAACTGGCTGAGGACAATGTCGACGAAGCCTGATCTGGCCACGCTACGGGCCATGCTGGCGAACAAGGCTGCGGGAAACCGCAGCTTTGTCGCTTCTGGCGACGATGCACCGCCCGACACGGATGACTGTCCGGCTGACGAATCGGCTGACGACCTGCATCCCGGCATCAAGCCGGCGGCACTGCGCGCCAAGGCCCTGCAACACCTGGCCCGGCGCGATCACTCTCACGCCGAGCTGCGCCAGAAATTGCTGCCTCTGGCCGGGAACGCGCAAGTCGTCGATGAATTGCTGGAAGATTTCGCAGCGCGCGGCTGGTTATCGGATAGCCGCTTTGCCGAACAGTGGGCGCATCAACGCAGCCAGCGCTACGGCATGCAACGGCTGCGGCAGGAATTGCGGCAGAAAGGCGTGGACAACAAAATCATCGCCAGCACACTGGAAGAAGTGGCCGATAGCGAAGAAGCGCGTGCCCGCGCCGTCTGGCAAAAACGCTTTGGCACGCCGCCGGCCGACCTCAAGGAAAAGGCCAGGCAAATGCGTTTCCTGGCGGCACGCGGTTTTTCGCTGGATGTGATCTACAAGATCATGGGCTCAACGTGGGACGACGAAATCTGATTTGACCCACAAGTATTTGCCAATACAGCCGCAGCAAAATCTGTTCCAATGCCGGCTTGCAGCAACCCTTCCATTTCTCATGAAAAAATCTGATTACCGCCCCGGCCTGTTTCTGCTGCTGGGAAGCCTGACCGCCATCGGGCCACTCTCGATCGATATGTACTTACCCAGCTTTCCGAGCATTGCCAAGAGCTTCTCGGCAGAAGGCGGTGCGGTTCAGTTCACGCTGGCAGCATTCTTCATCGGTCTGGCCATCGGCCAGGCCTTTTACGGCCCGATTGCCGATCGCTTCGGTCGCAAACCTCCGCTGTACGGCGGCATGGCACTTTACGTACTGGCCACGATCGGCTGCGCACTCTCGACCAGCATCGAAATGCTGGCTGCCTGCCGCTTTGTCCAGGCACTGGGAGGCTGCGCCGGCATGGTGATCCCGCGTGCAATCGTGCGTGATCATTTCGAAGCCCAAGGGGCGGCACGCGCATTCTCGTTACTCATGCTGGTGATGGGCATCGCACCGATCCTGGCGCCCATTCTGGGCGGCTGGATACTGCAAGTCGGCAGCTGGCATGCCATTTTCTGGTGCCTGGCGGCTTACGGTATCATCAGCCTGTTTACCATCCACTTCGGGCTGGAGGAATCGCACCCCGCAGATCCAAGCAAGCCGCTGCACCCGATCAGCACCCTGAAGAACTATTTCTCCCTGTGCCGGGATCGCAGCTTCATCGGCAACGTGCTCGCCGGCGGTCTCGCCCACTCTGGCCTGTTTGCCTATATCGCCGGCTCACCGTTCGTGATCATCGAACTGTGGCAGGTGCCTGCCAGCCAATTCGGCTGGATATTCGGCAGCAATGCGTTTGCCTATATCGCAGCTTCGCAAATCAATGCCCGGCTGCTGCGTACCCATCGCACCCAGGATATTCTGCGTCGCGCCATCTGGATGCCCCTGATCTTTGGCCTGCTGCTGCTTTTCGCGGGTGCCACGCGCATTGGCGGTCTGCCGTTGCTGCTGATCGGCCTGTTCGGTTATATGGCCAGCCTGGGATTCATCGGCCCGAATTCCACGGCCAACGCACTGGCCAAACAGGGGCACCGTGCCGGACTGGCATCAGCCCTGATGGGCACATTGCAATTCGGATTGGCCACGCTTGCCAGCACTGCGATTGGCCTGCTGCCAGCCCAAAGTGCGCTGCCCATGACCGGCATGATGGCTTTGTGCGGGATCAGCGGCCTGCTGCTCTATCGTGCACTGGTGCATGAATCTGCACCGCCACTCCCGTAAATGATGCATTTCCTTTAAAATCCTCGCCCTTATCGCTCAATTTTCACAGGCTGCCTTGCCATGAAATCCGCCGAGATTCGCCAGAAATTTCTTGAATTCTTTGCCCAGAAGGGCCATCAGGTCGTTGCATCGTCTTCCCTGATTCCCGCCAACGACCCCACCATCCTGTTCACCAATGCGGGGATGAACCAGTTCAAGGATGTGTTTCTCGGCTTCGACAAGCGTCCCTACAACCGTGCGGTGACTTCGCAAAAATGCGTGCGCGCCGGCGGCAAGCACAACGACCTGGAAAACGTTGGCTATACCGCGCGTCACCATACCTTCTTCGAAATGCTCGGCAACTTCAGCTTTGGCGACTATTTCAAGCGTGATGCCATCTTCTTTGCCTGGGAATTCCTGACCTCGCCCGACTGGCTCAACCTGCCCAAGGAAAAACTCTGGGTCACGGTCTATGCCGAGGATGACGAAGCCTTTGACATCTGGCACAAGGAAGTCGGCCTCGCCCCGGAACGCGTGATCCGCATCGGCGACAACAAGGGTGCCAAGTACGCGTCCGACAACTTCTGGGCCATGGGCGATACCGGCCCATGCGGCCCGTGCTCCGAGATCTTCTACGATCATGGCGCGCACATTCCAGGTGGCCTGCCAGGCACGCCGGAAGAAGACGGCGACCGCTATATCGAGATCTGGAACAACGTGTTCATGCAGTTCAACCGCGATGAAGCTGGCGTGATGCACCCGCTGCCCAAGCCATCCGTCGATACCGGCATGGGGCTGGAACGCATTTCCGCAGTGATGCAGCAAGTGCATGCCAACTATGAGATCGATCTGTTCGTTGACTTGCTCAAGGCCGCCGCCAGCGCTACTGGTGTTGAATACAACCAGACCACGCCATCGCTGAAAGTCATCGCTGACCATATCCGCGCCTGTGCCTTCCTGATCGCCGACGGCGCCCTGCCATCGAACGATGGCCGCGGCTATGTACTGCGCCGCATCATCCGCCGTGCGATTCGCCATGGCTACAAGCTTGGCCAGAAAGGTGTGTTCTTCCACAAGCTGGTTGCCCCGCTCGCCCAGGTCATGGGCGATGCCTATCCCGAATTGCGCACGCGTCAGGCCCATATCGAAGATGCGCTGAAACTCGAGGAAGAACTGTTCGGCAAGACGCTCAATCACGGCATGGAACTGCTGGAGCAGGCGCTCGCCGGTGGCAAGACGGTGCTCGATGGTGCAACCGCCTTCAAGTTGGCCGATACCTTCGGTTTCCCGATCGACCTGACTGCCGACATCTGCCGTGAACGCGGCCTGACGGTCGACATGGCCGGTTTCGAAGCTGCACTGGAAGCCCAGCGCCAGCAATCCAAGGCAGCCGGCCAGTTCAAGATGGCGGCCGGGCTTGCCTATGAGGGTGCGGCATCGTGCTTCCACGGCTACACGGAAACCAGCCGCGAAGGCAAGGTGCTGGCGCTCTACAAAGGCAGCGAATCGGTCAATGAACTGAAAGCTGGTGATGAAGGCGTGGTCGTACTCGACAACACGCCGTTCTATGCCGAATCCGGCGGCCAAAGCGGGGATGCGGGCGAAATTTTCGCTACCGGCGGTGTCGATGCCCTGTTTGACGTGACCGACACGCAAAAGATCAAGGCTGACGTATTTGGCCATCAAGGCCGCCTGGCGCGCGGCAGCCTGAAAATCGGTGACGAAGTCACTGCAACCATCGATCTGCACAAACGCCTGGCCACCACACGCAACCACTCGGCCACGCACCTCTTGCACGCAGCATTGCGCGAAGTGCTGGGCAAGCATGTCGAACAAAAGGGCTCGCTGGTAAGTTGGGAGCGCACCCGTTTCGACTTCTCGCATCCGAAGGCCGTCTCGCCAGAAGAGCTCGCCAAAATCGAGCAACTGGTCAACCATGTCGTGATGCACAACAACGCGGTAGCCATTGCCAACATGGGCTACGACGATGCGATCAAGGCCGGCGCCATGGCATTGTTCGGCGAAAAATACGGTGATGAAGTCCGCGTCGTGAAGATGGGGGATTTTTCGACCGAACTGTGTGGCGGCACCCATGTCGGCCGTACCGGTGACATCGGTTTCTTCAAGATCATCACCGAAGGTGGCGTGGCCGCCGGTATCCGCCGCGTGGAAGCCGTGACGGGCGAAGGCGCTTTGGCACTGGTGCAGACGCAGGAACGCGAAGTCAAGGAAGCACTGGCGGTAGCACAAGCCCAGCCGGGCGAACTGGTTAGCAAGCTCGGGCGCATTCAGGATCACGTCAAGACGCTGGAAAAGGAACTCGCACGCCTGAAGGCCAAGCTCGCGGCCAGCCAGGGCGATGAACTCGTCGACCTGGCCATCGAAATCAAGGGCGTGAAGGTTCTGGCGGCGCAACTGGAAGGCGTGGACAACGCCGCACTGCGTGAAACACTGGACAAGCTCAAGGACAAGCTCAAGACCGCAGCCATCGTGTTGTCGAGCGTGAACGAAGGCAAGGTTGCGCTGATCGCCGGCGTCACTGCCGATACCACCGGCAAGATCAAGGCAGGCGAACTCGTCAATGTGGTGGCACAGCAAGTTGGCGGCAAGGGTGGCGGTCGCCCGGACATGGCGCAAGCCGGCGGTACCCAGCCGGAAAACCTGGCTGCTGCACTGGCATCGGTCAAGGGCTGGATTGAATCCAAACTTTGATACCAGACTTGGACACGCTAACGGCCAGTTAATACTGGCCGTTTTTTTTATTCCGCATTGAAAATGCTACTTGTTTTCCCCGGACAGTACTGCCACCGTACTAGCGCGGTTGCGCCCTCCCTGCTTGGCCTGATACAGGCCGGCATCTGCCTGCGTCAGCAACAGCGATAACTGTTGACGCTCTGCCATGCTCGGCTGCATGGCCGCAAATCCGAGGCTGACCGTTACCCTGCCACAATCAGCTCGTTCATGCGCGATATCGAGTTGCCACACCTGCTCGCGCATTCGCTCGGCCACCCGGCAGGCACCGTCCAGATCGGTTTCCGGCAACAACACCACGAATTCCTCACCGCCATAGCGCGCAACCATGTCAGCCGAGCGTCCCAGGCTCAACAGCAAGGTTCGCGCGACCCCGCGCAGGCAAACATCACCGGCGCCATGACCATAGTGATCGTTGTAGGCTTTGAAATGATCGACATCGACCAGAATCAGGGCGAGCGATTTACCATCGCGCAAGGCACGGCGCCACTCGACTTCAAATCGCTCGTCAAAATTGCGTCGGTTGGGAATGCCAGTCAGACCATCGATCAGTGCCAGCCTTTCCAGCAAGTCAGTCTTCTGTTTGAGCGCCACATGATTGCGCACCCTGGCTTTTACCACCGGCAAACGATAGGGTTTGATGATGTAATCGACGGCACCCAGCCGCAGGCCATATTCCTCGGCCTCGGCATCGTCACGGGCCGTGACGAACATGACCGGGATATTCTGGGTGCGTTCGTCTTCCTTGAGTCGCCGGCAAACCTCATAACCGTCCATATCCGGCATCATCACATCCAGCAGGATCAGATCCGGCTGCGGGGTACGCTGCGCCAGGCGCAAGGCATCCTCACCCCGGCTGGCAATGCGAATGCGATATTCCGTCCGCAAGGCTTCCGCCAGGATCTGGATATTGGCCGCTACGTCGTCGACGACCAGTACGATGGGCCGATCTGCTTCGTCAATCATGTTTCCCGCATTCCCGGGCAAGTTCGTCAAGCGCACGCCTGGCCGCATCAAAATCAAAATCCGCCAGCGCACGGCGCAAGCGCTGCATCTGCGCCTGGCATCCGCAAAATTGTTCACTCAACCCCTGCAACAGTTGGTCTGGAACCAATTCCTGCTCATCCAGCAGTATAGCAAGCCGATCCAGCAAGGCTCGGCCCGCCTGCCGGTCAATCACGCATTCTGCCTGGGCTGCTTGCGGTTTCAGGCTACGGCAAAGCGTATGCAGCAGCGTATCCCGATCGACCGGCTTGGCCAGGTAATCGGTCATACCCGCAGCCTGGCAGGCTTCCCTGTCCTGCGGCAATACGGCGGCCGTCATCGCCACAATGGGTAAATCCCGCCAGCGTAGATCGGCCCGCAGCCGTTGCGTTGCTTCCAGACCATTCATGACCGGCATATGGATATCCATCAGCACGGCATCCACGGATTCACGCGCCAGAAAATCCAGTGCCTCCTGGCCATTGTTTACAACGAAAATGATGGCACCGGCCTGAACCAGGAATTCGCGTGCCACTTGCTGGCTGATCGCATCGTCCTCCACGACCAGTATCCGTGCGCCAGTCAGTGCCGCACAGGATTCGTGGCTTTTGTCTTCCAGCAGCATCAGTTCGATTGGCTGACGGACAGAGGAACCCGCCGGCACGCCGCCGCGCCATGTGAAGTAAAAACTGCTGCCAGCACCGATCACACTTTCCACGCAAATATCGCCGCCCATCATCTGCAGCAAGCGACGACTGATGGTCAAACCCAGACCGGAACCGCCGTAACGGCGGGTAATCGATCCATCGGCCTGACTGAAAGGCGAAAAAACATGTTCGATCTGCTCAGGCCGCATACCAATACCGGTGTCGCGCACCACGCCTTCCAGCACGACACTGCCGGCCTGCGCCTGCTGGCAGCCAAGCGAAATTTCGATTCGTCCCCGCTCGGTAAACTTGACGGCGTTGCCGAGCAGATTGCTCAAGACCTGGCCGATGCGCAGCGGATCACCGAGCAGTTTGGACGGGACAGTGGCATCCAGTCGATAGTTGATAAGAATGCCTTTGGCTTGCGCAGCCGGCATAAACAGATTGCAGATATTCTGCAGCACTTCCATCAGGCTGAATTCGACCGTTTCAATATCCAGCCGCCCGGATTCGATCTTTGAATAATCAAGGATGTCATTCAGGATGCCCAGTAAGGAACAGGACGATTGGTGGATCTTGTCCAGATAATCGCGCTGCCGCGCATCCAGCGCCGTGGTCAGCGCCAGTTGCGCCAGGCCGATCACGGCATTCATGGGGGTACGGATCTCATGACTCATATTGGCCAGAAATTCGCTCTTGGCGCGGTTGGCCTGCTCGGCCGCCTGTTTGGCCTGGCGCAGAACTTCTTCTGCACGCTTGAATTCGGACAAATCACTGGCCACCAGCAACAGCAGGCTCTCTCCGTGTAGACGGATACGAATCAAGTCGATAACCGGCCAGACTTCCTTGCCGAATGAAGTGGTAAACCGGCTTTCGAAATGCATAGCTTCGCCAGTTTCCAGCACATGCGCAGCCATCTCGGTCAGCCCGTTTTGGATGGAGGCGGGACTATGCAGCAGATCAAACCCGATCAGGGCGCCAGGCTCGGCCCCCATGATCTGTTCAGCGGCCTTGTTGGCCAAAACGATCTCACCATCGACATTCGTTACTGCGATACCGGAAGTGGTTCTTTCAATGATTTTCTGGCTGAGTTCACCCAGCTCGGCAATTTGCTGCTCTGCCTGCAAGCGTTCAGTCAGATCCACCCACATCACCAGATGTGCATTGCCAACTTTGCTGCGATGCGCCTCGAATATGCGGCGCTCACCCGACTTGCAACGCAACAGCACTTCTGTCGCTTGCATCGATTGCATATCCGATTTATCGGAAGATTGCCGTGCAGCCCGGTCGGCCTGACGGTCATGATCGACGCAGATCACCTCCTGCCAGTGTGGGCCCTGCCGGAGTTCTTCCAGCTCATAGCCCAGCACATCGCGGAAGCTGTTGTTCACGAATATCACGTGATCATCGTTTTCATCCGTGACCAGCACTGGCAACGGCGCCTGCTCGAACAATTGCTGCATCAGCCTTTGCGCTTCACGTACTTCAGTCACATCCACGCCAAACGAGATCGTGGTCATACCGGCTTCAGGAGCGTTCACCACGTTATTCTGCCAGGCGATAAGCCGGACTTCTCCCTCCCGGGTCAGAATCGGATTTTCAAACGTACGCGGCATGGTGTGCTGTTTTTCAAACTCCGACCACACCTGCGGGAAACGATCGCGCGGCACAACTAGCGAGAACCAGTCCTGACCCAGTACTTCATGCCGGGGAAAACCGGTAATCCGCTCTGCCGCTGCATTGAACAGCATGACCCGACCTTGCTGATCCAGACCTAGTACGATCACATTCGCGGTTTCAATCAGGCGTTCGGCGAATTCCTTGGCATGCTTGAGGGCATCCTGCATGCGCAGCCGCTCACGGATATCACGCGCAACCGTGAGAATTGCCCGTTCGCCTTCATACTCGACCAGTTGCACACTGACTTCCACCGGAATCCGGGTGCCATCCTTCGCCTGCGAAACAGAATTGAAAATAGCCCAGCCCTGATCCCCTATCAGGTGCAGCACCTGCTCTTCATTCAGGTAGGCATCCGGCGCGGTGACATCCAATGGTGAGCGCGCCAGCAACTCCTCGCGGCTGTAGCCAAGTCGCCTGCAGGCGGCCAGATTGGCGTCGGAAAAAGTCTTGTGCAATGGGCGCACCAGAATCGCATCGGCAGCACCATCGAACAAGGTACGGTAGTGCCGCTCGGAAAGTGCCAAGCGTTTTTCCGTCAACCGCCGTGCATGCACATCGCGCTCGATGGCTGTGGCCATGTCGTTAAAGACGCACGCCAGTTGCCGCAACTCGTAAAAACCTTTTTCCTCGACACGGACTGAATAATCTCCGGCGGCAACCTGGCCGGCCTTGCTGGCCATGATCTGTAAAGGCTTCGCCACATGCCGGGACAGCCAGATCATCAGCCAGAACAATGCCGATAACAACGTCAGCAGCAGCCCAAAGGCCAGCAGGATGCTGCGAGTCTGTTGCTGTTTGCGCCGTTCAAGTTGCGCGTTGATTTTCTGATCAACCTGCCTAAGAAATTGCTGCAGCGGATCAATGATCATGGCCCGCTCGTACAAATAGGCCGAACCGAACAGCAGTTGATTGGCCAAGGCAAAATTCGGCGTACCGGCTGCATGCTGCGCATCCGGGAAATGGCCATTGACGGCAGCCATGGCCTTGAGCTCGACATTTGCCAGCTTGTCATCACGCGCCAGAATGGACTTGAGCGTGGCCACCTCATCCGGATCAAGGTGATGCTGCTGCAGCAAATCCAGATAGGACACACGCTCGCCCTCCGTGGTCGGCCTTTCCTGCAGCGCGATGCGTCGATGCCAGTAACCGCTGTCGTAATGCTCGGGTCGTGGTGCGTTGCCGGCACGAATATCGATGATCTCGTGATAAAAGCGTTCGAACTGCTTGTCGCCGGTCGCGGCATAGGCCCGTGCCATCTGCGCCATCGCATCCGAAGTGCTGCGCAGTTCGTCCGCAAGACGATACAACTGCTCCCGACGCTCGTTGAGATCATGTGCTATTTGCTGGGTACGGCGGATATCGAGCAAGGTCGAGGCAAGTAACCCCAATGCACACAACATGACCAGTACGGATAACAAGAGCGGGGTTCTGAGTCTCACCGGCAACTCCACAAGCGAAAATCTGTCAGCAGGCATGTCCCCATGCGGGACAATAGCGGATAGTAGCCTGCCTGCCGTCGCTTTCCCAGCATCGAGGCAAGGACTATGCTCAACACATGCTCACCCTCCTGATTCGCTTTGCCCTGCGCAATAGCCTGTGTCATCGCCTGCGTTCATCGCTGACGATAGGCGGGATTTTTGTCGCCATTCTGGCGTTCGGCCTGCTGCGCACCGTGATTTCCGCCTGGTATGCCGGTGCAGAGGCAGCATCGGACAAGCGTCTGATCGTGCGCAGTGCGATTTCACTGATTGTGCCGCTGCCTTTGTCTTACGCCGAGAAGCTGCGCAGCATCGAAGGCGTCACCGCGGTCAGCGCCATGAACTGGTTCAATGGTGTCTATATCGACGAGCGCAATTTCTTTGCCCAGTTCGCAATTGATCCGACGCGTCATTTCTCGCTTTACCCGGAACTGGTTGTCGCGCCAGAGCAAATGCGCGCATTCCGGCTCGACCGGCGCGGCGCGATTGTCGGGCGCAAGCTGGCCAACCGCTATGGCTGGAAAATCGGCGATGTCATCCCGCTCAAGGGAACCATCTATCCCGGCACATGGGAGTTTGTCGTGCGCGGCATTTATTCCGGCCGGCATGCCAATACCGATGAAGGTCAATTCCTGTTTCAATGGGATTATCTGAACGAGCGCCTGAAACAGACCTCGCCGCTGCGCGCCAATGCAGTCGGCATCTATCTGATCGGCATACACGATGGACGAGATGCCGCCAGAATTTCACGACAAATCGACCTTGAATTCAAAAACTCCTACGCCGAAACCCTGACCGAAACCGAAAAAGCCTTCAATCTGGGTTTCATCGCCATGACGGGCGCGATAGTCAACGCCATTGAGCTGGTCTCATATGTCGTCATCCTGATCATCATGGCAGTCATGGCCAACACCATGGCCATGGCGGCACGTGAACGCGTGGCAGAATACGCCACACTCAAGGCCTTGGGCTTTTCACCGCTGACCATAGCCGGCCTGGTATACGCCGAATCACTGGCACTGACCGCGCTCGGTGCGGGCTTAGGCATCCTGGCAACCTGGCCGGCCGCATTGCTGGTGGGCAGCAAGCTGGACAATATTTTTCCCGTATTCAACGTTGCATCACAAACACTGTACCTGCAACTGGCCGCAGCCATCCTGGTTGGCACCTGTGCCGCAGTGATTCCGGCAGCCAAGGCCATGCGGATCAACATCGTGGCGGGATTGAGAGCGGTGGCATGACACACACCATCCCCCTGCCCTATATCTGGCGCAATTTGCTCGCCCGCAAATTGACCACGCTGTTGACTGCCAGCGGCATGGCGCTGGTCGTTTTCGTCTTTAGCGCGGTGCAGATGCTGGAAGCCGGATTGCGCGCCACGCTGGTCCAGACCGGCAGCGATGACAACGTCGTGGTCATTCGTGCCGCTGCGCAAACAGAAATTCAAAGCAGTATCGAACGCCATCAGGCCAGCATTCTGGAAAGCATGCCTCAGGTTGCGCGCGATCCGCAGGGCTATCCGCTCCTGGCACGTGAATGCCTGGTTTTGATTACCCTGAATAAGCAGCAGAGTGGTTCGCCGGCCAACGTCACGGTACGCGGCAGCAATGAAGTGGGACTGGCCTTGCGCCCACAAGTCCAACTGGCCAGCGGGCGCATGTTTCGATCAGGCAGTAATGAAATTATCGTCGGCAGCAGCATAGCCAAAGGCTTCGGCGGCGTCGGACTGGGAGAACGGCTCTCTTTTGCCCGACAGGAATGGCTGGTAGTCGGGGTTTTCGATGCGGGCAATACCGCTTTCAACTCGGAAATATGGGGCGACAACGAGCAAATCATGCAGGCCTTCCGTCGCTCACTGTATTCATCGGTGGTATTTCGCCTGACCGACTCCCGCCAGCAGGAGAACATACGCCAGCAATTGCTGCAGGATCGCCGGCTGAACCTGGAAGCCAAACGCGAAACACAATTTTATGCCGACCAATCGTGGATCATGGCTACCTTCATCCGCATACTGGGTCTGGTGCTATCGCTGATCTTTTCGGTAGGCGCAATCATTGGCGCCGTAATCACCATGTACGGCTCCGTGGCCAGCCGTACCGGCGAAATCGGCACGTTGCGCGCCATCGGCTTTCCGCGTCACAGTATTTTGCTGGCATTTCTTGCCGAATCACTGCTGCTTAGCCTGGTTGGCGGTGGCATGGGTCTACTGGCCGCCAGCGCCATGCAATGGGTCACGCTATCGACCATGAACTGGCAAACCTTTTCCGAACTGGCTTTCGGCTTCACCCTGACGCCGGCCATCATCAGCCGGGCACTGATTTTTTCAATACTGATGGGATTTCTGGGAGGTTTTTTGCCTGCGGTGCGTGCCGCAAGGCTGGAAATTGTCGATGCCTTGCGTGCCGCCTGATACTAGGCTCTGTTGGCGGGCTTGCGTAAAAAGCAATCAAACGTCAACAGAGCTTAGAGCGCCCGCCACAGAATCTGCGGCCAATCCTTGCCCGCCAGTTTGGGTCTGGCATGAAACACGTCGAAGCCCACCGCCTCGATCTTGCGCAGTAATTGATCCCCCGCCGCCACGATCGTACGGATCTCCAGACCAACCCGGCCGGGCAAACGCCGGCCAAGCGGTTTGCCTTCGTATAACAGGGCGCGCGCGCGGGCAACCTGGAATGCCAGTAACTCGCGCATGGCACTATCCATCTGGCCAGCTGCGATCTGCACCTCACCGACTCCGAAGCGCTGCAAATCCTCCTGCGGCAGGTACACCCGATCCTTTTGCCAATCGATGGCCACATCCTGCCAGAAATTGATCAACTGCAAGGCCGAGCAGATGCAGTCCGACTGGCGCAGGTTTTCCGGGCTGGCTTCGCCGAAAATATGCAGCAAAATGCGCCCGACCGGATCAGCCGAACGCCGGCAATAATCCAGAACCTCCACATAACTGTCATAGCGCTTCACCACCACGTCCTGCCTGAATGCAGAGAGCAGATCCTCAAACAGTTGCAACGGAATGGCATGTGCCTGGATATGCGGCACCAGGGCCGCAAATAGCGGCTGCTGCGGAATTTCCCCTTGTCCAATCTGGCGCAGCAACGCGCTGCAAAGATCCAGCGCAGCTAAACGCTCCTCGTTGCAGGCATCACCCTCATCGGCCAGATCATCGGCGTGGCGCGCAAAATGGTAGACGGCTGCCACTGCCGGACGAAAGCGAGCGGGCAACAGGATCGAACCAACCGGAAAATTTTCGTAATGACCAACGGATTGGTCAGAGGTCAAGGCAGGCATGGCTGTCAGGGAAAGATTGAGGAATCAAGGATAAAACAAAAAGGCGGGTTTCCCCGCCTTTTTTGCTGCGACTTGTATCGAGATGCGATTAGAAGTCGGTACGCAGGCTGACCGAAACGGTACCAGCACGCGAGCCGGTATCGCCACCAACACCCGTGGCTGTGCCAAAAGCACCATTGTTGTCGTTATCGATATAGCTTACACCAGCAAAAGCAGTGGTCTGCTTGCTGAGCGAGTAACGGGCACCCAGTTTAACCTGGTAAGCACCGTCATCCTGCTTCACACCGGCAACCTTGCTTTCATTGGCTTGCAAGTATTGAGCGATCACGGCCCACTTGCCAACACCATAGACAGCACCAGCGCCGAAGTAATCACGCTTGTAATCTTCTTGCGACAACTTTGCACGTTCCCAATGGGCGGTCAGCGACAGCGCATCGGTAACCTTGGCTACACCATCAAAAGCGAAAGAATTCAGTTTTTCACCCGGGGTGTTGTCGTAATCCTGCACACCCAGATAAGCACCTTCAACCGTGAACTTGTCATTACCCCAAGTCAGCAAAGCCGAATAGCCATGGTTATCATAGTTGGTCGCGCCAGTCTTTACACGACCACCGAAATCATACGCCACAGATGCCTGGAAACCACTGAACTTCGGCGAAACATACTTGGCAACATTGCTCTTACGTGAGCCGGATTCAACCTGATAGAACAAGGAATCTTCGGAGTTGGTCATCGCGCCATCCAGCACCGGCGAAATATTGATCCAGTCGCCGTAAGCATCGTTTTGCTTGCCGAAGCTCACGGTACCGAAACCACCTTCAACGCCCACATACTGATCGCGAGCACCCCAACCACTCGACGCATCGTTAGTACCATTGGCATTGGTTGAGCCGATACGGAAGGCATGTTCGCTCTTCCAGAAAACGGTCATGCCATTGTCCAGCTTGTCAGAGCCCATGAAACCAATACGAGAGTTTTCATCGATCAGGCGAACGCGGCTGATGTCAGCCGACTTGGAGTATTCGATACCGGTACGAGCGGAGCCGTAAACCGTTACTTCGGCCATGGCCGGTGCGGAAATCGCGACAGCTACAGAAGTAGCCAACAGTGCACGTTTAAACATGTTTTTATCCCTTTGTAGAATTTACTTTAACCAAGAGGCCATCAAATCAGGCCTGCAGACAAGATGGGAACGATTCACACCATCCTTCAATGCCAGCGTAGCGCCGGCCACAGAATGCCGCAACTTCATTGTAATTTTTACCCATAAACTGTCGCCGCGCCGCAACATTGCCGCAAACCCTAACAAAAAAGCCGCCTTTCGGCGGCTTTCGATTCTGAAAAAACTCAGAATTACTTGGCCATCACGCGAACCATTTCCAGAACCTTGTTGGAATAGCCCCACTCGTTGTCGTACCAGGCCACGAGCTTGACGAAGGTCTTGTCCAACGCGATACCGGCTTCGGCATCGAAGGTAGAAGTACAAACTTCGCCACGGAAGTCAGTAGCCACAACCTTGTCTTCGGTGTAGCCGAGCACGCCCTTCAGTTCGCCTTGCGAGGCAGCCTTCATGGCGGCACAGATTTCTTCGTAAGTGGCTTCGTTGTTCAGCTCGACAGTCAGGTCAACCACGGAAACATCGGAAGTCGGAACGCGGAAGGCCATGCCGGTCAGCTTGCCCTTCACGGCCGGGATCACCACGCCAACTGCTTTGGCAGCGCCAGTGCTGGACGGGATGATGTTTTCGAGGATACCGCGGCCGCCGCGCCAATCTTTGTTGGACGGGCCATCAACGGTTTTTTGCGTGGCAGTAGCTGCATGCACAGTGGTCATCAGGCCGCGCTTGATACCCCACTTGTCGTTGATCACCTTGGTGATCGGAGCCAGACAGTTGGTGGTGCAGGAAGCATTGGAGATGATGGCTTGACCGGTGTAAGTGCTGTCGTTCACGCCGTATACGAACATCGGGGTGTCGTCCTTGGACGGAGCCGACATGATGACCTTCTTGGCGCCAGCAGCGATGTGCTTTTCAGCGGTTTCCTTGGTAAGAAACAGGCCGGTGGATTCAACCACGATATCGGCACCTACTTCATCCCACTTCAGGGCAGCCGGATCGCGCTCAGCGGTCAGGCGAATCTTCTTGCCATTTACAACCAGCGTGTTGCCTTCGATGGAAACTTCGCCCTTGAATTTGCCATGCACCGAATCGTACTTGAGCATGTAGGCGAGGTAATCCGGCTCGAGCAAATCGTTAATACCAACGATTTCAATGTCAGAGAAATTCTGGACAGCAGCACGGAAAACCATGCGGCCGATGCGGCCGAAACCATTGATACCTACTTTGATAGTCATGCGTCATCTCCTGATAAGAGGATCAAAAAATCAAGTCGCGTAAGAATGCTACAATCTTTGCATCATACCTTTGCGCAACAACAAAAAACCTCGCAAATCTCGCCATCCCGCGCAACCGGTCAGGCCAATCGGCCAAGTTTCGCCGAAAAATCACTCACTGGCAAACAGACTACACCCACCCTGCTCCGAGCCGGTAGCATTTGCGCGGAACAATCCGAACATTTCCCGACCGAAACCGAGCGCATTGCGTGACAGATCCACCTGTACCGGTGCGCGTGCCTGCAACGCATCGTCGTCAAGCAAAACCTCCAGCGTGCCGGCTGCCGCATCCAGGCGCACCAAGTCACCGTCGCATACCTTGGCCAACGCCCCCCCCATGGCCGCCTCGGGCGTCACATGAATGGCCGCCGGCACCTTGCCAGACGCCCCGGACATACGACCATCCGTAACCAGCGCCACCTTGAAGCCTCGATCCAGCAACACACCCAATGCAGGAATCAGCTTGTGCAGCTCGGGCATGCCATTGGCACGCGGCCCCTGGAAACGCAGAATCGCCACAAAATCGCGATCCAGCTCACCACGTTTGAACGCATCAGCCACTTCCTCCTGATCATTGAAACAGATCGCTGGTGCCTCAA
Source organism: Formivibrio sp. oc-25 (assembly GCF_055810895.1). NCBI lineage: Bacteria > Pseudomonadati > Pseudomonadota > Betaproteobacteria > Neisseriales > Chitinibacteraceae > Formivibrio > Formivibrio sp. oc-25. The sequence goes on along the minus strand of NZ_JBVVOL010000003.1, from coordinate 69,613 downwards.
TGATGCGGTTTTCCGGTTTCACGGCAGAAATCTTGATGACTGCCCGCCCAAGATTGCCCTCTACCAGCTTGATTCCGCCCTCTGTGCTGAACGCCTGGGCAAAGGGAGCCAGCACGGTATCGTCGGCACTTTGCTTGGCCACGGCTTGCCAACCCAGCACGCCATCTTTCAACACCGGCACCTCAGAGTAACGACGCAGGCCTTGACCAACCACTGTCTGTACATCCTCATGCAACAGGCCCGCATCCAGCAGTTCGCGAATAACGAAAGCCATCCCGCCGGCAGCATGGAACTCATTCACATCGGCAGGGCCATTCGGATACACACGCGCCAGCAAGGGCACGACTGACGAGAGTTCGCTGAAATCACTCCAGTCGATCAGAATGCCGGCAGCCCGTGCAATCGCCACCAGATGCAGCGTGTGATTGGTGGAACCGCCCGTTGCCAGCAAGCCGACAATGCCATTCACGATGGATTTTTCATCCACTACCCGACCCACGGGAATGTATTCCTTGCCCAGCACAGTCATCGCAGCCACCCGGCGTGCTGCAGCGGCCGTCAGCGCATCACGCAATGGGGTATTCGGGGCAACAAAAGCCGCACCGGGCAGATGCAGACCCATGATTTCCATCAGCATCTGGTTCGAATTCGCCGTACCGTAGAAAGTACAGGTGCCGGGCGCGTGATAAGTACCTTCTTCCGAGGCAAGCAGTTCGTCGCGGCTGACCTTGCCCTCGGCATACAATTGTCTCGTTCTGGATTTCTCGCTATTGCTGATGCCGCTTGGCATCGGGCCGGCCGGCACAAAAATCGCAGGCAGATGTCCGTAACGCAGTGCACCCATCAACAGCCCGGGCACGATCTTGTCACACACACCCAGACACAGGGTTGCATCAAACACATGATGCGAAAGGGCAATGGCCGTGGAAAGGGCAATCACATCCCGGCTGAACAGTGACAATTCCATGCCCGGGAAACCTTGCGTCACCCCATCGCACATGGCGGGCACCCCGCCGGCGACTTGTGCTGTTGCACCGGCTTCACGCGCAGCTGCTTTCAAGATGGCGGGGTAGCGCTCATACGGTTGATGTGCGGACAGCATATCGTTATAGGCCGTCACAATGCCGATATTGGGCTGGCGCATGGCCCGCAAAACCAGTTTATCCTCGCGCGGCGCGGCAGCCCAGGCATGGGCCTGATTGGCACAGCCCAGCACTTCACGAGTCGGCGATGTACTGGCCGCATGTTCGATCAGGGACAAGTACTGGCGCCTGGTCGCCTCGCTGCGACGGACAATGCGTTCGGTAACGGCAGATAGGGTGTGATGGACAGCCATGGGTTTGCACTCCCCCGTTCAAGCACGCAGTATTTGACTGACATGCAGGATTGGTCAGAAAATCGTAGTTTTACTACAGCAAGGCCGGCAATTCAACACGCTGGCGACAAAATGCAGCCATACGCCATTTTGATCCAGGCAATTGGCCAATCCTGATACAAACTGATCAGGCAAATGCATTGCTTTGCCGCACAGCGCAGCCATGTAGTAGGATAAGTGGAACTACACTACATTTACCTGGTCAGGCCTTGCAAATACAGCGAGTGCCCAGAACCCCATCCGCAGAACACAGGGTCACCTGGCAAGCGCGTTGTCACGGATAGCTACGAGGATTACCGATGAAAACACCACACTCCCCATTTGACATGGTCTTGTTTGGCGGCACGGGCGACCTGGTGATCCGAAAATTGCTGCCGGCCCTGTATCACCTGCACCGCGAATGCAAATTGGCGGAGGGTCGTATCATCTGCCTGGGCCGCTCGCAGCCGGATACCGCCGCCTATCTGGCCAAGGTATACCCTCAGGTCGAAGAGTATTTGGGTGATGATTTTTCCAGCCAAACCTGGGAATCCTTCTCCCGACGCATTGCCTTTTTGCAACTCGATGCCAATGCGGTGGAAGACTTTCATCAGCTGGGTAAATTGCTCGATGAGCACCCGAATCGCGCGCGCGTTTTCTATCTATCCACCAGCCCCGATCTTTTCTCCCGGGTCTGCAAAAATCTCGCCGACAGCGGCTTGAATCGCGGCAACACGCGGGTGGTGCTGGAAAAACCGTTGGGCCATGATCTGGCGTCCTCCAACAAGATCAACGACACCGTCGGCGCCTATTTCAGCGAAAAGCAGATCTACCGTATTGACCATTACCTGGGCAAGGAGCCGGTTCAGAATCTGCTGGCGCTGCGTTTTGGCAATACTTTTCTGGAGCCCTTATGGCGCCATGAATGGATTAGCGATGTACAGATCACGGTAACCGAGCAGGTCGGCGTGGAGAGCCGGGCATCTTTTTATGACCAGACCGGGGCACTGCGCGACATGGTGCAGAACCACCTGTTGCAGTTGCTGTGTATCGTTGCCATGGAACCGCCGGCCACCATTGATGCCGATGCAGTTCGCGATGAAAAGCTCAAGGTACTGCGCTCTCTCAAGCCACTCGATCCGGAAGGCTTGCTGACCAAGGTCGTGCGCGGGCAATACCGTGCCGGGGCAGCCGAGGGCAAGCCCGCCATCGGCTATCTGGAAGAACCAGGCGTCGGCACACACTCACGCACTGAAACCTTTGTCGCCATCAAGACTGAAATCAGCTCGTGGCGCTGGGCTGGCGTGCCTTTCTATCTGCGCACCGGCAAACGCATGGCAGAACGTCTGGCCGAGATCGTGGTGAATTTCCGCAAGGTGCCACATTCAATTTTTGGACGTCAGCCGATGACACCCAATCGCCTGGTGATCCGTTTGCAGCCTAACGAATCCGTCCGGCTTTACCTGATGGCCAAGCAGCCCGGCGACAAAATGCGCCTGAGCCCGGTCTATCTGGACCTGGATTTCAAGGAAGTATTCCAGACCCGCTCGCCCGAAGCTTATGAACGTCTGCTGATGGATGTCATTCGCGGCGACCTGTCGCTATTTGTCCGGCGCGATGAGCAAGCCGCCGCATGGAAATGGGTGGAACCCATTCTGGATGCCTGGGAAAACAATCCCGAGCCCCCCAAACCCTATACCGCAGGAACCTGGGGCCCTGCAGCCTCATCGGCATTGCTTTCGCGCGATGGCTTTTGCTGGCACGAGGAGGCCTGAACCATGGCGAACTCCGGCAAGCTGATCTGGCATGCGCAAGCTACGATTGCGGCACTGGATGAAGAATTGGCCACATTTGTGGCCGATCAGTTACGTGAGGCCCTGACCAGAAAAGGCCAGGCCAGCCTGGCAGTATCGGGCGGGCGCACGCCTGCCGGCTTTTTGCGCAAACTCGCCAACCAGCCGCTTGACTGGTCACATGTCACCATCACGCTAGTCGACGAACGCTGGGTACCAGCCGACCACGCTGACAGCAATGCGCGGCTGGTACGGGAAACCTTGCTGCAAGGCCCTGCTTCCTGTGCGTGCTTCATACCGCTTTTCAATGCCGCACCGAGTGCCTGCGAAGGTCAGTCGATCACCGAACAGCAACTGGCCAGGCTGAATTGGCCGCTGGATGTCATTGTGCTGGGCATGGGTGACGATGGCCACACAGCCTCATTGTTTCCGCGGTCACCCGAGTTACAAAGCGCGCTTGATTCCACCGATCACTGCCTTGCCATGACGCCGGTTACAGCCCCGCATGCGCGCATCAGCCTGACCCGTGCCGCCATCGTTTCCACCAAGCATTTGCTTTTGCATATCTGCGGTACCGGCAAGCGCGAACTCCTCGAAAAAACATTGGCAGGCCCGGCACCGGGGCTGCCGATCAGGCAAGTCATTGAAGCAGCACCGGCGACCCACATATTCTGGGCGCCATAAAGCAAGTTGAAATCCGTTTCGCAATAACAAGCTCTACATTGAAAACATCAAGAAAATACGCACCAGGACCTGACCATCATGCTAGAAAAAATACGATCCTCTCTCGATTCACTCAGTAAATCCGAACGCAAGGTTGGCGAATTGGCCTTGGCGCAACCCAATATGGTTGCCAATGCTCCGATCGCGCACATTGCCGAGGTAGCCAATGTCTCCCAGCCAACCGTTATCCGTTTCTGTCGCTCGCTTGGCTGTACCGGCCTGCAGGATTTCAAGTTGCGCCTGACGCGCAGCCTGGTCGCCGGCGTACCCTATGTCCATTCGACAGTCATGCCCGGTGATTCGGCGCATGATATTGCCCGCAAACTGTTCGACAGCAACATCTCGCACCTGATGCGCTGCCGCAACGAACTCGATACCGATGCGCTGGAGCGCGCCATCAATATCCTGGGCAATGCACACAAGATCGATGTCTATGGCCAGGGGCAATCCGGTGCGGTGGCCATCGACGCCCAGAACAAATTCTTCCGCCTGGGTGTGCCGACCATGTCCTACACCGACCCGCACATGCACGGCATGTCGGCCTCCATGCTCAAACCGGGTGATGCGGTGATCGCGATTTCCAATTCCGGCCGTACACTGGATCTGATCCGCTCGGTCGAAATCGCCCGCGATGCCGGCGCGGATGTCATCGGCATCACCCATTCCAAATCGCCCATGGCCAAGCGTTGCAGCGTCTGCCTGTTTGCCGACACCATGGAAGATCCGGATCTTTACTCCCCCATGATCACCCGCATCGTTCACCTGGTGATCATCGATGTGCTGGCAGTGGGTGTCGCCCTGAAACGCGGCCCGGAACTGATCGACCAGCTGGAAAAAATGAAGCAAAGCCTGAAGGACAAACGTATTCGTTGATTTGGGCATTTTGCAAAATCAGGTTCACATTTTCGTGAGCAATGACGAATACTGTTGAGTAGTGGGGGAAGGCTATTGGGCGAGTTGACCAAGACTGCCCTATTCCCCCATTGCTACAATCCAATCCCTGATGAGATCTGCCATGCCCAACCCAGTAAAACTCTCTGCCTGGTCTGAGCTTCAGGCGCATATCGCCAGCATTTCCAAGCATCATCTGCGTCAGCTTTTCGAAGCCGATCCAAAGCGTTTCGAAGCCTTTAGCCTGGAAGCCTGCGGCCTGTTTCTTGATTACTCCAAGAACCGAATCACGGCTGAAACCTTGCCTTTGCTCATCCAATTGGCCGAACAGGCAAGCGTTGCTGCACGCCGTGATGCCATGTTTGCCGGCGAGAAAATCAATTGCACCGAACAACGGGCAGTGTTGCACACTGCGCTTCGCAATCTGGGCAACCATCCGGTTCTGGTTGATGGCTGTGACGTCATGCCGGCAGTCAATGCGGTGCGTGAACGTATCGCGTGTTTTGCAGAATCCGTGCGTTCGGGCGCATGGCTGGGGCATACCGGGCAGGCCATCACCGACATCGTCAACATCGGTATCGGCGGCTCCGATCTCGGCCCGCTCATGGTTTGCCGCGCATTGCACCGCTACGCGCATCCGCAACTGAAAATGCATTTCGTCTCGACGGTGGATGGCGATCAGATCAGCAGCGTTCTGGCACGCGTCAACCCGGCCACCACACTTTTTATTGTGGCATCCAAGACATTCACGACCCAGGAAACGCTCACCAACGCGCATACCGCGCGGCGCTGGTTCCTGCAATCGGCGGATGCAAGCGCCATCGCCAAGCACTTTGTCGCGGTCTCGACCAATACCCAGGCCGTGACGGCTTTCGGCATCGATCCTGCCAATATGTTCGAATTCTGGGATTGGGTCGGTGGACGTTACTCGCTCTGGTCGGCCATTGGATTACCGATTGCCTTGTGCATCGGGCCAGAAAATTATGAAAAATTGCTGGCAGGTGCCCATGCCATGGACCGGCATTTTGTCGAAGCGCCACTGGCTCAGAACATGCCGGTATTGCTTGCATTGCTCGGCATTCTAAATAGGAATTTTTACCATTTCCCATCCTTACTGATTTCCCCCTACAATCAGGCCCTCGATCGGTTTCCGTCCTACCTGCAACAATTGGACATGGAATCCAACGGCAAGACCGTGGACCTGGATGGTCAGCGCATTGTCGACTATGAAACCGGGCCGATCGTATGGGGAGATTCGGGCATCAACGGTCAGCACGCTTACTACCAGTTGTTGCACCAGGGCAGCCAGGGGGTCGGCATCGATTTCATTGCCTCGATCGAACACCCCGATGCACCGGCACCGCATGGGCCAATTCTGATGGCGAATTTTTTCGCTCAGACCGAAGCCTTCATGCGCGGCAAGAATGAAGCGGAAGTCCGCGCTGAACTGACGGCACAGGGCTTGAGCGGTGAAGCACTTGAAAAACTGCTGCCACACAAGATATTTGAAGGAAATCGTCCCAGCAACACGATTCTGATGCAGAAACTGGCACCGGAAACGCTGGGCGCACTGATCGCCCTGTATGAGCACAAGGTATTTGTGCAAGGCACGATCTGGAATGTGAACTCCTACGACCAATGGGGCGTGGAGCTTGGCAAGCAGCTTGCCAAAACAATAGAACAAGAATTGATCGCATCAGAGCCGGCTACCCGCCACGATGCATCAACCAACGGCCTGATCAATTTTTACAAAAAACGCCTGACCGGTGTTTGATCAAGGCCAAGAAAGGAAGCGCGCCTAAGCAGCGCGCCTCGTCCACCCACTAAAGCAAGGTACAAACTATGGCAGAGCAGCATCACGACCACGACCCGCAAGAAACGCGTGAGTGGCTGGATTCGCTTGGCAGCGTTCTGGAGAGAGAAGGCAGCAGCCGCGCACAATTCTTGGTAGAACAGGTCATCAAGCAGGCTCGTATTGATGGCATCAATATTCCGTTTGACACCACAACGCCTTACGTCAACACCATCCCGGCGAGCATGGAGGCCAAGAACCCCGGCAACGCCCAGTTTGAAGAACGCATCCTTGCCTACACCCGCTGGAATGCAGCAGCCATGGTGGTCAAAGCCAACCGTGGTGAAGGCGAGCCAGGCGGCCATATCACTTCGTTTGCTTCTGCCGCTACTTTATATGATGTGGGCTGGAACCACTTCTGGCATGCCCCGTCGGAAAATCACGGCGGCGATCTCGTTTACTTCCAGGGCCATTGCGCACCCGGCATGTACTCGCGTGCCTTCCTGGAAGGCCGTATCAGCGAAGACCAGCTCAACCTGTTCCGCCGCGAAGTCGGTGGCAAGGGCTTGTCCTCCTACCCGCACCCGTGGCTGATGCCGGATTTCTGGCAGTTCCCGACCGTATCGATGGGCCTGGGCCCGCTGATGGCCATCTACCAGGCCCGCTTCATGAAATACCTGGACGACCGTGGCTTCAAGCAGAAAGGCAACCGCAAGGTATGGTGTTTCTGCGGCGACGGCGAAATGGACGAACCGGAATCGCTCGGCGCCATCTCACTGGCTGGTCGTGAAAAGCTCGACAATCTCGTGTTCGTGATCAACTGCAACCTGCAACGTCTGGATGGCCCGGTACGTGGTAATGCCAAGATCGTGCAGGAACTGGAAGGCAACTTCCGCGGTGCCGGCTGGAACGTGATCAAGGTGCTGTGGGGCTCCAACTGGAACGCACTGCTTGAGAAAGACGTCAACGGCATCCTGCAAAAACGCATGATGGAAGTGGTCGACGGCGAATACCAGACTTACAAGTCCAAGGATGGTGCCTACGTTCGCAAGCACTTCTTCGGCAAGTATCCGGAATTGCTGGACATGGTCTCCGACATGACCGACAGCGACATCTGGCACCTAACCCGCGGCGGCAACGACATGCCCAAGGTCTACGCCGCCTACAAGGCAGCAACCGAGCATACCGGTCAGCCGACCCTGATCCTGGCCAAGACCGTGAAGGGTTACGGCATGGGTTCGGCCGGAGAATCGCAGAACGTGGCGCACCAGACCAAAAAATTGTCTGATGATGACATGATCTACCTGCGCAACCGCTTCAACATCCCGCTGTCCGACGACGAAGCCAAGGCTTGCAAATTCTACCTGCCGGCAGCCGATGCGCCTGAACTGAAATACATGCACGAACGCCGTGCCGCGCTGGGTGGTTACATTCCGTCGCGCAAACCGGTTAACGAATCGCTGCAAGTCCCGGGCCTGGATGCCTTCAAGGCACTGCTCGATGCTACCGGCGAGCGTGAAATGTCCACCACCATGGCCTTCGTACGGATGTTGAACGTGCTGGTCAAGGATAAGACCGTCGGCAAGCGTATTGTCCCGATCGTCCCGGATGAATCGCGCACCTTCGGCATGGAAGGCATGTTCCGCCAGCTGGGTATCTGGTCGCACGTTGGCCAGCTCTACACGCCACAGGATGCCGACCAACTGATGTTCTACAAGGAATCGAAGGAAGGCCAGATTCTGCAGGAAGGCATCAACGAAGGCGGCGCCATGGCAGACTGGATCGCCGCAGCGACCTCGTATGCCAACCACGGCGTCACCATGATTCCGTTCTACATCTATTACTCGATGTTCGGCTTCCAGCGTATCGGCGATCTGGCCTGGGCAGCGGGCGACATGCGTGCACGCGGCTTCTTGATCGGCGGCACCGCCGGGCGTACCACGCTGAATGGTGAAGGTCTGCAACACCAGGATGGTCATGGCCACCTGTTCGCCGAATTTGTCCCGAACTGCGTTTCCTACGATCCGACCTTCCACTACGAGCTGGCCGTCATCGTGCAGAACGGCATGAAGCGCATGTATCAGGATCAGGAAAACATCTACTACTACCTCTCGGTGATGAACGAGAACTACAGCCATCCGGCCATGCCGGAAGGTGCTGAAGCCGGCATCCTGAAGGGTATGTACCTGTTCCAGGAAGGCGCCAAGGCTGATCAGAAGGTACAGCTGATGGGCTCCGGTACGATCCTGCGTGAAGTCATTGCCGCTGCAGATTTGCTCAAGAATGATTTTGGTGTAGAAGCCGACATCTGGTCTGCTCCGAGCTTCAACGAACTCTATCGCGACGGTATTACCGTACAGCGCGAGAATTTGCTGAACCCGACTGCTGCGCAGAAAACAGCCTATGTGACCGAATGCCTGCAAGGGCGTACCGGCCCGGTGATTGCTGCGACCGACTACAAGCGCACCTATGCCGAACAGATCCGTGCCTTTGTGCCGAATCGCTTCGTCACTCTGGGCACCGATGGTTTTGGTCGTTCCGACAGCCGCGCACAACTGCGCAAGTTCTTCGAAGTCGACCGCTACAGCGTGGCCCTGGCCGCCCTGAAGGCCTTGGCAGACGATGGCAAGATCGGCGCAGAAAAAGTAGCCGAAGCCATTGCCAAATACGGCATCGACACCAGCAAACCGGCACCGTGGACAGTGTAAATCAGTGAGGCGTGAGGTGTGAGGCGTGAGGAGCAACCCCGCCGCACACCAAACGCAAGAGGGGTGTTCACCTCACCCCTCACTCCTTACTCCTGACAGGAAGAGAACATGAGCAACGTGATTGAATTGAAAGTTCCGGACATCGGCGGCAGCAGCGATGTGGATGTCATCGAAGTATCGGTTAAAGTAGGCGACAAGATTGAGCTTGAGCAATCGCTGATCACCCTTGAAACAGACAAGGCCAGCATGGAAGTACCGGCTACCAGTGCCGGCGTAGTGAAGGAAATCAAGGTCAAGGTTGGCGACAAGGTTTCCGAGGGCAGCGTGATTCTGTTGCTGGAATCAGCCGATGCTGCTGCCGCCGCGGCACCGGCCGAATCGGCTCCGGCTCCGGCACCTGCCGCAGCCAGTGCAGCACCCGCACCGGTTGCCGTGACACCAGCAGCCGCTCCGAGCGCAGCGCAAACCGCACAGAATGAAAGCCAGCGCATCGCGCACGCCAGCCCATCAGTGCGCCGCTATGCGCGCGAGCAGGGTATCGATCTGGCCAAGGTTGTAGGCTCTGGCCCGAAAGGCCGTATCCTGCATGAAGACCTGCGCAAGTACCTGAATGCACCGGTTACCCCGGCCGCCGCACCTGCTGCAGCCGCTGCGGGTACCGGCGTTGGCCTGGATCTGCTGCCATGGCCGAAGGTCGATTTTGCCAAGTTTGGCCCGATCGAATCCCAGCCGCTGTCGCGCATCAAGAAGATTTCCGGTGCCAACCTGTCGCGCAACTGGGTCATGATTCCGCATGTCACGTTCAATGACGATGCCGACATCACCGACCTGGAAGCCTTCCGCAAGGACATCAGCAAGGAATGGGAAAAGGAAGGCGTCAAGCCCTCCCCACTCGCCTTCATCATCAAGGCCGCCGTGGATGCGCTCAAGCAATTCCCGGAATTCAACTCCAGCCTGGATGGCGACAACCTGATCCTGAAGAAGTACTACAACATCGGCTTTGCCGCAGATACTCCCAATGGTCTGGTCGTTCCGGTGATCAAGGATGCCGACAAGAAGGGCATCAAGCAGATCACCAAGGAACTGGGTGAATTGTCCAAGCTGGCTCGCGAAGGCAAGCTCAAGCCGACCGACATGCAAGGCGCCACCTTCACCATCTCCAGCCTGGGCGGTATTGGCGGCACTGGCTTCACCCCGATTGTGAATGCGCCGGAAGTCGCTATTCTGGGTGTCTGCAAGTCGCAGATGAAGCCGGTCTGGAACGGCCGCGAATTCGAGCCGCGCCTGATGTGCCCGCTATCGCTCTCCTTCGATCACCGCGTGATCGATGGCGCCGCTGGCGCGCGCTTCACCGTATACCTGGCCAAGCTGCTGGGCGACCTGCGCCGCCTGATCCTTTAACAGAAGTGAGGCGTGAGGTGTGAGGTGTGAGGGGTAAAACCTGACACCTCTTCTTCACGCTAGGGGTATACACCTCACCCCTAACTCCTAACTCCTCACAGGAAGAAGACATGAGCACCGTAATCGAACTGAAAGTACCGGACATTGGCGGCCACGATAACGTGGACGTGATCGAAGTATTTGTCAAAGCTGGCGACCAGATCAATGTGGACGATTCCCTGATCACCCTCGAAACCGACAAGGCCAGCATGGAAGTGCCGTCTACCGCTGCCGGTATCGTCAAGGAAGTGAAGGTCAAGGTTGGCGACAAGATTTCCGAGGGCGGCGTGGTTCTGCTGCTGGAAACTGGCGCAGCTGCCGCTTCCGCTCCGGTTGCAGCCATTCCCCAAGCCGCTGCCACCCCTGCCGCCGCCATCAATGGCGAGCTGATCGAATGTGATGTGATGGTTCTGGGCGCAGGCCCCGGCGGTTATACCGCAGCCTTCCGCTCGGCCGACTTGGGCAAACGCGTGGTACTGATTGAACGTCATCCGACGCTCGGTGGCGTCTGCCTGAACGTAGGCTGCATTCCGTCCAAGGCGCTGCTGCACGTCGCCAAGGTCATGACCGACGCCGAAGAAATGCGCGAGCACGGTCTGGAATTCGACAACGTTCGCATCAACATCGACAAACTGCGTGGCTTCAAGGATAGCGTGGTCGCTCGCCTGACCAAGGGTCTGGCTGGTTTGGCCAAGCAGCGCAAGGTCAATGTTGTGAATGGCGAAGGCAAGTTCACCTCGCCGCACACCATGGAAGTGCGCGGCAATGATGGTTCGGTCAAGACCATCAAGTTCCAGAATGCCATCATTGCAGCCGGCTCCACGCCGACCAAGATCCCGGGCTATCCGTATGATGATCCGCGCGTCATTTCCTCCACCGGCGCACTCAAGCTCACCGAAATTCCGAAGCGCATGCTGGTGGTTGGCGGTGGCATTATCGGCCTGGAAATGGCCTGCGTTTACTCGGCACTGGGCACCAAGATCAGCGTGGTGGAACTCGGCGATGGCCTGGTTCCGGGCGCTGACCGTGACGTGATCAAGGTGCTGGCTGACCGTATCGGCAACCGCTATGAAGCCATCATGACCAAGACCAAGGTTGCCAAGGTCGAAGCCTTGCCGGAAGGTCTCAAGTGCTGGTTTGAAGGCGACTGGGCTCCGGCCGAGCCGCAAGTCTACGACAAGATTCTGGTTGCCGTGGGCCGCCGCCCGAACGGCCACCTGATCGGTGCGGAAAATGCCGGTATTGCAGTGGATGAACGTGGCTTCATCAATATCGACAACCAGTGCCGCACCAACGTACCGCACATCTACGCGATTGGTGACGTAACCGGCAACCCGATGCTGGCCCACAAGGCTACGCACGAAGGCAAGTGCGCCGCCGAAGTCATCGCTGGACATGCATCCTTCCTCGACTTCCGTGCAATTCCGGCCATCGCCTACACCGATCCGGAAGTGGCCTGGGTGGGTCTGACCGAAACCGCAGCCAAGGCGCAAGGCATTCCGTACGAGAAGGCCGTGTTCCCGTGGGCAGCTTCCGGCCGCGCTCTGGGTAACGGTCGCGACGACGGTCTGACCAAGATTTTGGTCGACCCGGAAACCAAGCGCATCCTCGGCACCGCCATCGTTGGCGTAAATGCTGGCGAACTGTTGGGTGAAGCTGTCTTGGCCTACGAAATGGGCGCGGATATCGAAGACATCGCCATGACCGTACACGCCCACCCGACCTTGTCGGAAACCGTGGCCTTTGCTGCTGAAATGGCGCATGGCTCGATCACTGACTTGTACGTACCCAAGAAGCGTTAAGTACTGCCAAGTACTACTGCATACAAACGCCCCAGCCTGTTGGCTGGGGCGTTTGTGTTTGTTGCAGCAATCGGTTGCCGTAGGACGGGTTTCAACCCGTCGCGGTGGTCATATCCGGCATCAGCGCCGACGGACTAAAGTCCGTCCTACGAGAGTAGCTGCGACTAGAACCCGCTTGGATACAACTTGGTAAACCTGCCGGATTTACATCCAGGCAAGCCCTTTTTTAAAGGCAAGGTAACCCGATATCGGCCAGAATATCGAAAGGCCGGACCTTTGGTCATCTCACCTTACCAACTTGTCACACATCAAAGACTATAAAATAGGCAATAAAACGCTTGAATAAGGCAGCTTTGGTCATATTATAATGCCAGTCACCTGACCATTCCTGCCGGCCAACCCTCACCAACGCCGCAGCTATGCGATGCTAATCAACGCTAGGAGTACCTCATGCAGATCGATATCCGCCAATCCTGTAACGCCGCCTACACCAAAACGCTGGACACCGAAGGCTTGCGTCGCGAATTCCTGGTCGAACAAATATTTGTTGCCGACCAGATCACTATGACCTACAGCCACGTCGACCGTATCGTGTTTGGCGGCATCATGCCGGTCAGCAGCGATATCGCCATGCCGGATCTGGGCAAGACCTATGGCACCGCCTACTTCCTGGAACGCCGCGAACTGGGCCTGATCAACATCGGCGGCGATGGCGTGGTCGTGGTGGATGGCACCGAGTACGACGTCAAGGCCGAAGAAGCCCTCTATGTTGGCAAGGGCAACAAGGATCTGGTTTTCAAGAGCAAGGACAGCGCCAATCCGGCCAAGTTCTACTACAACTCCACTCCGGCCCACGCCGCCTATCCGATCAAGAAGGTAACGATCGAGCAAGCTTCGCCGCAAACCATGGGTGAAACCAAGACATCCAACCGCCGCACTATCTATAAATACATCGTGCCGGGCGTGGTGGATTCCTGCCAACTGATCATGGGCCTGACCAAGCTGGACGAAGGCAGCCTGTGGAACACCATGCCGTGCCACACGCACGAGCGCCGGATGGAAGTTTATTTCTACTTCAACATGAACGCGGATGGCATCGTCTTCCACATGCACGGCGAACCGACCGAAACCCGTCACATTGTGATGCGCAACGAGCAGGCCGTAATCAGCCCGAGCTGGTCTATCCACTCCGGCGTAGGCACACAAGCCTATACTTTCATCTGGGGCATGGCCGGCGAAAACCAGACCTTCCCGGATATGGACCATGTTGCCATGGCAGACATCAAGTAATTAACCTTTTGCAGCAAGGCCGGCTTGCCGGCCCCTCCTTCCAACACATAAGGAATCTAAAAGAATGAGCAATCCATTTAGCCTATCAGGCAAGATCGCCCTCGTAACCGGCGCCGCACAAGGCATTGGTGCCGCCATTGCCGCCAAGCTGGCCGAAGCCGGCGCTTCCGTGATTTGTGCCGACTTCGCCCCGATGGCTGCCGAATCCATCACCAACATGGAAGCTGCCACCAAGATCGGCGGCGGCAAATACTGGTACCTGCAAGCCAACCTGACCGCCAAGGGCGCGCCGCAAAAAGTGATTGATGAATCCGTCGCACTGGCCGGCCAGGTCGACATCCTGGCCAACGTTGCCGGCACCATCCGCCGCGCCCCGTTCCTGGAGCATTCTGAGGAAGACTTCGACTTTGTGATGCAGATCAACCTGTACGCACCCATGTACCTGTCGCAAGCTTTCTGCCGCCACGTCGTGGGCCGCAATGGCCGTGGCAAGATCATCAACATCTGCTCGATGCTGTCTTACCAGGGCGGCATTCTGGTACCGGGCTACACCGCATCCAAGCACGGCATTGCCGGCATCACCAAGCTGATCGCCAACGAAATGGGCGCCAAGGGCATCAACTGCAACGGTATCGCCCCGGGCTATATCGCCACCGCCAACACCGCCCCGATCCGTGCCGATGCCGATCGCAACAAAGCGATTCTGGACCGGATCCCGGTTGGCCGCTGGGGCGAACCGGAAGACCTGGCCGGCACCGCCGTATTCCTGGCATCTGCCGCTTCCGACTACGTCAACGGCGCCATTGTGAACGTCGACGGCGGCTGGCAAGCTCGCTAATCGCGCATCAAGCCAGTCACCAGCACAAACGCCACCCTTGCGGTGGCGTTTTGCATATGCACTGAGAACCAAAATCCACCGCCATACATGCCACCACGCCGTAGGACGGGTTTCAACCCGTCACAGCGGACATATCCGACACCAGCGCCGACGGACTAAAGTCCGTCCTACGGCAGACGTTGCGGCGGTATTCGCGCAATGATTTCAATCCACGCCGTAGGACGGGTTTTAACCCGTCACAGCGGACATATCCGGCATCAGCGCCGACGGACTGAAGTCCGTCCTACGGCAGGCGTTGCGGCGACATTCGCGCAATGATTTCAACCCACGCCGTAGGACGGGTTTTAACCCGTCATTGCGTACATATCCGGCATCAGCGCTGACGGGCTGAAGCCCGTCCTACGAAGGGCATTGCGATGTGGCAGCCAGGGGCGGACTCAAAACATCCCGGTAACAAATCCATCACAACTACGTCACACTCCTCACACAAACCGCCCAAACTGTGTACTTTTCCCAACACTCCTACGCAATTGCTGCACACAAAGTTGCCCCAGGCACAACGGCTAAGGCATCCTACGATCCAAGGTTTGGTAATAAAACCAGACCGGGTTAAAAGCGGTACCCTTCAACAACAAGGAGTATTACCCCATGAAGAAGATCATTGCTCTGGCTGTTGCCGCAGCCTTCGTTGCACCGGCCGCCATGGCCGAAGTTACTGTATACGGCTCCCTGCGTACCGCCGTTGAATACGGCAAAGTAAGCAGCGTAAGTGCTGCCGCTGACCACAGCAAAGTTCGCTTGGCTGACCAATCTTCCCGTCTGGGCTTCAAGGGCTCCGACAAGCTCGACAGCGGCCTGACCGTTCTGTGGCAAGCTGAGCAACGCGTTCGCGTTGGCGCCAGCGCCGCTGACGGCACAAACAACCAACAGACCGAAGGCTGGGGTGACCGTGACACCTTCGTTGGCCTGCAAGGCAACTTCGGCTTGGTACGTGCCGGCCGTTTCGATGACATCATCGATGCTTCGCGCGGTGACTTCTTTGGCGCCCTGGGCAACCTCATCGAGTCCGACAGCGTAAGCGGCAAGTTTGTTCGTCGCGGCGCTGGCAAAAACAACAACACCATCGCCTACCACTCACCTTCCTTCGGCGGCTTTGGCTTCAAGGCTCAATACGTTTTTGGCAATACGACTGCAGATACAAACGCCAATGGTTATGCTGCAACTGCCTTCTACAAGTCCAGCCTGTTTGAAATCGGCGCCGGCTACAAGAACGTAAGCAATTTCGACTACACCAAGACCGAAATCAAAAACAGCGCAACAGTTAACGATGGCGACAAGTACAAGTACTATGTTGTTGGCGCTTCGGTAATGCCGATGGCAGGCCTGAAGATCAGTGCAGTCTATGACCAAACCAAGCAAAAAGATGCCAGCGCCAGCAACGAATACAAGCAGGCAGGTTACGGCCTTGGCGTTTCCTACGCCACAGGCAAATACAACTTCGCAGGTAGCCTGAGCAAGCTGAACGACCAGAAACTGAACGGCGCCAAGCAAGCTGAGACCGGTGCCTGGGGTGCAGGCTTGGGCATGACCTATGACCTGAGCAAACAAACCAAGCTGCTGGCTGGCGCTTCCTACATCAGCAACGATGACAATGCTGATGTTGGCGCAGCCAACAGCGCTTTCAAGGCACCTAGCACTGGCGCATATAACGGCGCCAAGTACACTGGTGTTGGTATCGGCATCCGTACCGACTTCTAATCTGACTTTGTCAGCTTAGTTTTCGACCTGAAAGGGCGGGGTTTCCCGCCCTTTTCTATTTTGCAAATCGAACTCTGCCGACGCCGACCCGCACCGCCACCCGCGCGGACTTGCACTAAATTTCCGTTGCTTCAATAATGTTGTCTTTTCCCAAAATCGTTGCAGTCACCTGCTTGCAACAGGATCTTGCCCATGCGTCATTACCTGCAATTCAAGGATTTTTCGCGCGAAGAGTACGATTACCTCTTTACCCGCGCTGCTGAAATCAAGAAGGTCGTCAAATCCGGCCAACTCTATCAACCCCTGCCCGGCCGTGTGCTGGGGATGATTTTCGAGAAATCATCGACCCGTACCCGCGTCTCGTTCGAAGCCGGCATGTACCAGCTCGGTGGTCACGCCATGTTCCTGAATTCGGAAAGCACCCAACTCGGGCGCGGCGAGCCGATCGAGGACATGGCCAAGGTGATGAGCCGCATGGTCGATATCGTGATGATCCGCACCTTCGAGCAAAGCATTGTCGAGCGTTTTGCCAAGGAATCGCTGGTGCCGGTGATCAATGGGCTGACCAACGAATACCACCCCTGCCAGATCATGGCCGATATCTTTACCTATGTTGAGCGCTTCGGCTCCATAGAAGGCAAGGCGGTAGCCTGGGTGGGGGATTCGAACAATGTATCGCGCACCTGGCTGCAGGCAGCCAAGGTGTTCAACTTCAAGCTCAAGCTGGCCTGCCCGGAGGGCTACGACATGGTGGTGCTCGATGGTCAGGAATACGGCCCGGACATCTTCGAGACCTGTCGCGATCCGTATGAAGCCGTGGCCAATGCCGACATCGTAACGACCGACGTATCGGTTTCCATGGGATTCGAGCGCGAAACGCTGCAACGCAAGCGAGACTTCATCAATTACAAGGTCACCGAGCAATTGATGAAGGCCGCCAAGCCGGAAGCTGTGTTCATGCACTGCCTGCCCGCCCACCGTGGCGAAGAAGTTGATCCGGAAGTGATCGACGGCCCGCAGTCGATTGTGTGGGATGAGGCCGAAAACCGCATGCACGCACAGAAAGCCGTGATCGAGTATTTGTTGCTGGGCAAGATCGAAGATTGGGATGTCTTCAAGCAAGGCGGCAAGCCGGAGAATTGGGACGTTTTCAAGCAGTAATGACTGTCGGGTTGAGGCCCCTCTCCCCGGCCCTCTCCCGCGAGCGGGAGAGGGAGTAAACCTCCCGTAGGTTGGGCAGAGCATCGCGAAGCCCAACGACAGATAAGGCGGGGTGGTAGATGTTGGTCAGAGCATTGTCGATGTTGGGCTTCGCTCTGCTCTGCTCTGCTCTGCTCTGCTCTGCCCAACCTACACGGCCAAACCTACACAAAAACGGACAGATGAACCATGCCGCACATCACCATCGAATACACCGACAACCTGATTGCCGCGCCCGACATGCAGCAGTTGTTTGTCGAGTTGATTGACGCGCTTTACAGCACCGGCACCGTGCGTGCAAACAGCGTGATGGTACGCGCCATCAAGCTGGATGAATGGCGTGTTGGCGGCGACCCCAGGCAGGCGTTTGTGCACCTGAAAATGTCCACGCTGGATACGCGTCCGCCTGAATTCAAGAAACAGGTGCTTGCACTGTTCAACCCGATCATGAAATCGGCCTTTTCCCGCGCATTGCAGGAACAGGATTGCCAGATCTGTGTGGAAATCCAGGAGATCCGCACCGAGTTTTACGATAAATTTTCCGCTCTGTAGAAACAAGGAAACAGCATGTCTGATGTCAAGAAAGTTGTGCTCGCCTATTCCGGCGGGCTGGATACCTCGGTCATTCTCAAGTGGCTGCAGGATGAGTACAAGTGCGAAGTCGTGACCTTCACGGCCGACCTGGGTCAGGGCGAAGAGCTGGAGCCGGCACGCGCGAAGGCACTCAAGGCCGGGATCAAGCCGGAACATATCTTCATTGACGACCTGCGCGAAGAATTCGTGCGCGATTTCGTTTTTCCGATGTTCCGCGCCAACACGGTTTACGAAGGCGAATACCTGCTCGGCACCTCGATCGCGCGTCCGTTGATCGCCAAGCGGCTGATCGAAATCGCCAAGATGACCGGTGCCGAAGCCATTTCGCATGGTGCAACCGGCAAGGGTAACGACCAGGTTCGTTTCGAGCTGGGTGCCTATGCGCTGATGCCCGGCATCAAGATCATCGCCCCGTGGCGCGAATGGGATCTGCTCTCGCGCGAGAAACTGATGGCCTACGCCGAAGCTGCCGGTATTGAAGTCGACATGAAACACAAGAAAGGTGGCGCGCCCTACTCGATGGACGCCAACCTGCTGCACATCTCCTACGAAGGCCGCCATCTGGAAGACCCGAAGGCCGAGGCCGAAGAAAGCATGTGGCGCTGGACCGTAAGCCCGGAAGCCGCACCGGATGCACCGGAATACCTCGATCTGGAATTCGAGAAGGGTGATCTGGTTGCCATCAATGGCCAGCGCATGAAGGCACACGAACTGCTGGCCACACTGAACCAGATCGGCGGCAAGCACGGCATCGGTCGCCTGGATCTGGTGGAAAACCGCTACGTCGGCATGAAGAGCCGCGGCTGCTACGAAACCCCGGGTGGCACGATTCTGCTCAAGGCTCATCGCGGCATCGAATCGATCACGCTCGATCGTGAAGTGGCGCACCTGAAAGACGACCTGATGCCGCGTTACGCCAGCCTGGTCTACAACGGCTACTGGTGGGCTCCGGAGCGTGTCGCCTTGCAAACCCTGATCGATCACACCCAGGCCAACGTGAGCGGCCTTGTGCGTGTGAAGCTGTACAAGGGTAGCGTATCGGTGGTGGCGCGTGATTCGGTCAACACCTTGTTCGACCAGACCATTGCCACCTTCGATGACGACGGCGGCGCTTACAACCAGGCCGATGCTGGTGGCTTTATCAAGCTGAATGCATTGCGGATGCGCATTGCTGCCAAGAAAGCTGGCAAGTAATCCTCTCCCCAACCCTCTCCCGCAAGCGGGAGAGGGAGTTTTCCCTCTCATGCTCACCTGAAAATTCTCCCTCTCGCCCCGATGGGGAGAGAGGTCAGGAGAGAGGGTAAGCCGGCCAACCGGTCGGCCTTTGTACCGAAAGAAAAATGCTCGACGCCATTCTCAACATGCCCGAAGCCGCATTTACCCGGCTGACCGTCGCGATTTTTTGCACCGCGCTGATTTCCTATATGGGCTTCATCATTTTCCGGCTGGCGCGTGATTCGCAGGCCGGCAAGCTTGGCACGCTGGTGTTGTCCGTCGTACTGGGTCTGGGCATGTTCGGCTTTATCGTCAAAACCCTGTTAACCGAAGTGCTGCAAAAATAAGGAATCTCCATGAGCCAATTCGATAACGTATCCGTTCTGAAGCAAGCCAATATCTACTTCGACGGCAAGTGCATCTCGCATACCGTGGTATTTGGCGATGGCACCAAGAAAACCGTGGGCGTGATTCTGCCTGCCAAGCTGACCTTCAATACCGGCGCACCGGAAATCATGGAAGCCGTGGCCGGCGCCTGCTTTGTGAAGCTGGCAGGCTCGGATGAGGTCAAGCAGTACGCTGCGGGCGAATCGTTCCATGTGCCGGGTAACTCCAGCTTTGAAATCGAAGTGCAAGGCGAGCCGTTCCATTACGTTTGCCACTTTGCCTGATTGATTTTATCTAGGGCATGGGGAGTAGGGAGTTGAGAGTAGCCAAACCACTCACCACTCCCCAGTCACTACTCACAGGAGTTTTAGATGCCGTCTTTTGACTTCACGTCCGAAGCCGACATGGTCGCGATGAAGAACGCGATCGATGTCACAATGCGTCAGATCGACAACCGCTTCGACTTCAAAGGCACCAGCGCCAAGATCGAGTTCAACGAGAAGGACAAGGCTTTGACCTTGTTTGGCGATTCCGACAATCAGCTCGACCAGATCAAGGCCATCCTTTTTCCAGCCATGGAAAAGAAGGAAGCCGACAGCTCCAAGCGCCTGGATGCGCAGAAGGTGGAAAGCGTATCCGGCAACAAGGTCAAGCAGCTATTCAAGATCAAGGATGGCATCGAAAGCGAGCTAGCCAAGCAAATCGTCAAGCAGATCAAGGATGCCAAGCTCAAGGTGCAGGCTGCCATCCAGGGTGAAGCGGTGCGTGTAACGGGTGCCAAGCGCGATGATTTGCAGATGTGCATTGCGCTGATCAAGAAGGAAATTACGGATTATCCGATCAAGGCGGGTAACTTCCGGGATTGAGTCCCCTCTTCAGAACCTTGACGCCGTAGGTCGGAATTCATTCCGACAGCTAGGACGGCAGGTATCGATTTACCCTCTCCCGCAAGCGGGAGAGGGAGAAAATGCGAACCACCCAGCCCTCACGCCTTTAGGAAATTTTCCCGGTAAAACTTCAACTCGCCGATCGATTCATACACATCGGCCAGCGCTTCGTGCTTGCTCTCCTTGGTGTATTTCGCATACACCTGCGGTTGCCAGCGCTTGCACAGCTCCTTCAGCACGGAAACATCGATGATGCGGTAGTGCAGATAGGCATCGAGCCTGGGCATGTATTTGACGATAAAGCGGCGGTCCTGATGCACGGAGTTGCCGCACAAGGGTGAAACACCTTTGGGGACATGCTGCTCCAGGAAGGCGATGATCTGGTCCTCGACTTGCGATTCCGTCAGCGTGGACGCCTTCACCTTGTCGATCAGGCCAGACTTGCCGTGGGTATTCTTGTTCCACTCATCCATGGCATCGAGCACGCTATCGGGTTGATGAACCACGAATACCGGTGCTTCAGCCACCGTTTCCAGATTGGCATTGGTAACCACCAGCGCTACCTCGATGATGCGTTCGCGCTCGGGATCGAGCCCGGTCATTTCCATGTCCAGCCAGATGAGGTTGTTCTGGTCTTGTGGCATACTGCTTGACTCCATGATCGATTGAAATTGAAGCGCATTATAAATGAGCGCCAGCCTGTTCTCCCTGTTGTTTGTTGCCACGCTCGGTCTCGGTTGCGGCCTGCATCTGTGGCTGCAAGCCCGCCAGATTCGCCATGTCTCGAACCATCGCGCCCAAGTACCGGATGAGTTTGCCGAATCCATCCCGCTGGAATCGCACCAGCGTTCGGCCGACTATACGGTATGCAAAAGCCGCTTTACCCAGTTTGAAACGCTGTATGAAGCAGCCCTGCTGCTGACATTCACGCTGGGTGGCATCATCAACTGGCTCGATACGCTCAGCCGTTCATTCACGGATTCACCCATTGGCGCTGGCCTGATCCTGATCGCCGGCGTATCGGTGCTGTATACCCTGCTGACCCTGCCCGTTTCGATTTATTCGACCTTTGTGGTCGAGGCGCGTTACGGCTTCAACAACATCACCGCCAAACTGTTCGTTCTCGACTTGATTAAATCCGGGCTGCTGGCTGCCAGCATCGGCCTGCCGCTTGCAGCGCTGGTACTTTGGCTGATGGCCAGAATGGGCGACCACTGGTGGCTGTGGGTATGGCTGACCTGGGTGGGCTTTTCGCTGTTGCTGATGCTGGTTTTCCCGACCTGGATCGCTCCGCTGTTCAACAAATTCCTGCCACTGGAAGATGCCGAACTGAAGGCGGATATCGAGGCGCTGCTACAACGCTGCGGCTTCACATCCAGCGGGGTGTTCGTGATGGATGGCTCCAAGCGCTCCAACCACGGCAATGCCTATTTCACCGGGCTGGGCCAATCCAAGCGCATCGTATTTTTCGATACGCTGCTGCGCCAGTTGACGCCGGCGCAGATTTTGGCTGTGCTCGCACATGAGCTGGGCCACTTCCACCATCGTCATATCTTCAAGCGGCTGATCTGGTCGTTTGCCTTGATGCTTGGCCTGTTCTGGCTTCTGGGCCTGCTGATGCAGCAATCCTGGTTCTATCAGGGGCTGGGCGTAGCCACACCCAGCACGGCTGCTGCCTTGCTGCTGTTCTTTCTGACATTGCCGGTGTTTACCTTTCCGTTTGCGCCGATCGGCAGCTGGATATCACGCAAGCAGGAATTCGAGGCCGATGCCTATGCGGCACAACACGCCAGCGCCGATGATCTGGTCGACGCGCTGGTCCGCTTGTATCGCGATAACGCCAGCACGCTGACCCCCGATCCGCTGTTCAGCATGTATTACCACTCGCACCCGCCGGCGGCGATCCGCATTGCAGCGCTGAAGTCGCTAGGCTAAAACAGTATCGATTCCATTTGAAAAAGGCTCACACCATGGCATTCTTCGACGAACAGTGCTCCGCCACACCGGCCAAACTGGGCAAGATAGAAGCAGAAATGCTGGCTTCCGAGTTGAATGACTGGATTGTGCTTGATGATCAACTGGAAAAAACGTTCCGCTTCAAGAATTTTCATGAAACGATGGCCTTCGTGAATGCTGTGGCCTGGATTGCCCATACCCAGGATCATCATCCGGACATGGATGTCACCTACAGCCGTTGCCGGCTGGTCTGGAGCACGCATTCCACTGGCGGCATTTCACGCAATGACATCATCTGCGCTGCCAAAGTCGACCGGCTGCTGAATAAATGAGCGATACGGTCGCCCGCATTGTCGCCAGTCACGGCAAAGCCTATATCGTGCAAACTGCGGATGGCATGCGGCGCATTGCCTCCGCACGCGGCAAGAAAACCGATTTTGCCTGCGGCGATGCGGTTGCAGTCAAGCTGATCAACGAAGAACAGGCTGTCATTGAGAAGGCGCTCGCACGCAAAACCCTGCTGTATCGCTCGGATCAATGGCGTGAAAAACTGATCGCGGCCAATGTCACACAGATCGTGATCGTGGTGGCGCCGGTGCCAAGCTGGCTGGATGAGCTGATCGGGCGCTGCCTGATCGCGGCCGAAGCTGCCGGCATCCATCCGTTGATCTGCCTGAACAAGTGCGACCTGCCCGAGGCCGCCGCAGCACGCGACAAGCTCGCTTATTACACTCGCCTGGGCTATGACCTGATCGAGGTTTCCGCACTGGCCGATGTCACCCCTTTGCGCGCAAGCCTGGCAGGACACACGTCGGTACTGGTCGGGCAATCCGGCATGGGGAAATCCACGCTGACCAACGCTTTGATCCCGGATGCCAACGCCCGCATCAACGATATTTCGCTGGCGCTGGATTCGGGCAAACACACCACCACGCACGCAGCGCTCTACCAGCTGGACGAACAATCCGAGCTGATCGATTCGCCCGGCCTGCAATCGTTTGGTCTGGCACATATCAAGGCGGATGAGCTGGCCGGCTATTTCCCCGAGTTTCGCGAGTTGCTCGGCCAGTGCCGTTTTCACAACTGCCGCCATCGCCAGGAACCGAACTGCGCCTTGCGTGCCGCCGTTGATGCCGGCCAGATTCCGGCCAGCCGGATGGAATTGCTCAACCGGCTGCAAGATGAACTGGCACGGGTACCAACTTACTGATCCGGTACCCAGATGCCAGCCTGCGCAAAAGTTGAATCACTGTTTGTCCAAGGCAACGAATACCTGAAAGCAGAGCAATACGCACAGGCCGCAGCAAGCTTTCGACAAGCCATTCTTCTTGCTCCCGACATTGCTGAATTACATGCCAATCTTGGCTTGGCCCTGGAACATCTACAGCAACCTGCTGAGGCCGAGACATGCTATCGCCATGCACTCACGCTCGATGCAGGCCTAAGCGAAGTTCATCGCAATCTTGGTGTTTTGCTCGCAAGTCAAAAGCGCTTTGCCGAAGCAGAGCAGGCATACCAGCAAGCGCTTGCGCTGAATCCGGATTCAGCCGTTACCTGGTCCAATCTGGGTGTACTGCATGCCTGCCAGCGACAGGAGCAGTTGGCAGAAAATTGTTATCAACGCGCGCTGAACATTGATCCCGCCTACCGCCTGGCACGCTTCAATCTGAGTTATCTGCAGTTGCGCCAGGGCCGTTTCGAGGAAGGCTGGGCGAGCCTGGAGGCGCGTGACTGGTATCGCCAACTGCAAGCCTTGCTGCCATTCCCGCGCTGGCAAGGCGAAACGCTGCAGGGCAAGCACATCCTGATCGGCATCGAGGCCGGCCATGGCGACATGATTCACTTTTGCCGCTATGCCAGCCTGCTGAGGGATCGAGGTGCCGCGCGCATCGGCATACTGTGTCATCCGGCGCTTGCGCCATTGCTGGCCACACATGCGGCGCTGGACGTCATCGCTCCGATCGATGCCGTGTTGCCGGATACAGGCTGGGATTACTGGGTACCACCCATGAGCCTGCCCTTTCACTGCCAGACACGTCTGGATTCGATCCCGGCCCGGCTGCCTTATCTGCATGCGTTGCCGCAACGGATTGCCTGCTGGCAATCACGCATTCCGCAACAGGGATTGCGTGTTGGACTGGTGTGGCGGGGCAACCCGCGACATGAAAACGATGCCGACCGATCATTGCCCTCCCTTGCCACGTTCGCCGCGCTGGGCGAAATTGCCGGCGTACACTTTGTCAGTCTGCAAAAAGGACCGGGGGAAGAGGATGCCTTGCTGACCAGTACCGGATTGCCACTCGTTCCGCTTGGACACACAATCAAGGACTTTGCCGATACCGCCGCCATCGTGGCGCAACTGGATCTGGTCATCAGTGTAGATAGTGCGGTTGCACATCTGGCCGGCGCACTGAACACACCCTGCTGGATCATGTTGCCGGCCTACAAGACAGACTGGCGCTGGCTGACCGAACGCTGCGATTCGCCGTGGTATCCGAACAGCGTACGGCTTTACCGTCAAAAACAGTCCGGTAACTGGCGCGAGGTGGTCAATCGGATATGCGGTGATCTTTCATGTCTGGCGGCGCTGCCGGCGCGAGCGCTGCCTGACCGCCCAGCGCACATGCAAACGCCATAACTGGTCGATCAGCACATAGCCAGCCAGCGCCAGCAACAATCCCAGCATCGGCAAACCAAGTGCCAGCGGCCAACCCAACGTACTAGCCCAATCCAGCATGGCCTGCGTCCAGCTCAGAACCTTCATGTCTGACAAGACTGGCATGGGGGGCAATGCGTGATGACCATTGGCCATGAGTACCAGGCTGCCCAGCTTATAGGCCAGCCAGTACAGCGGGCCAATCGTCAGCGGGTTACTGTACAAAGTGGTAAAAGCAGCGACCGGCAAGTTCACCCGAAAAAAAAGCGACAAAACCGCAGCCGTAATGATCTGCAGCGGACCCGGAATCAGCCCGCCAATTGCTCCCGCCGCCACACCACCCGCCACGGCACGGCGATTGAGCTGCCACAGGCAGGGATCAGTAAACCAATGCGCGAATCGGCGCAGGAAGGTATTTTCTGCAATCTTGTGCCGGTCTGGCAAAAAACGGCGCAGCAACTTTCTGGGCATGGGGTAGTCTTGATTGATGCAATGAACAGACGATTTGATTTTTAGTGCTTCAAGAGACCGACTATTTTGGGCAAAATTCCCTTCTGACGCAGAAAAAGAAAATTCCATGGTTGCCGTTACCCGCCCGCTCGCCCAATCCATCGCCGATGCCGATGATCCGCAACGCTGGCTGCATATGCTGGCCGAGCGCTACTCGCCTGACGAGGTCTTGCGCATCTCCGAAGCGTTTCACTGGTCCGAGCAATGCTATGCCAATCGCGTGTATACGGTAACCGGTACGCCGATGTTACCGCAGGCTGTGGCCAGCGCATCGATCGTGGCCGACCTCAGGCTGGATGCCAATGCGGTAATCGCCGCCCTGCTGTTTGCCATGCCCGATGTCAACAACAAGGCCGCAGAGGATATCCAGCTACGCTTTGGCGATGATGTGGCCCAGCTGGTCGAGCAGATCCGGCGCATCCGTGAATTGGTAGGCGTGCTGGCCCACCCGGACGTGCACCACAAGCCGGAGGACGCTCATCAGCAGATCGAAGCATTGCGTAAGATGATTCTGGCCATGGCCGAGGATATGCGGGCAGTGCTGATCCGCCTGGCTTGGCGCACGCAAGCCATGCATGCGGCAGCCGATGCGCCAGAGGCCATCCGGCGGCGGCTGGCTCGCGAAACCACTGATTTGTATGCGCCGCTGGCCAACCGCATGGGCGTGTGGCAGATCAAGTGGGAACTGGAAGACCTGTCCTTCCGCTACCTGCATCCGGAATCGTACAAGCGCATTGCCAAGCTGCTCGATGAGCGCCGGGTAGACCGCGAGAATTTCATTGCGAATGTCATGGCCACGCTGCGCCAGGAACTTGAAGCTGCCGGTATCAAGGCAGACATCATGGGCCGGCCCAAGCACATCTACAGCATCTGGAAAAAGATGCAGCAGAAAAAGCTCGATTTTTCCGAAGTCTACGATGTGCGCGCCGTGCGTGTGCTGGTCGACGACGTGAAGGATTGCTACACGGTGCTGGGAATCATCCACCACCTGTGGCAACCGATCCCCGGTGAGTTTGACGATTACATCTCGCACCCGAAGGGCAATTTCTACCGCAGCCTGCATACCGCCGTGATCGGCCCGGAAAACAAGGCGCTGGAAGTTCAGATTCGCACGTTCGAGATGCACGAGCACTCCGAATATGGCGTGGCGGCGCACTGGCGCTATAAGGAAGGCGGCCAGCACGATAGCAAATATCAGGAAAAGATTGCCTGGCTGCGTCAGTTGCTCGATTGGCGCGAGGACATGGCCAAGGGCAACCAGTTGGCCGATGCCTTCAAGGCGGAGCTATTTGACGACACCATTTATGTGCTCACCCCGGCAGGCCGCGTAATTGAGTTGCCCAAGGGCGCCACGCCGGTTGATTTTGCCTACAGCGTACATACCGACTTGGGCCATCGCTGCCGCGGCGCCAAGGTCAATGGCCAGATCGTGCCGTTGTATACCCCGCTGGAAAATGGCCAGCGCATCGAGATCCTGTCGGTGAAGGAAGGTGGCCCCAGCCTGGACTGGCTGCACCAGGGCTACGTGAAGAGCCACCGAGCCATGAGCAAGATCCGGCACTGGATCAAGCAGCAGCATCAGGATGTGGCAATTGCCGCCGGCCATGCCCTGTTTGAAAAGGAAGCCACCCGCGCCGGCCTCAGCAACAGCAAGCTTGATGCCATTGCCGCCCGCCTGGGAATGAAGACCATCGATGAAGTCTATCTGACGCTGGGTCAGGGCGAGCTATCGCTGCGCGAATTGTCACAGGTGCTGACTGCGGTGATGGAACCGCCAGCACCGCCGATGCCGATCAACCCGGATGATCTGATCCGTGCCGCGCGGGCCGATCAGCATGGCAAGGGTGTACTGATCGAGGGGGTGGACCAGTTGATGACCATGCTGGCCAAGTGCTGCAAGCCGGTGCCGCCCGATGCGGTGGTCGGTTTTGTGACCAAGGGGCGCGGCATTTCGATTCATCGTACCGATTGCACCACACTCAAGCGGCTGGCGGCTGGCGCGCCGGAGCGACTGATCCGGGCCGACTGGGGCAAGAGCCATACCGGGCAAGTGTTCGCCGTGGATATCCTGGTGGAGGCGCATGACCGGCAAAGCTTGCTGCGCGATCTGTCGGAAGTGCTTGCGCGCGAGAAGATCAACGTCACTGCGGTCAACACACTGAGCAAGGATCATCGCGCCTACATGCGCTTCACCATCGAGATTCGCGATACCGACCAGTTGCAGCGGATTTTCGTGCGACTGAGCGAGGTCCAGGGCGTGATTCGCACTTCGCGCGATTAAGCCGCCCAGAACCCCGACATGGTTCATGGCATCCTGTTGCAAGGTTTACGCTGACAAGCGACGCTGCATCCGGGTAACATTTCGCCTTTGCGCGCGATGCGCCGTTTTTACTGTCCGCGAGTCTCCATGAAGCCTGTCAATGCCGCCCAGATCACCTCAATTGCCCAGCAATTCGGCACACCCGCCTGGATTTACGATGCCGCAGTCATCCGCGAACGCATCCAGCAGCTCAAAGCGTTCGATGTGATCCGTTTTGCCCAGAAAGCTTGCTCCAACACCCATATCCTGCGCCTGATGCGCGAACAGGGCGTGGCGGTCGATTCCGTATCCTTGGGCGAAATCGAGCGCGCACTCGCGGCCGGCTATTCGGTTGACGATGCGCATGGCGGCATTGTCTTCACTGCGGATCTGCTCGATCGCACCACGCTCGCTCGTGTTGCCGAGCTGAAGGTGCCGGTCAATGCCGGTTCGCCGCAGATGCTCGAACAGTTGGGCCAGGCCAGCCCCGGCCATCGTGTCTGGCTACGCATCAACCCCGGCTTCGGACACGGCCATAGCCAGAAAACCAATACCGGCGGCGAACACAGCAAGCATGGCATCTGGCATGAGCATCTGGAGCAGGCACTCGCGCTGATTGATCGCTACCAGTTGCAACTGGTCGGGCTGCATATGCATATTGGCTCCGGCGTCGATTACAGCCACTTGCAGGAGGTCTGTTCGGCCATGGTGGATCTGGTCAAACGCGCCAATCGCGATATTGAAGCCATCTCGGCCGGCGGTGGTTTGTCGATTCCGTACCGCGTCGGCGGTGAGCGCATCGATACCGATCATTACTTCGGCCTGTGGGATGCCGCGCGCAAGGAAATCGAAGCGCATCTGGGACACAAGGTCACGCTGGAGATTGAGCCGGGCCGTTTCCTGGTCGCCGAATCCGGCAAGCTGGTCGCCGAAGTCCGCGCGAAAAAAGATGCGGGCCGCAACCACTTCGTGCTGGTTGATGCCGGCTTCAACGATCTGATGCGCCCTGCCATGTATGGCAGCCACCACGAAGTATCGCTGCTGCGCAATGGTCAGCAGGTCACAGGCAAGGCACGCCCGACCGTCATCGCCGGGCCGTTGTGCGAATCCGGTGATGTGTTCACCCAGGTCGAAGGCGGCGAAGTTGCACCGCGGGAATTGCCTGCGGCGGAAATCGGCGACCTGGCAATCTTTCACGATGCCGGCGCTTATGGCGCGAGCATGTCATCAAACTACAACAGCCGTCCGCTGATTCCGGAAGTGCTGGTTGATGGCGAATCGATCCGCCTGATCCGCCGTCGCCAGACCATTGCCGAACTGCTTGCGCTGGAAAATGTTGACTGAAGCATATCGCGGATACTCACCGGTAGCGTGGCAGGAAATCGTGCAGCGGGCGATGCATGACCATCCGAATGAGCGATTGATCGTGCTGGATGAATACGGTGCGGCTGGCATTCTCAAGGTTGCCCAGGTCGATGATCGCTCGCGCGCCCAGGTCCTGCTGCGCAATCTGATCGGCTGGGGCCTGGGTCTGCGCAACGCCATGCATGCAGAAGACCGGTTGCAATTCGAAATTCGCCGACTGCAGGAACTCGACCGGCATGGCATTGCCGTGCCGGCAGTGCTGGCGCACGGCAAGAACTGGCTGGTGATGCAAAAGCTGGATGCGCCTTGGCTCGCGGCCTTTCAAAGCAGCAATGACACAGAACGGCTTGAGCGTCTCGCGCAGGCCTTTACCGAACTGGGGCAGCTGCACGCGGCCAACGAATGGCATGGCGGTGCACAGCTGCGCAACCTGATGTGGCACAACGGCAGATCGTATCGCATCGATTTCGAAGAAACCGCCCTGCTCGCACTGGCACTCAGCACGCGACAGCGTTTCGACCTGATGATCCTGCTGCTTGATGTTGTGCGCTATTGCCCCGCACAACCCACGCTGGCCGAATGCCTGACCCGCTTCCTGCGGGCCTATCGCCAGGCTGGCGGCCAATACGAACATTGCCGTTTCCTGCAAAAAACCGCGCGTCTGTTGTACTGGCTTACCCTGCCCCTGCGTCCTTTGCGTGGCCTGCTGGGCCGGGATGGCCGCGTGGTACTGGATTTCCTGGCTGCCATGCAGGGCCAGTCTGCCTGAATTTGCGTATAGACCCGCGCATGCGCGGATAATAGCGTTCACAGACAGCACACGGCCGCTTGCCCTATCCCCCAGCCCATAATGCAGATACGCTTCATTAACAGGAGACGACCATGCCCCTGGTTCACCTTTACGTTGCCGAAGGCTTTGAAGAAGTCGAAATGATCACCGTGGCCGACATCCTGCGTCGGGCCGAGGTAAATATTCAGCTCGTTTCCTTGAGCGAATCGCTGCTGGTAAGCGGTGCGCACGCAATTACCGTGCAAGCCGACCTGCCCTTCTCCGCCGCCACGGCACTGGCCGATGCCATCGTGTTACCAGGCGGAGGGCCAGGCACCCAGAACATGCTGGCTTGCCCGCCTCTGCACCAACGCCTGCACGCTCATCTGGCCGCCGGAAAACATGTGGCAGCCATCTGCGCTGCACCGATGGTGCTGGCCAAGGCCGGCATCTTGAAGGGCCGCAAGGCCTGTTGTTTTCCGGGTTGCGAAGCGAAAATGACCGAAGGCGGGGCAATCGTCACGGCTTACAACGTCGTGACCGATGGCAAGATCACCACCTCGCGCGGGGCAGGTACTGCCGCACATTTCGGTATCGAGCTGGCACGGCTGCTGGTTGGCGACAAAATAGCGACCGATGTCGGTCGCAGCATGCTGTTTATCTGACCCGCAAAACACAACGGCCGCATGATGCGGCCGTTGTACTCTGGGCAATCAACTCACCCCTTCACCGGCCGCACCAGACCAGCAGCATGCCGCGCGCGTGCGCGCGCATCGTCGGTGTTACTGCCTGCCGCCAGCGCCACGCCCATGCGTCGCCGGGCAAACGATTCCGGCTTGCCAAACAGGCGCAGATCGGCACGCGGCACAGCCAGTGCCTGGGCCACGCCCTCATAAGCAACCCCGGCTTCTTCCATGCCGCCATAGATCACGGCACTGGCTGCCGGCTCACGCAAGGTGGCATCAACCGGCAAACCAAGAATTGCACGCGCATGCAGTTCAAATTCGGAAAAGCGCTGGCTCATCAACGTCACCAGACCGGTATCATGCGGGCGCGGGCTGACTTCGGAGAACCAGACCATATCGCCCTTGACGAACAGTTCGACACCGAACAGGCCACAACCACCCAGCGCATCGGTCACTTTCTTGGCGATGATGCTCGCGCGCTCCAAGGCAATCGGGCTCATCGGCTGCGGTTGCCAGCTCTCCACATAATCGCCGCTCTTCTGCAAATGACCGATCGGCTCGCAGAAACCGGTTTCAATTTCGCCCTCCGCGTTTTTGGCCCGCACCGTCAACAGCGTGATTTCATAATCGAAATCGATGAAACCCTCGACAATCACCCTCCCTTGGTCAACCCGGCCGGCACTGGCCGCATATTCCCAGGCTGCCTGCACCTCATCAGCCGACTTGAGCAGCGATTGCCCCTTGCCGGAAGACGACATCACCGGTTTCACCAGGCAGGGGAAACCGATCTGCTGCGCGGCCGTCTGCAGCTCGTCCAGGCTACCGGCAAAACGATACGGCGAAGTGGGCAACTGCAGCTCTTCCGCTGCAAGCCGGCGAATGCCTTCGCGATTCATGGTCAGGTTGATGGCACGCGCGTTCGGCACCACCCCGGCAATGCCTTCCGCCTCGATCTTGGCCAATTCGCTGGTGGCAATCGCCTCGATCTCCGGCACGATCAGATGCGGTTTTTCCTGCAGGATCAAGGCACGCAGCGCCGTGGCATCGGTCATGTCGATCACGTGCGAGCGGTGCGCCACATGCATGGCAGGGGCATTGGGGTAACGATCGACCGCAATTACCTCCACGCCAAACCGTTGCAGGGCAATGGTGACCTCCTTGCCCAATTCGCCGCTGCCCAGCAGCATGACGCGTGTCGCCGAAGCGGACAGCGGGGTTCCGATACGCATGAGAGGTTCTCCGATCAATCTGGCTGGTAGGGATAAGCTTTCTGCTGGACGCGCGAGGCTTCATTGCGGCGGCGCTCATCCAGATCGATCGGCGCCTTGTCCCAAAGCAATGCCCTCCCCTCCACCTGGCCCTTGGCCACCTCCGGGTTGGACTGCAGAAAGTCTTTCATGAAATTCGTGTATTCCGACACGTAACGGTATTGTTGGCCGAACATCGCTTATCTCCTGTTTTTATTGAGGGAACCCTGAAATCCATCAGGTTCTGTTGTGTTTAATCTATTGGTCTGGACATGCGCAAGCTGACCGGCAAATGATACGCCTCCAGCGCCGGTACGCGCGTCTCGGCAATGATCTCAAAACCGTGGCGGGTATAAAAACGTACCGCGCCATGGTTGGCGCTATCCACATCGGTTTGCAAGGCACGCGCGCCATGCGCGCGGGCGGCAGACACTATCACAGCCAATATCTGCGCCCCCGTACCCATCTGGCGCAGCGAAGCATCCACTGCCAGTGTGCGCAAATACCAGACATCATCCGGCACACTTGGAAACAACCACGCCAGCAGGGCATCGCGTTGCTGCAATTGCGCCAGATCCCCACGCAACTGCCCCTGCACACGGGCATCAGTCAGGGCAAGCGCCGTTTCGGCCGCGGCAGGATAGTGGCAGGCCAATGCCATCACCTTTGCATCCTTGCGCCAAACCTGACATGACTGATGGCTGTAACTGCCTTCAGGCAATCGCCACAGCTTATCCAGACACGATAAGGCAGCATCAATCGAACCAAACCAGAAATCATAGTAAGGCGGGTCGGATTCGTAGATCAGGCGCGCGGCCTGTCCTGCATCGTCCGGCAACCCGGCCGCGGAAAATGCCAACATCAGCCGCGCCCCCATTCGCCACTGGACGGCTGCGGTGCGCTGGCCAGCGCATCCAGCATGGCTTGCGGTGTTTTTGCCACCCGCAGGAATGTGTGTTCACGCTCGCCCACAAAACCTGCCGAAGTGGCCTGCTCGACAAAAGCCAGCAGGGCATCGTAATAGCCGGAGATATTAAGCAGGCCAATAGGCTTGCCATGCAGGCCGATCTGGCGCCAGGTCAGGATTTCAAACAATTCATCCAGCGTGCCAAACCCGCCGGGCAATGCGATAAAGGCATCAGCCCGCGCAGCCATCAGCGCCTTGCGCGTATGCATGGAATCAGTTACGTGCAGCTCGGTCAGGTTCTGCATGGCCAGCTCGCGTGCGACCATGAAATCGGGGATCACCCCGACCACCTGCCCCCCGACAGACAGGCAGGCATCTGCCACCTCCCCCATCAGGCCGACATGGCCGCCCCCATAGACCAAGGCCAGGCCACGCAGGCCAATCTCCCGGCCCAGCTCGCGTGCCGCAGCCGTAAATACCGGATCATGGCCATGGCGTGCGCCGCAAAAAACGGCGACTGATTTCATAGCACCGCCACCGGATACGAGCCCAATACCTTCACAAACGCGGCCACGCTACGCAATTCAGCCAGTGCAGCCTGCAATTTCCCATCACTGGCATGGCCTTCGACATCGACAAAGAACAGGTACTCCCACAGACCAGTACGGCTCGGGCGTGACTCGAATTTGCTCATCGATACGCCATGGCGCGCCAGCGGCTCCACCACTGCATGCAGGGCGCCAGGCTTGTTCGGTGCGGAAATCACCAACGATGTC
This sequence comes from Formivibrio sp. oc-25, assembly GCF_055810895.1. Taxonomy (NCBI): domain Bacteria; kingdom Pseudomonadati; phylum Pseudomonadota; class Betaproteobacteria; order Neisseriales; family Chitinibacteraceae; genus Formivibrio; species Formivibrio sp. oc-25. The sequence goes on along the minus strand of NZ_JBVVOL010000003.1, from coordinate 35,770 downwards.
TTGTCGCGACCGGAAGCGGTAACGTCCTGGTGGCCGAGCACCAGAAAGCGCGTGGTATTGTTCGGTTCATCCTCGATCGAATCGGCCAGCTTGATCAGGCTGAACCGCTCTGCCGCCGCATCGCCGGCAATGGCTGCAACCGTTGGGTCCAGACTGGCCAGACGCGCGGCCTCGGCATTGCTTGCGACCGAAATGCGCTCGACATCCGGCAAATTCTTGTTCAGCCACTCATGGCATTGGGCCAGGCTTTGTGCATGCGAATAGACACGCTGAATGCCATGCTGGCCTGCGGTAGCGCGCAGTAGATGCTGGTGAATGCGCAGCACCACCTCGCCACATACCTTGAGCGGCGTATTGACCATCAAATCCAGGGTACGGCCGATCGCGCCTTCGGTCGAATTTTCCACCGGCGCCACGACATAATCCGCGCCGCGCGCTTCCACCATGCGGAATGCTTCGTCGATCGAGGCGCAGGCCAGCGTCTTCGCGGCATGGCCAAAATGCTTGACGGCCGCAGACTGGCTGAACGTACCTTCCGGCCCCAGGAAAGCAATCGTCAATGGTCGTTCCAGCGCCAGGCAGGCCGACATGATTTCGCGGAACAGGCGTGCCACGGTTTCGTCCGCCAGCGGCCCCTGATTCAGCGACTTGATGCGGGTAAGCACCTGCGCTTCGCGTTCTGGGCGGTATACAACACCCTCACCCTTGATCACGCCAATTTCGTGGGCATGGTTGGCACGCGCGTTGAGCAGTTTGAGTACTTCGGCATCAATCGCATCAATCGCATCGCGGTGAATCTTGAGTTGTTCGTCGCTCATGGTTCGGACTCTGGATAGTTGAAGTTTGGGTTTTCAGGCCAGCAAATAATGCGCACGCGCCGTGGCTACCGGGCGCGCCACATCATGCTGCCAGGCAGTCAGCAACACATTGGCCACCCGCTTGCCCTGGCGCACGATCTCGCAACGGGCATAAAGATCCTGCGGACCGGCGGAACGCAGATAATCTATCGAAAAATCGACAATCTTGGGAATATCCTGTGCTTCGCGCGCCCACATCAGATGCAACACGGCGGCGTTCTCCAGAAAACCGCCAATCACGCCGCCATGCAGCGCCGGCAGCAGGATATTGCCAACATTCTCGTCGCGATAGGGCAGAACAAACAGCGGGCCACCATCCTGCTCGGCACACTCGATACCAAGCAGGCGGGCGTAGGGGATTGCAGCCACCGCCACGCGCAGATCATCAATGGAGTTGATGGCGAAAGGCATCACATCCTCCTGCTTTCAGGCAAGGCTGTGCGCATATAGGTGGCAACGGCATGCGCCACGGGCGTTTGCAGGTCTGTTTGATACAAGGTACTGCGGGTAAAGGCAATCTGGCTGGTCAGGCGGTAGCATTCAGCCTGGCAGAACAGTGCCAGATCTGGCACACCAGGGCGCAGGTAATCGATCCGCAAATCGAGCGTGGCAAGTGATTCCCTGGCATGCAACAAGGTAAACACTGCCATCGCACCCGACATATCTGCCAGTGAAGTCGCCACGCCGGCATGCAACACTCTGGTTTGCGGATTGCCGACCAGCTCGGGCTTGAACGGCAGTGCCAGTTTGGCCTGGCCCAAGCCCGTGGCAACCAGCTGCAACCCCAGCGCGCGGCAATGCGGCAGATTCATGCCCCAGTGCGCAATCTGCGAGAAGAGTTCCGGCGCAGCGACCGGTTGCCAACCGGAACCCATGTCTTATTCCTGCACGGCGTCGCTGCCGTTGTCTGCGCGGATATCGGCCTCGCCGGATTCGTCGTCGGAATCGACTTCGCAGACACGCTCCAGCCCGGACAGTGTTTCACCTTCGTCCAGATTGATCAGGCGTACACCCTGCGCCGCACGACCGGTTTCACGGATCTGGCTCACCGGCGTGCGGATCAGCACACCACCAGTAGTAATCAGCATCACGTCATCGCTCGGATCAACCAGCGTCGCAGCCACGAGCTTGCCGTTGCGCTCGCCAGTATCGATGGCGATCACGCCCTGCGTGCCACGGCCGCTCAAGCGATAATCGCCGACCGGCGTACGCTTGCCGTAGCCATGTTCGGTTGCGGTCAGCACCTGCTGTTCCGGTGATTGCGCGACCAGCAGCGAGATCAGCTTCTGGCCTTGCGCGAGCTTCATGCCGCGTACACCGCGCGAATTGCGGCCCATCGGGCGTACCTTGTTCTGGTTGAAACGCACCGACTTGCCGGCATCGGAGAACAGCATGATCTGATCGCCGTCCAGAGCCTGCTCGTCCTCATGCGCCTGATCATCTTCCAGCACTGTTTCATCGGCTGCTTGATCGTCATCGGCGATCTCGCTTGCGGCGCCATGTGTCAGCGCCACGCCGATCAGGTAATTACCCTCTTCCAGGTTGATGGCAATGATGCCGCGCTTCATCGGGCGCGAGAAAGCCGACAGCGGCGTCTTCTTGACCGTGCCGTCAACGGTGGCCATGAACACGAACTGGTCGTCGGTAAACTCCTTCACCGGCAGGATCGCATTGATCTTTTCATCGGCTTCGAGCGGCAGCAGGTTGATGATCGGCTTGCCACGGCTGGTACGACCGCCCTGTGGCAATTCGTACACTTTGAGCCAGTACACACGACCGCGCGAGCTGAAACACAGGATGTAATCGTGGGTATTGGCCACAAACAGGTTGTCGATGAAATCGTCTTCCTTGGTCGCTGCCGCCTGCTTGCCGCGGCCGCCACGATTTTGTGCACGGTATTCTTCGACCGGTGTGGCCTTCATGTAACCACCATGCGTCAGCGTCACCACCATATCCTGCGGTGTAATCAGATCTTCGAGGCTGATGTCTTCGCCATGCATCACGATTTCGGACTTGCGTGCATCGCCGTAGGTAGCCTTCACCTCGGTCATTTCGTCGGCGATGATCTGGGTCACGCGTTCGGGCTTGGCCAGGATATCGAGCAGGTCAAGGATTTTCACCATCACTTCCTTGTACTCGTCGACGATCTTGTCCTGCTCCAGCCCGGTCAGGCGCTGCAGGCGCAATTCCAGAATGGCCTGCGCCTGCGCATCCGACAAACGATAACCCTCGATACTGTAGCCGAAGTGGGCCGCCAGCCCTTCCGGACGCGAAGCAGCCGCATCGGTGCGCGCCAGCATTTCTCCAACCAGGCCGGACTTCCAGACGCGCGCCATCAGCGCGGTCTTGGCTTCCGGCGGCGTAGCGGCTGCCTTGATCAGGGCAATGATTTCATCGACATTGGAAAGTGCAACAGCCAGGCCTTCCAGAATATGGCCGCGTTCGCGCGCCTTTCTGAGTTCGAATACCGTGCGCCGCGTAACGACTTCGCGCCGGTGGCGCAGGAAGCATTCAAGTACTTGCTTGAGATTCAACAGACGCGGCTGACCATCGACCAGCGCAACCATGTTGATGCCGAAACTATCCTGCAACTGCGTTTGCTTGAACAGGTTGTTGAGTACCACATCCGGCATTTCGTTGCGCTTGAGCTCGATCACCACGCGCATGCCGGATTTGTCCGACTCATCACGCAACTCGGAGATGCCTTCGATCTGCTTTTCACGCACCAGCTCGGCCATGCGTTCCAATAGCCGGGCCTTGTTGACCTGATAGGGCAACTCGTCAACGATGATCGCTTCCCGGTCGCCATTCTTGCCGCACGGCTCGATATGGGTGCGCGCGCGCATCACCACACGGCCGCGGCCAGTACGGTAGCCCTCGCGCACGCCATGGATGCCATAGATGATGCCGGCGGTGGGGAAATCCGGTGCCGGGATGAAATCGATCAACTCATCGACCGAGAGTTCAGGATTGGCCAGCAGCGCCAGCGCGCCATCAATAACCTCAACCAGGTTATGCGGCGGAATATTGGTGGCCATGCCCACGGCAATGCCGGAAGAACCATTGATCAACAGGTTCGGCACGCGGGTCGGCAGAACTGTCGGCTCGAGTTCCTTCTCATCGTAGTTCGGGGTGAAATCGACGGTTTCCTTGTCGATGTCAGCCAGCAACTCGGACGAAATCTTGCGCAGTCGACACTCGGTATAACGATAAGCGGCAGCGGAATCGCCGTCGATCGAGCCGAAGTTGCCCTGTCCGTCGATCAGGGTATAACGCAGCGAAAAATCCTGCGCCATGCGCACCAATGCCTCGTAGGCGGCAGAGTCACCGTGCGGATGATATTTACCCAGCACGTCACCGATCACGCGCGCGCATTTGACGTAGGCGCGATTCCAGACGTTGTTGCTCTCATGCATCGCAAACAGGATGCGGCGATGCACCGGTTTCAGGCCGTCGCGCACATCGGGCAAGGCGCGGCCCACGATCACGCTCATCGCATAATCCAGATAGGAGCGGCGCATTTCCTCTTCGAGGCTGACAGGGATGGTTTCTTTGGCAAAGCTTTGTTGCTGTTCTGACATCTGCGAAGGCCGGTGATGATCTTGGGATTGGATGCCGGAACCACGCCATTTTTCTGCTTATGGCGCTTTCCGGCAGAAGGAGGAGTTTACCACGCCGGCCCCCTTCATCCAATTCACCAGCATGCCCATAAACACACACGCATTGTGCAGCCGAGCAAACATTTCCCACGCCTTTCGTACTAATTCACAACAAGAATGGGTTTGAAACCTTTCAATTGCCCATCTAATATTCTGTCTTGAATCCCTGACTTTCATGCTCACTGATGAAACAGGGTTTTCTTGATTTCGCGAACAAACAAAACAACCGGGGAATATCATGCAAAAGCAGACTTTGAAGCAACTCGCGTTGGTCGCCGCCATCGCCGCCCTCAGCTCCGTTGCACAAGCCGATGTTGGCAAGACTACCGCCTATGCAGAGGCAGTTACCGCAGAATCCGTCGTGAAAAACAGCTTCGGCGAATGCTGGCGCACTGGCACCTGGACCAAGGAACAAGCCGTGGTAGAAGGCTGTGATGGTTATGTGAAGCCTGCTCCGGCCCCGGCTCCGGTTGCCGCAGCACCGGCCCCTGCGCCCGCACCGGCTCCTGCTCCGGCACCCGCACCGGCACCTGCTCCGAAGAAATTCACCCTGAAAGCCGGCGTGCTGTTTGATTTCGACAAGGCCACCCTGACTGCGCAAGGCAAGAGCGATCTGGACATTCTGTACTCGGACATCCAGGCCGCCAACCCGCAAGACAAAGCCATCACGGTAGTTGGCTACACCGACCGCATGGGCAGCGAAGCCTATAACCAGAAACTGTCCCAGGCTCGCGCCCAAACCGTTGCCGACTACCTGAACGGCAAGGGCATTGCCGGCAACATCATCAAGGCCGAAGGCCGTGGCGAAAGCGATCCCGTTACCGGCAACACCTGCGACAAGGTCAAGCCGCGCGCCAAGCTGATCAACTGCCTGGAACCGGATCGTCGTGTTGAGCTGCTGGTTACCGGCCTGATTCCGGTCAAGAAGTAATTAAGCCATCTGGCTGCTACATCATGCCGCCCGTACCGGGCGGCATTTTTGTTGCATCCTGAAATATCAAATGGCCGGTCGCCCGGCCATTTCCATTTCACACGAATGCCATTCAGGGTCGTTCGACCAGCATCGCCACCCCCATACCGCCACCAATACAGAGCGTGGCCAGGCCTTTTTTGGCATCACGCCGCTGCATTTCATGCAGCAGGGTTACCAGAATGCGACACCCGGAAGCACCGATCGGGTGACCCAAGGCAATCGCTCCACCATTGACATTGACGATATCCATATTCCATTGCAACTCGCGCGCCACACCCAAGGCTTGAGCGGCAAACGCTTCATTGCCTTCGATCAGATCCAGGTCATCAATCGCCCAGCCTGCACGCGCCAGCACTTTTCTGGTAGCCGGCACTGGCCCGATACCCATGATGGTCGGATCCACACCCGATGAAGCCGCAGCACGAATGACGGCCATCGGCTGCAAACCCAGTGATTTTGCCTTTTCCGCCGTCATCAGCATCACAGCCGCTGCACCATCATTGATACCGGAGGCATTGCCGGCCGTGACACTGCCTTCCTTATCAAAAGCAGGTCGCAACTTGGCCAAGCCTTCTGCCGTGGCATCAGCCTTGATGAACTCATCCGCATCAAATACCAGTGGATCACCTTTTTTCTGAGGGATCAGCACCGGCACGATTTCATCCTTGAAGCGACCCGCCGCGCGTGCTGCAGAGGCTTTCTGCTGGGAAGCAAGCGCCAGCGCATCCTGCTCCTGCCGACTGATGCCATATTTTTTGGCAACATTCTCAGCCGTCACCCCCATGTGATACTGGTTGTAAACATCGGTTAGTCCGTCGTAGACCATGCTGTCGATCAGCGTGCCATTACCCATGCGAATGCCATCGCGACTATTGTTCAAGAGATGCGGTGCCGCGCTCATGTTTTCCTGGCCACCTGCGATCACGATTTCGCTCTCTCCCGAGAGAATCGCCTGCATACCCAGCGCCACCGCCTTGAGCCCAGAGCCACAGACCTGGTTGATGGTGAGTGCCGGGATTGCATCCGGCAGCCCGGCCCGGCGCAATGCCTGACGCGCCGGGTTTTGCCCCAACCCTGCAGTAAGCACATTACCCAGGATGACTTCACTGACAGCCTCCGCTGCCACGCTGGTCTTGGCCAGCAACGCCCGGATGACCGTCGCACCAAGTTCCGGCGCAGGAATTTTTGCCAGAGAACCACCAAAGCTGCCCAATGCAGTACGGCAAGCCGCCACAATCACGATTTCTGTCATGCCATGTCTCCCTATTTGGATATGCTATTGCCTTGTCATGCCGGATCAACCCGGCATGAAAATCAACCAAGTCGCTCTTTCACATAGCGCCCCGGAGCCGGCTCGATCGGCTTGAATGCAGCACTGCCATGCGTCTTGGGCGCAGCCAGCTGCTTGCCGGATTGCGGTGCCAGCCAGGCGGTCCAGTCCTGCCACCAGCTGCCTGGGCGCGATTCAGCCGTTTCGAACCAGCTGTCGGCATCCAGCGAAACATCCTCGTTCACCCAATAATTACGCTTGTTGGCTGAAACAGGATTGATGGCACCGGCAATATGCCCTGAAGCGCCGAGAACAAAACGCACCGGCCCGCTGAAGATCTTGGTGGTCTGAAATGCCGATTTCCACGGCACGATATGGTCTTCCCGGGCGGCAAAAATATACGTCGGCAGATCCACCGTAGTGAGATCAATCGGCACCCCGCACAGGGAGAACGAGTTCGGCTTGACCAGATTGTTTTCCAGATACATGTTTCGCAGGAAAAAGGTATGCATCGGCAGCGCCAGATTGGCCGGATCGTTGTTCCAGTACAGCAAATCGAACGGCGGCGGGGTTTTGCCTTTCAGATAATTGTTGACCACGTAGTTCCAGATCAGGTCATTGGCACGCAGTGCAGCAAATACCCGGGCCAGCTCCTTGCCGGAAACAACCCCGCCTGCCTGCAACTGCGCCTCGCGGTTTTTCACCAGATTCGGATCGACAAAATGCTTGATGTCTCCCGGATCGGAATGATCCAGCATCACCGTCATCAGCGTGATTGATTCAAACCAGTCGAGCCCACGCGCCTGCATCACCGGTATCGTGGTGGAAACGATTTCTCCACCGATACAGAACGACAGCACATTCATCTTTTCGACTCGTCTGATTTTGCGCACCACTTCGGCAGCAGTCAGGACACCTCGCTCGATATAGTCATCCCATTCAAGGTTGCTGATTTCCGGAGTCACCGATTTCCAGGAAATCAGAAAAGTGGTGAATCCCTGGCTGACGATATAGGCCATCATCGAATTTTGCGGCTGCAAATCCATGATGTAGTACTTGTTGACGCAAGGCGGCACCACCAGCAATGGGGCTTCATAAACCTTGTCTGTCGATGGCGTGTACTGGATCAACTGGAACAGCTCGTTTTCAAAAACCACCTGTCCCGGCGTGATGGCAAGATTCTGCCCCACCTCGAAATGGGTTTCGTCCGTCATTGTGATCGTGCCACGCTGCAGATCATCGACCAGTTTCTTCATGCCTTCGACCAGGCTTTCCCCCTTGGTTTCCGCCGCAAGCTTCATCACTTCCGGATTGGTAAAGGCAAAATTGGCCGGGCTGATGGCATCGATAAACTGACGGGCAAAGAACGCGGTCTTTTCCTTGGTGGCCTCATCGGCATTGGCCGATTCAACCATTTTCATAAGCCAGGTAGAGGTCAGGAGATAATTCTGGCGAATATAGTCGAACCACGGCTCTTCCCACTCCGGTGCATTGAAGCGACGATCGTTTTTTTCCGGCAAGACAACAGTATTCTTCTCCTTGGCGCCGATAAAGCCCATCCAGAGATCCAGATGTTGTCGATAATATTCGCCATGCTGGGCCAGCCATTCCGACTGATTCTGCGATAGATGCGTCAGCGCTTCATGCATCGAGCTGGCATGCTGTGCTGGCAGCATGGCGGGTGACAGCGAATTGACCCAATTTTGAATCCATTGTCGGTTGGCCTCGGTTAACTGCTGAAAAAACTGATCGATGACGGGATTTTGCTGCACGTTTTCACTCCGGGGTCAGGGGTATTCAGACAGACACGAAATCCATTCTAGCAACGGTTTTTTTGCTTTGCCGGTGAGGATGGGCAAATTCTTCACGTTGCAAAAACCTTGACTATCCCGACAGATTGAACCGCCAAGAGATTGCAGCCCGATGACAAAACGCAGCCAGCTTTGCCCGCTTCCCTCCTCGAATGGCGGCGATACACAGCCTATGCCGCGAGATGCAAACCCGCTTCGCTGACAAGAAACAAGAGCAGGCGTGTCAGCGCGCAGCAACCATATAAAGTCGTTTATTCAAAAATGTGCCGTACCTGTTGATTTGCATGACATTTCGACCATGCCTGCGTAAAATTGAACTATCTTGATGTTATTCAGCGCCCAGGCTGGAGAATCGACCATGCGAAAAGCCCTGATCCTCTTTTGCTCGTTACTTGCCGCAATCAGTTTGACGAGCATGTCGGTATCCTACGCCGCCACGGCGCAAACCCAGTCCGGCAAGTCACGCACGACCGTGGTCAAGAAAGCCACGCCGAAAAAGGCTGTCGCCAAAAAGGCGGTTTCCAGCAAGAAAAAAACGGTTGCAAGCAAACGCAGCAAGAATGTTGCCAACCGTGCAATTGCCAATGCCAGAAAAGGCATCCAGCTGGAACGCGCCTCCGCGCGTGCCACAACGCTAGCACACCCCGGCGTGCAATCCTCGGCAGCCCTGGTACTCAACCAGCTCACCGGCGAAGTGATTTACGAGAAAAATGCCGATGAATCCACTCCGATTGCCTCGATCACCAAGCTGATGACGGCAATGGTGGTACTGGATGCCAAACTGCCACTCAATGAGTTGATCTCGATCTCGCGCGAGGACATCGATACGCTGAAAGGCACGACTTCGCGACTGGCTCCAGGTTTGACGCTCACCCGTGGCGAAATGTTGCTGCTGGCATTGATGTCATCAGAAAACCGTGCTGCTTCTGCCCTCGCCCGGCATTATCCGGGTGGACGCGATGCCTTTATTCATGCCATGAACGCCAAGGCGATCAGCTTGGGTATGCGTCACTCACGTTTTCATGATGCCACCGGCCTGAATCCCGAGAATGTTTCCACGCCACGCGAACTGGCAATGATGGTACAGGCCGCACGGGCCTACCCCGAGATTCATCAATTCTCCACCGCCAGCGAATACCTGTTCACCTCCAACCTCAGCCGACGCGAGATGGCATTCCGCAATACCAATCCATTGGTAAAGCAGGATGACTGGGAAATCGGGTTATCCAAAACCGGCTACATCAATGAAGCCGGACGCTGCCTGGTGATGCAGGCCAGAATCAGCGACACCCCGGTTGTGATCGTTCTGATGGATTCCAACGGCAAATACACGCGCATTGGCGATGCGCAGCGGGTGCGCAAGTGGCTGGAAACCAGTACCGTCGCGGGGCTACGCGCAGGTTAAGACTTGCTCATGATCCATGGTCTTACAGCAAGGCACTGATCATTATTCATACGCTGCTCGTCACCCAGCCAAGGTCTCTCAGTGCAGACATGGAACAGGTTTCAACCCACAGACTTGTGGGTTGATAGTCTGCAAATTGCCGCTATTTCTTGCTCAGGCGGCAAGTATTGATACCCAATGGCCTGTAGAGCGGACAAAAACCAAACACACCGGTTGCCAGGGGGATCAGGCCCAACCAGCCCCAGCCACCTATTACGCCGCCGGCTGTCAGTGCCAGCAATACCAGTCCGGCAATGATTCTGGCCAGCCGATCCAAGCCACCTACATTCTTGTCAAACATGGCGGTACTCCTTTGGGTCCGTGAGCAACCAAACTATGATGTTTGAAATTATGATTCAATATAATATAGTTTAATTACTCTACTCCCGATCTCCCGCCATGCCGGACATTAAAACCTCAGACATGCGACAAGCGGCAGGTGAAGCCACCGCACTGCTAAAAGCGCTTGCCAATGAAGACCGTCTGCTTCTGCTGTGCCAGATGGTGGAAGGAGAAAAATGCGTTTCCGATTTCGAAACGCTGCTGGATATTCGCCAGCCCACGCTGTCGCAACAATTGGGGGTTTTGCGCAATGAAGGGCTGGTTCATACGCGCCGGGAAGGCAAGCGCATCTATTACAGCCTGGCAAGTCCGCAGGCATTGAAGATACTCAGCACGCTCTACGGCATGTATTGCCCGGTTCCGCAGGCAACAGACTGTGCAGATCAGCCAGATCTCAATCAACCTGCGTAGCATCAACCGGCCCGGACTTCCGCCAAAGAACCTGTTTACGATCTGTCGCGAAAGACCGTCAGCAGGGTGAAAAGCAGCGCAAAAACCGCAATGTACAGGGAGTACATGAGGACGCCCCGAAGGAAGCACCTTTTCGGTGTTTTGAGCAGCGCATGAGCCCTGATCACGGTCTCGCAGCAAGATCTGGAACAGATTCTAAGATGTCGGCTCAAAAGCCCAACGCGCGGGCGCCCTGATAGAACAGAAAACATAGCAGCCACGCCAGGCCAAGCGACCAGAATACGGAGAGCGCTGCGAACGCCAGACTACCGGCCTCCTTGCGCAGGGTGGCAATGGCCGAAACACACGGAATATAGGTCAGGGTAAACAGCATGAAGCTATAGGCCGATACGCCATCAAGCGCTCCGGCCAGATGCTGTGCCAGCGCCGCGCCCTCCTGCCCGACGATCACGGACAACGCGCCCAGCACAATCTCCTTGGCCACGAAACCGAACAACAAGGCAATGGAAAGCTCGGCCTGAATGCCAATCGGCGACAATACCGGCTGGAAAAAATCGGCGATCGTGCCAGCAAAACTGGCCTGTTCGCTCGGATAATGGGTTAGCAGCCATACCAGGGCAACACCCGTGACGATCATGGTCGAAGCCAGCTTCAGGAACTCTCGGGTCTCCCCCCAGCCACGACGCCAGACATGTGCCAGAATCGGCAAGCGGTATGGTGGCAATTCGAGCGCAAACGGCTCGCGCGAAGGAAAATATTTCCGAAAGAACAATGCGGTCCCGAGGGCAATACCAATGCTGGCCAGATACAGCGAGAGCAATACCCAAGGTGCACGGGTCGGACTGAACAGCGCGCCGGCCAGGAACAGGAAAATCTGCAGACGGGCCGTGCACAATGAAAATGGAATCACCAGCATGGTCAGCAATCGCGCCCGATAATCGCGGATGACCCGCGTCCCCATCAAGGCCGGCACATTGCAGCCAAAACCCATCATCAACATGACAAAGCCGCGTCCATCCAGACCGATGCGGCTCATCAGGCCATCCATCATGAAGGCCGCCCGCGAGAAATAGCCGGAATCCTCGATCACTGCCATCAACGAAAAAAACAGGAAGATGATGGGCGCAAAAGTCAGCACCGTACTGACGCCATCAAAGACACCCCCGACCAGAAATCCTGCCAGAAACGTCGGCCAATCAGCCACCAACGGCTCCAGCCACGCCGACTTCATTTCACTCAGCAAATACTCCAGCCCATCCTGCAGCGGACTGCCGATTGCATAAGTAAGCTGGAACAGGCAAAACATCATCAGTAAGAAGATGGGCAAACCGGCAAGCGGATGCAGAATCCAGCGATCCAGTTTTTCCGTCGGGCCTGCCGGCAGGACTGCCGGCTTGTTGACATGGTTGGCAAACAGAATGGCTTCGGCCGCATGCCAATCCGCATTGGCGGTCAGCGTCGAAAAGTCGGCACGATGCGGCTTGCTGGTCTGCAGCCATTGCGCCAGTTTCCGGTTGAATTCAGGCATACCTTCGCCGTGCTTGGCACAAGCCGCCTGCACCGGGCACCCCAGCTCGGAGGCCAAGCCATCGACATCAATACGAATGCCGGCTGCACGCGCCTCATCGGCCATGTTCAACAGCACGAACAGGGAAACCCCCAAGGCCTTCAATTGCAAGGCCAGCGCCAGCTGTCGATCCAGCTGCATGGCATTGAGCACCAGCACCACCGCATCCAGATCGCTTTCGGCCAGAAAAGCGTGCGTCAGCCGCTCGTCTTCCGCACCACCCTCCAGATCATAGATGCCGGGCAAATCAGCCACATGCACCAGAAAACCACCCAACGGAATGCGGCCCGTCGTGATATCAACGGTCAGCCCAGGCCAATTGGCAACACGTGCGGTGCCCCCGGTCAGCCGGTTGAACAAGGTGGATTTGCCGGTATTGGGCATGCCAACCAGAGCAATTTTTTTCATCAGGATCAGTTATGCAGAATTTCGACGTCAATCTGGCAAGCAGCATCGGCTCGCAGCATGAATTCGGTAGTACCGACACGCACTTGTAGCGGGCCGCCCAACCAACCGCGCCGAATGACCAACACCTCGCGATCCGGGCGCAATCCCAGTGCGGTCAAGCGCTGGGCCAACTCCGGATCGACACGCAAATTGCAGATACGGGCAGGTTGTAACAGGGGCAGATCAACAAGGGTAGGCATGACGCGAGTCGCATCGCAGGATAATTGTTCTTGCCGGGATGATGGGTGAACGCTACTGCCCGGTCAATGCCGTTGCGGCATGGAGTTGACAGCCATCACGCCAAAACCATGTGAAAGATATGGTTTTGGCGTAATGCAGCCGTTTCACTTGCGATCGATGGCACGCCAGCCAATATCATGGCGGAACTGCATGCCATTGAAATGGATGCCGGCCAGAATATCGTAGGCACGTTTCTGAGCCACCTTGAAATTCTCGCCAAATGCAGTCACGCACAATACCCGACCGCCCGAGGTGACCGGCTTGCCTTCGGCATTCAGGGTTGTTCCGGCATGAAAGACATGACCGTCCTCCAGTTTTCCGGGCAGACCTTCGATCACATCACCCTTTTGCGGGGTTTCCGGATAATTGGCGGCAGCCATTACCACACCCAGCGCGGCACGACGATCCCATTGCGCCTCAACCTGATCCAGCTTGCCATCGATGCCGGCTTCCAGCAGGGCCACGAAATCGGACTTAAGCCGCAGCATGATGGGCTGGGTTTCCGGATCACCAAAGCGGCAATTGAACTCGATCACTTTGGGCGCGCCGGTTTCGTCAATCATCAGACCGGCATACAGGAAACCGGTATAGACCGTGCCATCCCTGCGCATGCCTTCTACAGTCGGCAGAATGATTTCGCGCATCACGCGCGCATGCACATCCGGCGTTACCACGGGGGCGGGGCTGTAGGCACCCATGCCACCGGTGTTCGGGCCCTTGTCGGCATCGAGCAGACGCTTGTGATCCTGCGATGTCGCCATCGGCAGCACATTCTTGCCATCGACCATGACAATAAAGCTGGCCTCTTCGCCATCGAGGAATTCCTCGACCACCACGCGCGCGCCGGCATCGCCAAAGCGGTTGCCTTCGAGCATGTCATCGATGGCTGCATGCGCTTCGTCCAGCGTCATTGCCACGATCACGCCCTTGCCTGCCGCCAGGCCATCAGCCTTGATCACGATCGGTGCGCCATTGGCGTCGATATATTCGTGTGCAAGCTTGGCATCCGAAAAGGTCTGATAACTGGCCGTCGGAATGTTGTGGCGCGCCAGAAAATCCTTGGCGAATCCCTTCGACCATTCCAGCTGAGCCGCAGCACGGGTCGGCCCGAAAATGCGCAGGCCCTCGGAGCGGAACGCATCGACAATGCCCTGCGACAACGGCGCTTCCGGCCCAACCACGGTAAAGGCGATGTTTTCACGCCTGGCGAACTCGATGAGTTCCGGAATCGCCGTGATATCGACATTGGTGAGTCCGGGCTCCAGCGCCGTACCGGCGTTACCGGGTGCCACGAAGACCTTGCTTGCACGTTCGGACTGCAGGATCTTCCACGCCAGTGCGTGCTCACGCCCGCCGGAACCGATTACGAGAATGTTCATTTTGACCCCATGTGAGGAGTTAGGGGTGAGGGGTGAGGTGTAAACGCTCAACCTCTCACCGAAATGATCGAAACAAGAAAAAGCACAAGGTTTTGGGCTTTACCCCTCACACCTTACACCTCACTCCTCACCGTCACTTAGTGGCGGAAATGGCGCACGCCGGTAAACACCATGGCAATGCCGTGTTCGTCCGCGGCTGCGATGACTTCTTCATCGCGCACCGAACCGCCCGGCTGGATGATGGCCGACACACCGTTTTCAGCGATCACGTCCACACCGTCGCGGAACGGGAAGAATGCATCCGACGCGCAAACGGAACCACGCAGATCGAGTCCGGCTCCCTTGGCCTTGATGGCGGCAATCTTGGTGGAGTCAACACGGCTCATCTGGCCTGCGCCGATACCCAGCGTCTGCCCCTTGCCACAGAAGACGATGGCATTCGACTTGACGTACTTGGCCACATTCCAGGCAAACAGCAGATCATTGAGTTGCGCCTCGGACGGCTGCAACTTGGTCACCACCTTCAGGTCTGCAAGCTTGAGGATGTGCGAATCCGGGGTCTGCACCAGCAGGCCGCCGCCGACACGCTTCACATCAAAGCGGTTGGCGCCAGTTTCGACCGGCACTTCCAGTACGCGCACATTCTGCTTCTTGGCCAGCAAGGCCAGCGCTGCCGGAGTATAGGCCGGTGCGATCAGCACTTCGAGGAACTGCTTGGCCACCGCTTCCACAGTATCTTCGTCAACGACCTTGTTGAAGGCAATGATGCCGCCAAAAGCCGAGGTGGTATCGGTGGCAAAGGCCAGGCGATAGGCACTGTAGCTATCCTCGGCCACGGCCACACCGCACGGGTTGGCGTGCTTGACGATCACACAGGCCGGCTGTTCGAACTGCTTGACGCATTCCCAGGCCGCATCGGCATCGGCGATATTGTTGTAGCTGAGTTCCTTGCCCTGATATTGCTTGTAGCTGGAGAGACTGCCCGGTGCCGGATCAAGATCGCGATAGAACGCTGCGGACTGGTGCGGGTTTTCGCCGTAGCGCATGTCCTGCACCTTGACGAACTGCAGGTTGAGGCGCTTCGGGTAGGCCTGTTTTTCGCCATCGTCCGACAAGGCAGTGAGGTAATTGGAAATCGCGCCATCGTAGGCTGCCGTATGGCTGAATGCCTTCTTGGCCAGTTCACGCCGGGTTGCCAGCGTCAGCGCCCCATCGTTGGTCTTCATTTCTTCGATCAAGGGCTGGTAGTCGGCGGCATCGGTGACGATCGCGACGTGGGCATGATTCTTGGCGGCGGAACGCACCATGGCCGGGCCGCCGATATCGATATTCTCGATTGCATCATCGAAGCTGCAATCGGGCTTGGCAATGGTGGCTTCGAACGGATAGAGATTCACGCACACCAGATCGATATTGCCAATGCCATGCTCGGCCATCTTGGCTACGTGGCTGGGCAGATCACGCCGACCCAGAATGCCGCCGTGAATCTTCGGATGCAAGGTTTTCACCCGGCCATCGAGCATTTCCGGGAAGCCGGTGTAATCTGCCACCTCGATCACGGGAATTTTTTTCTCGGCCAGCAGTTTGGCCGTACCGCCCGTAGACAGGATTTCGACACCGGCATCGGCCAGTGCCTGTGCAAATTCAACGACGCCAGTCTTGTCGGAAACACTGATCAGCGCACGGGTAATCTTGCTCATTGCTTGTTCCATTCAGTTCAATAATCAGGGGCAGAAAGTACGGGAAAACACTTATCACCTGTCTTCCCGCAGGGATTCTACAGCATGCCGTAGGTTTGCAATTTCTTGCGCAGGGTATTGCGATTGATGCCGAGCATATCCGCTGCCTTGGTCTGGTTGCCCTCTACGCGTCTGAGCACGGCCAGCAGCAAGGGCTTTTCCACCCGCGCCAGCACCATGTCATACAGTGCACCGGGCGCCTCACCATCCAGATCATGGAAATATTGCTCCAGTGCGAGATCGATTGCGATCGCAACCTGATCACACGCATTGTTCATGATGTACTCCTTTTGATATTTGTTCTTGGCAAGGAAGCTGTTCCCCGCCCGGCCCGGTGGCAAGCCCGTCAAAATAATTACTTACGGCACGAAACTGTGCGGCAGTCGTATCCAGTTCATACATGCTGCTGCGAAATTCATTGCTGCCGGGCAAGCCGCGTGTGGTCCAGGCCACATGCTTGCGTGCAATCCGGCAGCCGGAATATTCGCCATAGAAGTCATACAGCGTCTGCAGATGCTCCAGCAGCACACCACGAATCTCTCCCAATCCGGGAGGCGGCAGTTTTTCGCCTGTTGCCAGATAATGCGCGATTTCGCGAAACAGCCAGGGACGCCCCTGCGCGGCGCGGCCGATCATGATCGCGTCAGCACCGGTCTGCGCCAGAACTTCCCTGGCCTTATGCGGACTGTCGATATCTCCGTTGGCGATCACCGGGATACTGATCGACTGCTTGACTTCGCGAATGAGGTCATAGCGAGCTTGGCCGTTGTACATATCCTCGCGCGTTCGGCCATGGACCGCCAGTGCGGCAATCCCGTGCTTCTCGGCCAGCTTGGCCACGCGCAGGATGTTTTCCTCGCCGTTGCGAAAACCCAGCCGGGTTTTCAGCGTCACCGGCACATCGACCGCCTTGACCACCGCATCGAGAATGCGCGCAACCAGGGATTCATCCTGCAGCAAGGCGGAGCCCGCCAGCTTGTTGCAGACCTTCTTGGCCGGGCAGCCCATGTTGATATCGATAATCTGCGCGCCAGCCTCAACGTTGTAACGCGCTGCTGCGGCAAGTTCCTGCGGGTCGGACCCAGCAATCTGCACGGCAATCGGCGCAGTCTCGCCATCGAAATCGCTGCGACGCAAGGTCTTTTTCGATAAGCGCAGCGATTTGTCCGCCGTGATCATTTCCGACACGGCATGGCCAGCCCCGAAACGCCGGCACAGCATGCGAAACGGCCTGTCCGTCACGCCCGCCATGGGCGCCACAATCAGGTTATTGGCAAGCTGGTAGGGGCCGATTTGCATGGTCTGTAACGGGGGGTCTTCCTGAAAAGGGCGCGAATTGTAACGCCTGCCTAATTTTTAGGCAATTAAATTCAGTCCGGCGTATTTTGTGCTCGCATCCTGTCGCTTTCTGGTCTATGGCTTGCTGCACTCATTCGGGCTTGGCGATTTCGCCTTCCAGCATGGGTACATCCTCGCCATCCTCAAGCCGGACCTGCTCGATCTCGCTGAAGCGACGCGAGATCTTCTCGCTGGTGATGCTGACTTGCTGGACATCATCGTGCGCCTGGCGAATATGCGTAGCGAGCTTTTTCATGCGGTCGTCGAAACGACTGAATTCCTGGCTCAGCTTGCCCAGCGCTTCCTTGATGATGTGAACCTGGCGCCGGGTTTCCACATCCTTGATCACAGCGCGCGCAGTATTGAGCACGGCCATCAGCGTGGTAGGTGAAACAATCCACACGCGACGATTGAGCGCATGCTGCACCAGTTCCGGATGGTAGGCGTGAATCTCGGCAAATACAGCCTCAGCCGGGATGAACATCACCGCGCCATCGGCGGTGACATTGGGCAGGATGTATTTACTGGAAATATCGTCGATATGCTTCTTCACATCCGCCTTGAACGCGCGTGTGGCGGCAACCTTGTCCACGGTGGCATCGAACATGCGGTGATAGTTTTCCAGCGGGAATTTTGAATCCACGGCGACAGTGCCGGTCGGCTCGGGCAGCTTGAGCAGACAATCGGCGCGAGCGCCATTGGGCAAGGTGGCCTGGAGCTCGTAGACCTGCTGCGGCAACACATTGCTGACCAGATGTTCGAGCTGCACTTCGCCAAACGCGCCGCGCGAGCGCTTGTCGCCCAGCAACTCCTGCAGGCTGACGACATTGGTCGTCAACCCGTCGATCTTCTTCTGCGCTTCGTCGATGGTGGCAAGCCGTGCCATCACGCTGGCAAACGTCTCGTTGGTTTTCTTGAAGCCCTCATCCAGCCGTTCGCTCACTTTGCCGGAAATCTCAGCCAGACGGTCATCGGCGGTTTTGGTCAGCTCGCCCACGCGCGCGGTCAATTGCTGGGTCGATTGCGTGAGCGCAGTCTGCATCAGCTCCATTTCGCGCTTGGATTGTTCGGCCAGCATTTGCGAGAGCTTCAGCAATACATCCTCGCGCAGCGCATCCTGCTTGCCTCGCAGATCAGCCGAGATATCGGCCAACTGTTTCATGATCTGCTCGCGCGCTTCCGATTGCGCTGCGGTCAGAGCCAAGCGCAAGTTGGAGAGGCTATCCGCCTGCGAGGCCTGCAAGCGCTCCAGCACCGTTCGCGTATCCTTGAGTTCAGTCGCGACACTGGAGCGCTGGCGATCAAAGGCCAGACTCATGCTGTCGCGCAGGCGCTCACCCGAGCGCGATACGGCATCGTGCAGCAGTTCGCCCTGCTGGGTCAGCGCCGCGTGGGTTTTCTCGGTCTGATTGGCCAACCCGCTGTGCAGGTCCGAGAGCATCGCGCGATGCTTGTCCTCCAGCTCCTGCGCCAGCAATTCCAGCGTCTGGCGCTGGGCAGTCGTCAATCCCTGCAGACGCAACACCACCAGCATACCGGTCAGCAATACCAACAGGGTTGTCACCCCAAACAGCAACTCCAGCATTTTGATTACTCCTAGCCAATCGCTTGATTGTAGGCGATGCCGTCATGCCCGCCTATAATCGCAGTCATGAAATCATT
This sequence comes from Formivibrio sp. oc-25, assembly GCF_055810895.1. Lineage (NCBI taxonomy): Bacteria > Pseudomonadati > Pseudomonadota > Betaproteobacteria > Neisseriales > Chitinibacteraceae > Formivibrio > Formivibrio sp. oc-25. The sequence goes on along the minus strand of NZ_JBVVOL010000003.1, from coordinate 16,631 downwards.
CCTCGTATTCCTTCTGACTGGGCTGGTGTGCGCGACATCGGCGCAAGCCGCAGGGCGGCAGGACATGAAGATCCTGCAAAGCACGGTGCGCGACTGGCTCGACCAATCGCTCGCCAATTCACCCGGCACCGCGTCTTACCAGGTAGGCGCGCTGGATCCCAACCTGCACCTGCCTGCCTGCCGCGACATGCAGGTCAGCCTGCCATCCGGTTATCGCCTGCTTGGCCGGACTCAGGTCCGCGTGCAATGCGCGGCCGGTGCCACGTGGGCGGTATCGGTTCCGGTACAGGTGTCGATCCTGGTCAATTATTTTGTTGCGGCACGTCCGCTCGCGGCCAACCAGGAAATCGGCACAGGGGACCTGATGGCACAAGAAGGCGATCTGGCCAATCTGCCAGGCTCAGTCGTACTGGACCCGGGCGTGGCAATCGGTCGCATCCTCAATTCTTCGGTCGCTGCCGGCAATCCGGTACGCCAGGAAATGTTGCGCAGCCCGATCGTGATCCGCCAGAACCAGAAAGTGCGCATCCTGTTCCGTTCAGGCGGGATCGAGATCTTCAACGAAGGCACCGCGCTCAACAACGCCCAGGAAGGTCAGCCGGTGCGAGTCAAGGTCAACAACGGGCAGACCATTCAGGGCCTGGCACGCATGAACGGCGATGTAGAAGTCAGCCAATAATCCCGGATAATTGTGGGCATACATAAGCGTGCGGATAGCGTAAAATTGCGCGTTTTTTCCAAGCCTTAGCCTTGCCATGACTGATCTTGTCCGCGAAGTCGGCCGCCGCCGCACCTTCGCCATTATTTCGCACCCGGATGCCGGTAAAACCACGCTGACCGAAAAATTGCTGCTGTTCTCCGGTGCCATTCTGCTTGCTGGCGCGGTGAAGGCCAAGAAAGGCGGCAAGTCAGCCACGTCCGACTGGATGGAAATCGAAAAGCAGCGCGGTATTTCCGTGGCATCCTCGGTCATGCAATTCGATTACCGTGATCACGTGGTCAACCTGCTCGACACCCCCGGCCACCAGGATTTCTCGGAAGACACCTACCGCGTGCTGACCGCGGTCGACTCTGCCCTGATGGTGATCGATGCCGCCAAGGGTGTGGAAGAACAGACGATCAAGCTCTTGAACGTCTGCCGCCTGCGCAACACGCCGATCATCACCTTCATGAACAAGTATGACCGGGAAGTGCGCGACAGCCTGGAATTGCTCGATGAAGTGGAATCGGTACTGAAGATCCGCTGCGCGCCGGTAACCTGGCCAATCGGCATGGGCAAGACCTTCCGTGGCGTGTATCACATCCTCAAGGATGAAGTGCTGCTGTTCTCGCCTGGCAGCGCCAAGGCCAATGAAGTGGCCGAAGTAATCCAGGGGCTGGACAACCCGCGTCTGGATGAACTCTTCCCGCTGGAAATCGAACAGACCCGCATGGAGCTGGAACTGGTGCAGGGCGCCAGCCATCCGTTCGTGCTCGAGGAATTCCTTGCAGGTGAACTGACACCGGTCTTCTTTGGTTCCGCCATCAACAACTTCGGCGTACGCGAAATCCTGAATGCCCTGGTCGACTGGGCGCCGGCACCGGGCGAGCGCGATGCCACCAGCCGCACGGTCAAGCCAACCGAGGAGAAGTTTTCAGCCTTCGTGTTCAAGATCCAGGCCAATATGGATCCGAAACACCGCGATCGCATCGCCTTCCTGCGCGTGTGCTCGGGCGAATTCACACGCGGCATGAAGCTCAAGCACCTGCGCCTGCAGCGCGATATCGCGGCCAACTCGGTGGTCACCTTCATGGCGCAGGGGCGCGAACAGGTCGAAGAAGCCTATGCCGGCGACATCATCGGCCTGCCCAACCACGGCAACATCCAGATCGGCGATTCGTTCTCCGAAGGCGAGGCACTGTCGTTTACCGGCATCCCTTACTTCGCCCCGGAGCTGTTCCGTCTTGTGCGCATCAAGAACCCGCTCAAGATCAAGCAATTGCAAAAAGGCTTGCAGCAGCTCGGCGAAGAAGGCGCAGTGCAGGTCTTCAAACCGCTCAACGGCTCCGATCTGATTCTGGGCGCAGTGGGCGTGCTGCAGTTCGAAGTGGTGGCCAGCCGGCTGGCCAATGAATATGGCGTGGAAGCCATCTTTGAATCGACCACGATCTACACTGCGCGCTGGGTAACCTGCGAGGACCCGAAGATCCTGGCCGATTTCGAGCGGCAACTGGTCAACAACCTCGGTCGCGATGCAGCCGACAGCCTGGCTTATCTCGCCACCAGCCGGGTTAACCTGCAACTGACGCAGGAGCGCTGGCCCAAGATCGTGTTCCACGAAACACGCGAACATGCCGTGACCCTGTAAACACCACAACGCCTGATTCACAGAATCAGGCGTTGTCATTTGATGGGCAATATTTGGCAAGCATCAAAGCAAAACACCCCACGAGGCCACGCGACACGCTAGACTAACCAGCAATCGCACACGCCCCCGAACACACACGGGCGATGCACCGCAATATTTACCAAACAGGAGCGCAACCATGTCCCAACTGAACAACGAGGATCTCGACAAACTCGACGCCTACCTGATGTCCGATGCCACGCCCGAAGAAACCATGGATCTGGAAATGCTCGATGGGTTTCTGGTCTCGCTGGCCATCGGCCCGGAAGGCACGCCGGTCGAGCAATGGCTGCCAGAGGTATTCGGCGGCCATCTGCCTGACGATTTCGACCCGGAAATCCGTGACATCATCCTGCGCCAGGCCGAAGCGGTAGCCGCCAGTTTTGCTGCACCTGCCCGCGAAAAGCAGCCGGAAGACGAGCCGCTCTACTACCCGCTCGTGCTGCAGGACGAAACCGGCGATGACAACTGGATGGATACGCTCGGTCAATACTGGGCCAGCGGCTTCCGTGCCGGGATCCTGTTGCGCGAACAGGACTGGATCGATGCCATGGACGAGGATGAAGAGCTCTCCGATCTGGTCTGCGACATCATGACCCTGGAAATCGGTCGCCATCCGGAACGCACCAGCGAAATCCTCAACCGCCGCGAGCGCGAGGAGCGCGTGGATGAACTGCCCTGGCTGGTGGAAGGCGTGCTGTATCGCTGGCTGGAGCGCAAGTACGGCCGCGTGGAAACCGTTGTCAACGATGGCCCCAAGATTGGCCGCAATGACCCCTGCCCCTGCGGCAGCGGCAAGAAGTACAAGAAGTGCTGCGGCGCCGACTAAACTTCACCGGTCCTGATCACGAACAGCCACCCATCCGGTTGGCTGTTTTTATTTCCAGGCATCACCATGAACCACGTTTTCCTGTTCGACTGGGGCGACACGCTGATGCGCGACGACCTCAACCAGACCGGCCCGATGTGGCAATGGCCGACCGTGCATGCGCTGCCAGGGGCAATTGAAGCGTTGCAGTGGGCACAAGCGCATGGCCGTGTCGGCATCGCCAGTGGTGCATCGGATTCGGACGGGGACGACATTCGTGCCGCGCTGGTACGGGTTGGCCTGGCACGATTCGTCGACATCATTTTTTGCCGCAAGACACTTGGCTTCAGCAAGACCGATCCACGCTTCTGGCAAACCCTCATTGCCCGCCTCGGTGTACCTGCCCGGCAAATCTGCATGGTCGGCGATAGTTATCAGGCCGATGTACTTGCGCCTTCTGCCCTGGGCATCCATGCCATCTGGTTCAATTGGCGCCACGAACCACCGCACCCCTGCCCGACCATCACAACCCTGCAAGAATTGCCACAGGTGATCGGTGCCGATTTGCTAGAATCCCCTACTTTGTTTTCCCATCGATCCTCCGGAGCTGACATGCCGACCCTGAACGAACAATTCGCCAGCCGCCTTGCGCGCCTTGGCATCCGCATTCCCGAAGCGCTGCTGCCCAAGGCTGGCACCGATCTGGCCAAGTGGTCGGTCGTTGCTTGCGACCAGTACACCTCGGACCACGCCTACTGGAATCAGGTCGAAGCCTTGGTCGGCGACGCGCCTTCCTCCTTGCGCATCACCCTGCCGGAAATTTTTCTGGAACAACCGGGCATTGAAGGCCGCATCAGCGCCATTCACGCCGCCATGGCCGATTACATGGCACGCGGTATTCTGGAAAACCGTGGCGAGGCCATCACCTACATCAAGCGTACGACCGCACACTCCGGCACGCGCGAAGGACTGCTGTTCGCGATGGATCTGGAGCGTTACAGCTATGCGCGCGACTCCAAGAGCCTGATCCGCGCCACGGAAGGCACCATCGTCGATCGCATCCCGCCGCGTCTGGCTGTGCGTCGCGCAGCACCGCTCGAATTGCCGCACATCATGATCCTGATCGACGATGCCAAGCGCGAATTGATTGAAGGTCTGGCCGCCAAGGTCGCCGATTTCGAACCGGCTTACGATGTGGAACTGATGCAGCACGGCGGCCACCTGCAAGGTTGGCGCATCAGCAAGCCGGAACAAGTGGATAGCATCATTGCCGGCCTGGAAAAACTGCTGGATCAGACCATCGCGGCACAGAAGAGCGAAGAGCCGCTATTCTTCGCCATGGGCGATGGCAACCACAGCTTGGCCACGGCCAAGGCTCGCTGGGAGGAAACCAAGGCCGAACTGGCCGCTGCGGGCAAATCCCAGGACGAAATCCTCGCCCACCCTGCCCGCTTCGCATTGGCCGAGATCGTCAACATCCACAGCCCGGGCCTGCTGTTCGAACCGATCCACCGCGTCGTATTCACCCAGCAGGTAGCCGCGCTGACGGCTGCACTGCAGGCCAGCGAAGAGGTCGCCAGCATCACGCCGATCGGGGAAGCCGACTTGCAGGCGTTGCTCGCCAGCCCGCAAGGCCAGGACAAGGCCGGTTATTTCGATGGCCAGCAGTACTTCGCGATTGCCTACAAGCCGGAAGTGAAAAAACTGCCGCCGGCACTGGTGGACGAATTATTCGCCCGCTTCAAGCAAAGCAGCGATGCTGCCGCGCGCATCGACTTCATCCACGGCTGGGAGGACAACAAGAAACTGGCTGCCGAGGGTGCCGGCTGCTTCTTCCTGCCAGTGATCGCACGCGATGCACTGATCGGCTGGGTGCAGGAAAACGGTCCGCTGCCACGCAAGTCGTTCAGCATGGGCGATGCCGAGGAAAAACGCTATTACATGGAAGCACGCCGCATTACGCTGTGAGGTGTGAGGTGTGAGGTGTGAGGTGTGAGGTGTGAGGTGTGAGGTGGCAGTTTCCACCTCCGCCCTCAATCCCGAATCAATAGCCAAAAAAACGCCAGCCCGAAAGAGCTGGCGTTTTTGCTTTCAAGCTTGCCGGTGCTTATTCAGCAGCCGGAGCTTCCGGTGCTGCGGCCGGTGCAGCTTCAGCAGCCGGAGCTTGCTGGGCTTCTTCGTTCAGCACAGCCTTGATCGACAGACGTACACGACCACGCTCGTCCTGCTCCAGCGCCTTCACACGTACGACCTGGCCTTCCTTGAGGTAGTCGCTCACGTTCTTCACGCGCTCGTTGGCAATCTGGCTGATATGCACCAAGCCATCCTTGCCCGGCAGGATCGAAACGATGGCACCGACGTTATTGTCGAGAATCTTGACCACGGGGCCTTCGTAGATCCGGCCGATTTCAACTTCGGCAGTGATCTCTTCGATCTTCTTCTTGGCCGCATCGGCACCTTCACCCGAAACGGAAGCGATGGTGATGGTACCGTCTTCCTGGATGTCGATCGTGGTACCGGTTTCTTCGGTAATCGCACGAATCACAGCACCACCCTTGCCGATCACGTCACGGATTTTTTCCGGATTGATCTTCATGGTGTACAGGCGCGGAGCATGTTCCGAGACTTCCTGGCGCGCACCGTCGAGGGTGCCCTTCATGATGCCGAGGATATGCAGGCGGCCTTCCTTGGCCTGATCCAGCGCCACCTTCATGATTTCCTTGGTGATGCCATTGATCTTGATATCCATCTGCAGCGCGGTCACGCCACCTTCGGTACCGGCCACCTTGAAGTCCATGTCACCCAGGTGATCTTCGTCACCCAGAATGTCGGTCAACACGGCAAAGCGGTTGCCTTCCTTGATCAGGCCCATGGCAATGCCGGCCACGTGATTCTTCATCGGCACACCGGCATCCATCAGTGCCAGACTGCCGCCACACACGGATGCCATCGACGAGGAACCGTTGGATTCGGTAATCTCAGAGACCACGCGCATGGAGTAGCTGAAATCTTCCGGCTTGGGCAGCATGGCAATCAATGCGCGCTTGGCTAGGCGGCCATGGCCGATTTCGCGGCGCTTCGGTGTGCCAACACGGCCGACTTCACCGGTCGAGTACGGCGGGAAGTTGTAGTGCAGCATGAAGCGATCAGTATATTCACCGGCCAGCGCATCGATAACCTGCTCATCACGGCTGGTACCCAGCGTGGCCACGACCAGTGCCTGGGTTTCGCCGCGGGTAAACAGCACGGAACCATGGGTACGCGGCAGCACGCCGGTACGGATGCTGATCGGGCGCACGGTGCGGGTATCGCGGCCGTCAATACGCGGCTCGCCGCGCAGGATCTGGCCACGCACGATTTCGGCTTCCAGACCGTGGAAGATGTCCTTGATCTCGTTGGCTTCCAGCGTGCCGGTTTCCTCGGTGATCAGCGCAGCCTTGACCTTGGCCCATACGTCGTTGACAGCAGCAGTACGCAGTTGCTTGGAGCGGACCTTGTAAGCGGCATCCAGGCCTGCGGAGGCCAGTTCACGGATCTGGGCGATCAGCGGCTCGTTCTTGACCGGTTCGCTCCAATCGAAGAGTTCCGGGTTCACTTCGTCAGCCAGTTCGTTGATGGCCTTGATCGCAGCCTGCATCTGCTCGTGACCGAACACCACGGCGCCCAGCATCACGTCTTCCGGCAATTCATCGGCTTCGGATTCAACCATCAGCACAGCCTGTTCAGTACCGGCCACCACCAGATCGAGCTTGGAATTCTTCAACTCATCGGCGGTCGGGCACAGCACATACTGGCTATCGACATAACCGACACGCGCCGCACCGATCGGACCATCAAACGGCAAGCCGGAAATGGCCAGCGCAGCCGAAGCACCGATCATGGCAGCGATATCCGAATCAATCTGCGGATCAATCGAGATCGTGGTGGCTACGATCTGCACGTCATTGTAGAAACCTTCCGGAAACAGCGGACGGATCGGACGATCGATCAAGCGGCTGGTCAGGATTTCCTTTTCGGAAGGACGGCCTTCACGCTTGAAGAAACCACCCGGAATCTTGCCGGCAGCGTAGGTACGTTCTTGGTAATCAACGGTCAGCGGGAAAAAATCCTGGCCGGGTTTTACATTCTTGGCGGCAACAACCGTCACCAATACAACGGTGTCATCCATGCTGACCAGAACGGCACCGGTAGCTTGGCGAGCGATTTCGCCGGTTTCCAGGGTCACACTATGCTTGCCGTACTGGAAGGTCTTGGTAAATTTATTGAACACTATTCTTTCCTTTTCATCATTTGCCCCCAGCCGAGGCGCGATTGCATTCCGCTGCGATCTGGCTGGCAGGAGCAAGCTCCCGATCGCCGGTTCCGGCACACCGCTACTTCCTTCTGCCGCCGGAACCGCTGTTTGGGCAGGAGGGAAGGTACAAACAAAAAGGTCGCAGCCTTGGCTGCGACCTTTTTGCCGGTATTACTTGCGCAGGCCGAGTTTTGCGATCAGCTCGCGATAGCCTTCCGGGTTGGTCCGCTTGAAGTAGTCCAGCAGACGACGACGACGGCTAACCATTTTCAAGAGACCACGGCGGGAATGGTGATCCTTGCTGTGCTCCTTGAAGTGCGGAGTCAGGTCATTGATACGGGCAGTCAGCAGTGCAACCTGCACTTCAGGGCTACCGGTATCGCCTTCGGCGCGTTGGAATTGCTTGAGGATGTCAGCTTTTTGAGCGACGGTTACAGTCATGGTAATGCTCCAGTTTTAAAGGGCTTGACGCCCGACAAGCGACAGGGAGTAACACCCCCCGATGCTCCATTAGCCACCGACCTACAGGCCGGACAGCAGGCGTTTGGGTCGCAGCAGGCAATCTGCCACCTCACCCAAACCGATGAACCGCGTATTATCCCGACTTTCACCCGGTGCGTAAAGCCGGTATTCACCCGCATCGGCCGGTCGGTTGATGACCATGCCGTGACGCATGCGTGCGAATTCGGCCTCAGTCAACTCGATCGCAGGCAATTCCTGCAACAACACATCCGCAGGCAACAAGCTTGCCTCACGCTGCGCCATGTCCATGGCTTCAAACTGCGCCAGCGAAATCGCATCCTCGATGCCAAAACCGGCCGTCCGCGTGCGACGCAAGCCGGTCAGGTACGCACCGCACCCCAGCGCCTTGCCGATATCATCAGCCAACACGCGGATATAAGTGCCTTTCGAGCAGCGCACATCAACCACCAGAACATCATCGGCGAAATCAATCAGATCCAGCGCATAGATTTCCACCTGCCGTGCGGCACGTTCAATTTCTACGCCCTGACGTGCATACTCATACAGGGATTTTCCCTCAAACTTGAGCGCGGAATGCATCGGCGGCACCTGGCTGATCGAGCCCAAAAACTGATCGAGCACCAGGCGTACCGCGATTTCATCGCACGACACATCGCCAGAGCGGCTGATCACGCCCTCGCCATCCAGCGTCGTGGAGATCTCACCCAGCTTGATCGTGGCCCGATAAGCCTTGTCGGCATCAAGCATGCGCTGGGCGAACTTGGTCGCCTCGCCAAAACACAAGGGCAGCAAGCCCGTTGCAAACGGATCCAGCACCCCGGTATGCCCGCCTTTTTCGGCCGAAAGCAGCCAGCGGCACTTTTGCAAGACACCGTTGCTGGAAAAACCAAAAGGCTTGTCCAGCAACAATACGCCATCAATTTTTCTTTTTGCCATCGTTTCAAAAGCGGTGAACGTGTGAACTAGTGAAGAAGTGAACAAATACAGAAATAATGGCTGGCAACAATACCAATGTTTTCTTGTTCACTCATTCACTCATTCACTGGTTCACTCATCTCCCCCATCCGCCTTGGGCAGGCTGGAGGCTTCGTTGATCAGGCGGGTCAACTGCACGCCATGTTCAACCGAATGGTCGTATTCGAAGTGCAATTCCGGCATCTTGAAGAGCTTGATGCCACGTGCCAGCTCGCTGCGCAGAAAACCCTTGGCATGCTCCAGCACGCCAGCAATTTCCTTGGCCTCGTCAGCAGAACCGAGAAAGGTATAGAAGATTTTGGCATGCGAATAATCACGCGTGACTTCAACGTCGGTCACGGTGATCAGCTTTGCCTTGGGGTGATCCAGCTCGCCACGAATCAGCTCGGCAATATCACGCTGGACTTGTTGTGCCACACGATCGGCACGGGAAAAATTCTTGGGCATGTCGTTTCCTCCTGTGAGGAGTAAAGGGTCCGGGGTCAGGTGCAACTCCAAACGCCGTAATGCAATGCAAAAAGGAAAAGGCGCAAGGTCTGCACCTTGCGCCAATCGAAGCTGGAGGCGCAACACCTCACGCCTCCTGCTTTACTCCTTACAGAGTACGCGCCACTTCGATCACTTCGAAGATTTCCAGCTGATCGCCTTCTAGAATGTCATTGAAGTTCTTCAGCGACAGACCACATTCGAAGCCGGCCTTCACTTCCTTCACGTCATCCTTGTAGCGCTTGAGGCTGTCGAGCTCGCCCTGGTGAATCACTACGTTGTTGCGCAGCAAGCGAACGCCGGAATGGCGCTTGACCACACCATCCATCACCAGACAGCCGGCAATCGAGCCGACCTTGGAGATGTGGAACACCTGACGGATTTCCACCAGACCGGTGATCTGTTCCTTCTTCTCCGGTGCCAGCATGCCCGACAGTGCCGCCTTCACATCGTCCACCACGTCGTAGATGATGTTGTAGTAGCGGATATCCACGCCTTCGCTCTCGGCCAGCTTGCGCGCAGCCGCATCGGCACGCACATTGAAGCCAATCACCACGGCCTTGGATGCCAGAGCCAGGTTGATATCGGATTCGGAGATGCCGCCAACACCCGAGTGCAATATCTGTACGCGTACTTCGTCGGTCGACAGCTTCTGCAAGGAACCCGCCAGCGCTTCGGCCGAACCCTGAACGTCGGACTTGATAATGACCGGCAGGCTTTGCACTTCGCCCTCGGCCATCTGGGCAAACATGTTTTCCAGCTTGGCTGCCTGCTGCCGCGCCAATTTTACGTCACGGAACTTGCCCTGACGGAACAGCGCAATTTCACGCGCCTTCTTCTCGTCAGCCAGCACCATGGCATCTTCACCAGCAGCCGGCACATCGGACAGGCCGAGAATCTCGACCGGAATCGACGGACCTGCTTCGTTGATGTTCTTGCCGTTTTCATCCAGCATGGCACGTACACGGCCATAGACTTGGCCTGCCAGCACCACATCGCCCTTTCTGAGCGTGCCGGATTGCACCAGCATGGTGGCTACCGGACCACGACCCTTGTCCAGACGAGCTTCGATGATGATGCCCTTGCCCGGCGCATCCTCGGCCGAGGTCAGTTCCAGCACTTCGGCCTGCAGCAGGATCGCATCGAGCAGATCATCGATACCGAGACCCTGCTTGGCCGATACATGCACAAACTGGCAATCGCCACCCCAGTCTTCCGGCACCACCTCATGGCTGACCAGTTCCTGGCGGATACGCTCGGGGTTGGCTTCCGGCTTGTCGATCTTGTTCACGGCCACCACGATCGGCACACCCGCCGCCTTGGCATGGTGAATCGCCTCGATCGTTTGCGGCATTACGCCATCATCAGCCGCCACCACCAGCACCACGATATCGGTAACCTTGGCACCACGAGCACGCATCGCCGTAAAGGCTTCGTGACCCGGAGTATCAAGGAAGGTAATGATGCCCTTGTCGGTTTCGACATGGTAAGCACCGATATGCTGGGTAATGCCACCCGCTTCACCGGCTGCCACTTTGGCACGACGAATCCGGTCAAGCAGCGAGGTCTTGCCGTGATCGACGTGACCCATGACGGTCACCACCGGCGCACGCGGCTTTTCTTCATGCTCGGCCTGTTGCGATTCATCCAGATAGGTTTCCGGATCATCCAGCTTGGCAGCAATCGGCTTATGGCCCATTTCTTCAACCACGATCATCGCGGTTTCCTGATCAAGCACCTGGTTGATGGTTACCATCATGCCCATCTTCATCAGGGTCTTGACGACTTCCACACCCTTCACGGCCATCTTGTGTGCCAAATCGGCCACGGAAATGGTCTCGGGAATGGCGACATCGCGAGTCACCGGCTCGGTCGGGGCCTGGAAGGCGTGGGCATTGTCGTTATCATGCTGACTGCCCTTGTGCTTGCCACCGGCCTTGCGGCTCTTCCATTCATTACCGGCATCGCCACCACGGGTCTTGATGCCTTTTTTACCGCGACCTTCTTCGGACCAATTTCCGCCCTTCTTGTCCTTCTTGTCCGCCGCATTGCGGTTGGCCGGCTGTGCAGCAGGCGCTGGTGCAGCCTTGGCGGGCTCAGGTGCCTTGAGCGGGGTGCTGCTCGGCTTACGCAATTCGACACGCTGACCAACCCGTGGGCGATCTGCAGTGGGCTCGACACGCGGCTTATGCGGGGCAACCGGTGCGGTTGCAGGCGCCTTTTCCGGTGCTGGCTTGGCAACCTGCGGAACCGGCTCAACGGCCTTTTCAACCGTTATGGATGCTGGCTGTACCTCAGGCACTACAGCAGCTTCAACCGGCACAACCTCAGGGGCTGGCGCTGCGGCCGGAACAACCGGCTCAGCCTTGCGAACTTCGCGCTCCTGACGTGCGCGCATGTCTGCTGCCTGGCGAGCAAACAGCTCGCTCTGGCGGCGGGCATCGGCTTCACGGGCCAGACGCTCGGCTTCGTCAATCACCGTCGAACCACCTACCGGCGCCGCACCGCTATAACCAGAGCCAACCTCCGGCGCCACCACAATGCGCTTCTTGCGCACTTCAACCTGGATGGTCTTGGCCTTGCCGGTCGCATCGGTCTTGCGGATTTCAGTAGTCTGCTTGCGCGTCAAAGTGATTTTTGCCTTTTCTGCATTGCTGGCGCTGCCATGCTTTTGCTTCAGATGCTCGAGCAGACGTGCCTTGTCCTGCGGGGCAAGCAGATCATTCTCGCTGCGCTTGTCCACACCGGCCGCACGCAGTTGTTCCAAGAGCTCTTGCGGCGGCATTTTCAGCTCCGCTGCAAACTGGCTCACATTCATTTCACTCATACCTTGTCCTCCCTGACGCTCAAGCGAACCAATGTTCGCGCGCCTTCATGATGAGTTGCTTGGCGGCCTCTTCGCTGATGCCGGTCATTTCCATGAGCTCATCCACGGCCAGTTCGGCAAGGTCGTCACGGGTGCGGATCTCGTGCTCGGCCAATTGCGCCGCAAGCTCCACAGTCATTCCTTCGAGCGTTTTCAGGTCTTCAGCCTGATGCTCGAGTTTTTCTTCCAGCGCAATCGCACGGGTCAAGAGCGCATCACGCGCACGTGCGCGCAATTCATTCACGGTCTGCTCGTCAAATGCTTCAATTTCCAGCATTTCATTGAGCGGCACATAGGCCACCTCTTCCAGTGTGGTGAAGCCTTCCTGCACCAGCACATCAGCCACGTCATCATCGACATCCAGCGCTTCTGCGAACATCTTGCGCACACCGTCGAATTCTTCCTGGTGCTTCTGCTCGGCCTGATCGACCGTCATGATATTGAGCTTCCAGCCCGACAACTCGGAAGCCAGCTTCACGTTCTGACCACCACGGCCAATCGCCATGGCCAGGTTATCCTCATCAACAACCACATCCATGCTGTGATTGTCTTCATCGATCAGGATCGAGCTGACTTCAGCCGGGGACAGGGCGTTAATCACGAACTGAGCCGGATCATGCGACCACAGCACGATATCCACGCGCTCACCGGCAAGTTCATTGCTGACTGCATTCACGCGCGATCCGCGCACGCCGATGCAGGTGCCCTGCGGATCGACACGCGGGTCATTGGATTTCACGGCAATCTTGGCGCGCATGCCTGAATCACGTGCCACGCCCTTGAGCTCGATCAGGCCATTTTCAATTTCCGGCACTTCCAGCTCGAACAGCTTGGCCATGAACTCCGGTGCGGTACGCGAAAGCACCAGCATCGGGCCGCGGCCGAGACGATCGATGCGCAGCAGGAACGCTTTCACGCGGTCGCCCACGCGCAGGTTTTCCTTCGGGATCATGTGCTCGCGCGGCAGCAGGGCTTCCAGCTTGCCATTGATTTCGATGATGGCATTACCGCGCTCAAGGCGCTTGATCGTGCCCGATACGATATGTTCGCGGCGCTGCAGGAAATCATTCAGGTTCTGCTCGCGCTCGGCATCGCGGATGCGCTGCAGAATGACCTGCTTGGCAGCCTGCGCACCGATACGGCCAAATTCGATCGGCTCGAGCTCGACTTCCCAGGTGTCGCCCAGCTTGAGCTTGGCATCATAATCACCCACATCGGTCAGCGCGATCTGGCGAGAAGGCTCTTCGTGATCATTATCCTCAACCACGGTCCAGACTCGGAATGAGCGGTATTCGCCCGTATCGCGATCAATGGAAACGCGCACTTCCACTTCATCATCGAAGCGTTTCTTGGTGGCCGACGCCAAAGCGATTTCCAGCGCACCAAACACGATCTCGCGATCCACGTTTTTCTCATGAGCCAGCGCATCAACTAGCACCAGAATTTCACGATTCATTTTTTACACACCTCCGGGCGACTCAGGCCGCCTGATTCAACGCATCCAATTACTTCTTCTTGCGAACCGGCGCCGGCTTGCCGATCTGCGGTTCCAGGCGAACCTTATCCACGGTCTGGCGCGGAAAGCGCAGTACTTCGCCTTCCACATCAACCACCACATCACCATCAACCAGACCTTCGAGCTTGCCGACAAAATGACGGCGACGATCTTCCAGCGGCACGCGCAACTTGACCTTGACCATTTCACCGGCAAAGCGCACAAAGGCCTCCGGGGTTCTCAAGGGGCGATCAAGACCGGGCGAGGAAACTTCCAGCCGTTCATAATCGATGTTTTCCACCATGAACAGGCGCGTCAGGTGGTTACTCACCTCGACACAATCGTCAATGGAGATACCTTCGGGCTTGTCGATAAAAATACGCAACAGGCCACGACTACCAAACTCAAGCTCCACGAGTTCATAGCCCATGCCCGACAATGTCTTTTCCAGCAGCGATTGCAAATTGTTCGCCATAACTCACTCGGTCGATACAAACAAAAAATGGGCTGCAACTGCGTGCGCCCATTTGAAAGCACATCCCTGACATATCCGGGAATCGCGCTATTGTAGCAAAAAAACCACCCGAGCGGAATAGCGCATGCGGGCTTAGTGAGCCCGACAAGCAAATGCCTCGTCAGGCCAAATCTATCGCCACCTTGAAAAAAGTACGCTTGATCGCGGTTTCCTGTCCGGACCAGGCCAGGCCGATGCAGGAACGATGTCCCGGCAGTAAAAGTTCGCGCACGGTGACGCCTGCCGGTGGTGTGGTCAATGCCAGCCCTGGCAGTATGCCAATTCCCATCCCGGCCGAAATCAGCGCCAGCATGGTGGTGAATTCGCCCAACTCCTGAATCACCTGCAGATTGAGTCCGCTCTGCTTCAGCGCCACGATCAGGCCATCGTAAAAACCGGGCGCAAAACGGCGCGCCAGGACAAAGGCCGGGTAGTCGGCCAGATCACGTGGGGTGATCGCATGCAGATTCTCAAGCGGGTGGTACTGCGGCATGGCCACAATAAACGGTTCATCCAGCACCTGCGCCGTTTCCACCCAACGATCCTCGATCGGCAGACGTACGAAGCCAAAATCGATGCGATTTTCACGCAGTGCCAGCAGTTGGTCCGGCGAAGGCATGTCTTTCATGTCCAGTTCGATCAGTGGGTAGCGCGCATGCAGGGTGCGGATCAGGCGTGGCAGGTAATTGGGCAGCAGCGAGGAAACAAAACCCAGCCGGATCTGGCCGATTTCACCACTATCGGCTGACTGCACCCGTTGCACGGCTCGTTGCGCCTGTGCCAGCGTAGCGCGCGCTTCCGGCAGGAAAATCCGCCCGGCCATGCTCAGCTCGACCTTGTGCCTGTCCCGATCAAACAGCGAGACACCTAGTTCAGATTCCAGCGTCTTGATCTGCATGCTCAAGGCCGGCTGGACGATGCACAGGCGCTCGGCCGCCCGGCCAAAATGCAACTCTTCCGACAGCACCACGAACGAGCGCAACAGTTTCAGTTCCATGTGATGAACTCCCGACAGCATGTGTTTCCAGCGTGATTTTCACCTTATCACGATTTTTGATAACAAAGATCAGAAAAGGCTATTGGCTTGCCGCATGGCCCTGGCCGTATAACTCACACCAACCCATGCATGTCTCGCAAGACATGCCTCAAATTTTTCATTCAACAGTTCAGGAGAAATACCCCATGGCTATCGGAGCTCAAATGTTCAACCTGCAAGGTCGTCGCGCGCTGATCACCGGATCGGGGCAAGGCATCGGCTTTGCCTTGGCGCAAGGCCTGGCTGAAGCCGGCGCCACCGTTGTCATCAATGATCGCGATGAATCCCGCGCAAAATCGGCGGCAGAGAAGCTCAATGCCGCCGGCCTCAAGGCAGAATTCGCCGTATTCGACGTTACCCAGCATGATGAAGTGGCTAGCGCAATCGCCCAAATCGAACAGGATTTCGGTGCCATCGACATTCTGGTGAACAACGCCGGCATCCAGCGCCGCGCACCGATCGAAGATTTCCCGGTCAGCGACTGGAATGCCATCATCGACGTGAATCTCTCCAGCGTTTTCCACGTCTCGCAAGCCGTGGCCAAGCACATGATCCCGCGCCAGAAGGGCAAGATCATCAATATCTGCTCGGTTCAAAGCATGCTGGGCCGCCCTTCAATCGCCCCCTATGCAGCCTCGAAGGGCGCCGTGGCCATGTTCACCAAGGGCTTGTGTACCGACCTGGCCAAGCATGGTCTGCAAATCAACGGTATCGCCCCTGGCTATTTCGTGACTGAACTCACCAAACCGCTGGTCGACAACGAAGAATTCTCGGGCTGGCTATGCAAGCGCACGCCGGCCGGCCGCTGGGGCAATGTCAAGGAACTGACCGGTGCTGCCATTTTCCTGGCCTCCGAAGCTGCCGATTTCGTGAACGGCCATGTGCTGTATGTGGATGGCGGGCTGACCAGCTGCGTTTAAACCTGACTCATTAGGCGGCTGCGCCTTCGCATCTGGCAGTCCCCACAGGGATTTGCTGCGCGGCATCGGGCGGTGCTCGGAACCCGCAAAAGGAGCTACCTTCGGGTCGTCCTCATGGACTTACATGTCCATTCCGGTTCCTGTGCGCCGGCCTCCTGCCACCTGCTTTGGCTCGCTCGCCTACTGGAACAGGTTCGTCCCATCTTTGGGTAGGAATAGGAATCGAAATGGAAGCAAAAGCCTGCGTATTGCATGAAGAAAAAGACCTGCGCATCGAGAATGTGCCGGTTGCAGAAATGAAGGATGACCAGGTACTGGTGCGCATCGGTGCCGGCGGCATCTGCGGCTCTGACCTGCATTACTACCT